>NZ_QJTG01000029.1:0-48805 GCF_003217275.1 Bacillus sp. 196mf
CCCCTCAAGATGAGATTTCCCATAGCGTAAGCTAGTAAGATCCCTGAAAGATGATCAGGTTGATAGGTTCGAGGTGGAAGCATGGTGACATGTGGAGCTGACGAATACTAATAGATCGAGGACTTAACCATATAATATGTAGCAAATGTTATCTAGTTTTGAAGGAATATGCCTTCATAGTTTGGTGATGATGGCAGAGAGGTCACACCCGTTCCCATACCGAACACGGAAGTTAAGCTCTCTAGCGCCGATGGTAGTTGGGACCTTGTCCCTGTGAGAGTAGGACGTCGCCAAGCAACTAAAAACACAAGTCTTTTGACTTGTGTTTTTTTGTATTGTTAAAAAGAATGGGAAAGAAGTAATGGTAATACAAACACGTTGCCCAAGAGTTAATCATATTATATAAGAGATGGGTGTATATTTTTCTGGAAATTGTTAAGGATTAGAAGTATAAAATAGGTTCACTTAAATAGGGAGGGAAGGTTATGAAATTACAAAGTGAAGTTTGTATTGTTTGTGAGACAAAAAGAAAAGAAGGTATATATGTTTATAATAATTTAATATGTTATGAATGTGAAAAGGATATGGTGAATACAGAGACAGATGATCCGAAATATATACATTATTTAAAGCAACTTCGAAAATTAGAAGTATCATATTTTTAAATAGGCATATGCCTATTATTTTTTTTGTTCTGTATAATAGATGGAGAATGAATAATAAGGAAGAGATGTAGATGAATCAAAATCATATGCCTTTATATGAGGCGTTAATCGAGTTTAAAGAAAGAGGGCCGTTATCCTTTCATGTCCCAGGTCATAAGAATGGTTTAAACTTCCCTCAGAAGGCAATAAGAGAGTTTAAAGATATTCTATCTATTGATGTAACTGAGTTAGCAGGACTAGATGATTTGCATAGTCCGTTTGAATGTATAGATGAGGCACAACAATTATTGGCTGAAGTGTATGATACAAAGAGAAGTTATTTTTTAATTAATGGTTCAACAGTCGGGAACTTAGCGATGATTTTGTCTTGTTGTGGGGAACATGATATTGTTCTTGTACAAAGAAATTGTCATAAATCAATTATTAATGGTTTAAAACTAGCGGGAGCAAATCCCATTTTTTTAGATCCATGGATTGATGAAACTTATAACGTACCAGTGGGAGTTCGTAATGAAATTATTAAGAAAGCAATTGGAAAATATCCAAATGCGAAAGCACTCATTCTAACGCATCCTAATTATTATGGTATGGGCATGGATTTAGAGGCAAGCATCGCTTTTGCACATGCACATGAAATCCCTGTTTTAATAGATGAGGCACATGGGGCACATCTTTGTTTAGGAGAACCATTCCCGAAATCAGCGTTAACATATGGTGCAGATATTGTAGTGCATTCTGCACATAAGACATTACCCGCAATGACAATGGGTTCCTATTTACATATAAATAGTTACTTAGTAGACGAAGAGAAGGTTACTACTTATTTAAGTATGCTACAATCTAGTAGTCCATCGTATCCAATTATGGCTTCCTTGGATATAGCACGCTTTACAATGGCGCGTATAAAAGAAGAAGGTCATGGTGAAATTGTTGAGTTTTTACGGAGATTTAAGGAACGGTTACGTTCTATTCCCCAAATCGCCATTTTAGAATATCCGTTGCAAGACGAGTTAAAGGTTACCGTACAAACTCGTTGTCAGTTATCAGGGTACGAATTACAGTCCGTATTTGAAAAGGTCGGTATATATACAGAGATGGCTGATCCGTACAATGTCCTATTTATTTTACCCCTGCAAGCAAATGAGGGGTATATGAAGGTTATAGAGATGATCCGAGTAGCATTGCAACATTATGACGTGAAAGACAAGAGGGAATCTATTCGTTATACTTATAAAGGTGAATTCTCTCCGTTGCCGTATACGTATAAACAACTAGAAAGATATGGAACAAGGATAGTATCTATAGAAGAAGCTGTTGGAATGATAGCGGCGGAAATGGTGATTCCGTATCCACCTGGGATTCCATTGGTTATGTATGGAGAGAGAATTACTTCAGAGCATAAAGAGCAAATTATGTATTTAGAGAGAGCAGGAGCTCGTTTTCAAGGTAATACGAAATATATGAAAGTGTATGATATAGAAAGTAGGTTTTAGGATGAAGGGATTATTTGTAACAATTGAAGGCCCAGAAGGTTCAGGTAAAACAACGTTAATTAAAAGCTTATTGCCATATTTTGAACAAAAAGCACAAAAGGTAATGGCGACAAGGGAACCAGGTGGTATTGCAATTTCTGAGGACATTAGGACGATTTTACATAAACAAGAATATACGATGATGGAAGCACGTACAGAAGCGCTTCTTTATGCTGCTGCGCGCAGACAACATTTAGTAGAAAAAGTTATGCCAGCACTTAATGAGAACTATCTCGTGTTATGTGATCGTTTTATAGATAGTTCTTTAGCATATCAAGGCTATGCAAGAGGATTGGGTATGGATAAGGTATTTGAAATAAATCGTTTCGCAACAGAGGACTGTATGCCTAGTTTAACAATTTATCTAGACATTGAGCCTGAGGTTGGCTTGGCTCGGATTGAAAAAGATGCAGGACGTGAAGTAAATCGACTAGATATGGAAGATATCTCTTTCCATAAACGTGTGCGCGAAGGGTATTTACAAGTTGTAGAACGTTTCTCGGAGCGTATTGTATTGGTAAATGCTGATCAGCCGATGGAAAAACTTATAGAAGAAGTTGTTCAGATTATAGAAGATAAATTGTTATAATAGAAGGAAAGAATGAAATAAGTGAGGTATGCATTATGATGAAGACGTGGGAGCAGCTTTCTGCTATACAACCCATCGGTGTAAAAATGTTGATGAATAGCATTGCAAAAGAGCGTATATCCCACGCTTACTTGTTAGAGGGAGGGAAAGGTACGGGAAAGTTTGCGACAGCAATTCAAATGGCAAAGAGTTTCCTCTGTTCTCAGCGGAATGGAGTAGAGCCCTGTCATGTATGCACAAATTGTAAGCGAATTGATTCAGGTAACCACCCTAACTTACATATTGTAAAACCAGACGGATTATCTATTAAGAAGCAGCAAATTCATGATTTACAAGAAGAGTTTTCAAAAACAGGATTAGAGGCAAATAAAAAATTATATATTATTGAGCACGCAGATCGTATGACGGCAAATGCGGCAAATACACTTTTGAAATTTTTAGAAGAACCAAGTAGTGATACAACCGCTATTTTACTTACTGAACAAAGTCATCAAATTTTAAATACGATTTTATCTCGTTGCCAAGTTGTTACGTTTAGACCGTTACCTACAGAATCTTTAATTAGAAGATTACAGGAAGAAGGTATTACAGCATCTTTATCGACACTTGCTGCTCAACTCACAAATAGTTTTGATGAAGCTTTAGCTTTATGTAGTGATGAATGGTTTGCACAAGCACGAGCTTTAGTGATAAAATTATGTGAAGCGCTCGAAAAAGATAAAACCTCTATTTTTTTTGTACAAGAAAAATGGGGAAAACACTTTGGAGAGAAAGAACAATTACAGCAAGGGTTAGATATGTTACTCCTTATTTATAAGGATTTACTATATGTTCAACTTGGAGAAGAAGATCGTCTTGTTTTTCATGAGCAGAAAGAGATGTTTGAATCGTTTTCCTATGCTCAGAAGCGCATTGTATCAGCTCTCTTTAATATATTAGAGGCAAAAAATAGAATCAACGCTAATGTAAATGCGCAGCTTGTGTTCGAACAGTTAGTGTTGCGGTTGCAGGAGGGATGACCGTTTTGTATGATGTAGTAGGTGTTCGCTTTAAGAAGGCCGGAAAGGTATATTACTTTGATCCAAATCAGTTCGATATCTCTGAAAATGAGTTTGTTATTGTAGAAACGGTAAGAGGTATTGAATACGGAAAAGTAGTTATTACCAAAAAGCAAGTTGATGAAAACGACGTTGTATTACCGCTAAAAAAGGTTATTCGTATTGCAAATGAAAATGATCGTACCATTGTTGAAGAGAACAAACATGCTGCAAAAGAAGCATATCAAGTCTGTCAGCAAAAGGTAGTAGAGCATAATCTTGATATGAAACTTGTAGATGTAGAGTATACATTCGATCGTAATAAGATTATTTTCTATTTTACTGCGGATGGTCGGATTGATTTCCGCGAACTAGTGAAGGACTTAGCGGCAATTTTTAGAACAAGAATTGAACTAAGACAAATTGGTGTTCGTGATGAAGCGAAGATGCTAGGTGGTATTGGTCCATGTGGTCGTATGCTTTGTTGTTCTACTTTTTTAGGAGATTTTGAACCTGTATCCATTAAAATGGCAAAGGATCAAAATTTATCATTAAATCCTGCAAAAATCTCTGGTTTATGTGGTCGCTTAATGTGTTGCTTAAAATATGAGAATGATGAATATGAGGCAGCAAAGGAACAACTTCCTGATTTAGATCAACGTATACAAACCCCGCATGGTACTGGCCGTGTGATCGGATTAAATATTTTAGAAAGATTAATTCAAGTGGAACTAGTAGACAAGGAACGGATAGTAGAATATACGTTAGATGAGTTAGTGAATAAAGGGGTCGTTTCGAGTCAAACCACAGATTAATGAGGTGGGTGCTTGTGGAGAAAAAAGATATTTTTGAATCGGTTTCTAGTATGGAAGAGCAAATTGGACATTTATATAAACAGTTGGGAGAGTTAAAACAGCATCTTGCAGAGTTGTTGGAAGAAAACCAGCATATAAAAATGGAAAATAACAATTTGCGACACCGTTTTGAAGAAGTGCAGAATAAAGAAAAACAAAAAACTCAAAAGCGTAAAGAAGTGAAGCCGAAAACAGATATTGGTGAAGGCTATGACAATTTAGCGAGACTGTATCAAGAAGGTTTTCATATTTGCAATCTACATTATGGAAGTGTACGTAAAGAGGGAGATTGTTTGTTCTGTCTGTCATTCTTAAATAAAAAGTGAAATTACCTTTCCAATTATAATTGGAAAGGTAATTTTTTATACATGAAATAGGGTAGGTTAAGGGTAAGAAAAGGAGCAGTATATGAATTTATATGAAGATGAACGTTTAGATTACTTATTAGCGCAAGACATGAAGATTATACAAAGCCCATCAGTATTTAATTTTTCTTTAGATGCTGTTTTACTGGCAGATTTTGCATGGGTACCAATTCAAAAGGGGAATTTACTTGATTTGTGTACAGGTAACGCAGTTGTCCCCCTTCTATTAAGTACAAGAACAAAAGGAAAGATTACTGGTGTGGAAATTCAAGAACGCTTATATGATATGGGAGTAAGAAGTGTTCAATATAATGGGCTGGAAGAAAGAATTCACCTCATACATGGAGATTTGAAAGATATGCCAGAGAAACTCGGACGTCATCAATATGATGTTGTTACATGTAATCCACCATATTTTCAAACACCTCAAACTTCAGAGAAAAATATGAATGAACATTTAGCGATAGCTCGTCATGAAATTATGTGTACATTAGAAGATGTTGTATCTGCAAGTAGTCAGTTAGTAAAACAAGGTGGGAAAGTGGCGTTTGTACATCGTCCAGGGCGATTACTCGACATTGTCACATTAATGCGTAAATATAAAATTGAACCAAAGCGTGTGCGATTTGTTTATCCTAAGGTTGGAAAAGAAGCAAATACATTGTTAATTGAAGGAATTAAGGATGGAAATGCAGATTTAAAAATTTTACCACCTCTCGTTGTATATGAGAACAATAACGAATATACAAAGGAGATACGTTCAATTTTATATGGAGAAGAATAAGCATTTTTTTTATGTGGTAGAGTGCTCTGATGGAAGTTATTATGCTGGATATACAAACCATATAGAAAAACGAATACAGACTCATAATAGCGGCAAAGGAGCTAAGTATACACGCGTCAGGCTTCCTGTCGTTTTAAAATATGTAGAGACCCATGATGATAAGCGTACAGCTATGCAAGCGGAGTATTACTTTAAGCAATTAACGAGAAAACAAAAAGAGGCATATATGCAAAAAGGAGAACGCTATGTGGCAACAAAAAAGCTTTCAACAAAATGAAAAGGGAGTTTTATATTTAGTACCAACTCCTATTGGAAATTTAGAAGATATGACATTTCGTGCAATCCGAATTTTAAAAGAAGTTGATTTAATTGCTGCTGAAGATACGAGACAAACGAAAAAACTTTGTAATTATTTTGAAATTGAAACACCTGTCACGAGTTATCATGAGCATAATAAAGAAGTAAGTGGAAAGAGAATATTAGAGAAGTTAGAGGATGGAAAGAATGTAGCACTTGTTAGTGACGCTGGTATGCCGTGTATTTCTGATCCGGGTTACGATATTGTTGTTGAGGCAGTAGCTGAGCAATATCATGTAATTCCGCTTCCTGGAGCAAATGCAGCCCTTACAGCATTAATTGCATCCGGTCTTGAAACAAAGCAGTTTTATTTCTATGGTTTCTTGCAGAGAAACAAAAAGGAACGGAAGATGGAGTTAGAAAAGCTTCGTTATGTACAAACTACAATGATGTTTTATGAAGCGCCTCATCGTTTAGATGATACTTTAATTTCGATGCAGGAAGTGTTGGGAAATAGAGAGATTGTATTGTGTCGAGAGTTAACGAAAAAATTTGAGGAATTTATTCGAGGGACAATTCAAGAAGCAATTGAGTGGACGAAGCAAAATGAAGTACGTGGTGAGTTTTGTATTTTAGTAGCTGGTTCAACAGAAGAACCTGCTCCAGAAGAACAATGGTGGGAATCTCTTTCAGTATATGATCATATTGAACACTATATAAATGAAAAAGGTATGAATTCAAAAGAAGCGATTAAAACAGTCGCTAAAGATCGAGATTTGTCGAAAAGAGATGTATATCAAATCTATCATGTCGATAAAAAATAAGCTTCTCATAATTGAGAAGCTTATTTTGCTGTTTCGATATAATCTTGAAGTTCGTTTAAGATTTGCTCAGCGCCTTCTTTGCTTAAGATGATTTTACCTTCAGCTAAAGAAAGGTTACCGTCAGATACTTCACCAGTTACTTGGCAAGTCATGTTTGGTTTATATTTCTTTAAGATGATTTTTTCGTCATCAACATAGATTTCAAGAGCGTCCTTTTCTGCAATACCTAAAGTACGGCGTAATTCGATTGGAATTACTACACGACCTAATTCATCAACTTTACGAACAATACCAGTAGATTTCATAATTTTTTTCCTCCTAAATAAATAGTTTATAAGTTTCGAGTCTATTTTTAGATTCGTCATTTTTCGACAAAATACCCTATGGACATATGATACCAATCATTTACATTTCCGTCAATTCTTAAATTCTATATTTTTTAAAAAGATTTATAGATTTCTTATTTCTTATATATAATAGATTGAGAGGAAATTCCACAATTATTCACAATATTTTCAGAAAAAAATAACAAATTTCAAGTGGAGATTGTATATTTTTTTGAAATATGAGCAATAGATGATAAAGATATCGAGCATTAAGACCCAGAATTCAAAATTAGGTTGGCTTAAAGAAGATAAGTGAGATTCGGGCTGCTCGTAAAAGCCCGATTGATGTGGGCTAATAATCAGTGGGGATGAAGAAAAACCCCACTGATTAAAGTTTCACTTTATATATGAGTTTTTGATATACTGTTTATAAATACATATGAGGTTATTCGGGAGGTCCAAAACAATGACAGAGGAAAATAAGTCCTTTTATATTACTACCCCAATTTATTATCCAAGTGGAAAATTACACATTGGACATGCTTATACGACAGTAGCAGGAGATGCGATGGCACGATATAAGCGTATGCAAGGATATAATGTGCATTATTTAACAGGAACTGATGAGCATGGACAGAAGATCCAAAAGAAAGCAGAAGAGTTAAATATTACGCCACAGGCATATGTTGATAATATTGTTGCAGGAATTAAAGAGCTTTGGGAGAAGATGGATATTTCTTATGATGATTTTATTCGTACAACTGAAGATCGTCATAAAGATGTTGTCGAAAAAATCTTTAAGCAATTAGTAGATCAAGGTGACATTTATCTTGATGAATATGAAGGTTGGTATTCTGTACAAGATGAGACGTTCTATACAGAGCATCAATTAGTAGATCCAATTATGGAAGGTGACAAAGTAGTTGGAGGGAAAAGCCCAGATAGTGGTCATGATGTAGAACTTGTTCGTGAAGAATCTTATTTCTTTAGAATGGGTAAATATGTCGACAGACTATTAAAGTTCTATGAAGATAATCCACATTTCATTCAGCCGGAGTCTCGTAAAAATGAAATGATTAATAATTTTATTAAACCAGGATTAGAAGATTTAGCAGTTTCTCGTACTTCATTTGACTGGGGAGTTCGTGTTCCTGGTAACCCAAAACACGTTATTTACGTATGGGTTGACGCATTATCTAACTATATTACGGCGTTAGGTTATGGAACAGCAAATGAAGAGAAATATAAAAAATTCTGGCCTGCAGATGTGCATTTAGTTGGGAAAGAAATCGTTCGTTTCCATACAATTTATTGGCCGATAATTTTAATGGCATTAGATTTACCTCTTCCAAAGAAAGTCTTTGCTCATGGCTGGATTTTAATGAAGGATGGAAAGATGAGTAAGTCAAAAGGAAACGTAGTAGATCCAGTTACATTAATCGATCGTTATGGATTGGATGCATTACGTTATTACTTACTTCGTGAAGTTCCATTTGGATCTGATGGCGTATTTACACCAGAAGGATTTGTGGAGCGTATTAATTTCGACTTAGCAAATGACTTAGGTAATTTATTAAATCGTACAGTAGCTATGATTGATAAGTACTTTAACGGAGAAATCCCTGCATTTAAAGCAAATGTAACAGAATTTGATGAAACGTTAGTAGCGTTTGCACAAGATACTTTGAAAAAAGTAGAAGAAGCAATGGAGAATATGGAGTTCTCTGTAGCGTTAGGATCTATTTGGCAATTGGTTAGTCGTACGAATAAATATATTGATGAAACACAACCATGGGTATTAGCAAAAGATGAGAATGATCGTGAAAAGTTAGCTTCCGTAATGGCTCATTTAGCAGAAGTACTTCGTCAAACAGGTATTATGCTTATGCCATTCTTAACAGTAGCACCAAGCAAGATGTTTGCTCAGCTTGGCCTTACTGATGAGGCTCATAAATCTTGGGAAAGTCTATCTACAATTGGCTGTATTCCAGCTGGAACAAAAGTAGAAAAAGGAAACCCGATTTTCCCTCGTTTAGAAATAGAAGTGGAAGTAGAGTACATTAAAGAACAAATGAAAAGCTCTGCCCCTAAAGTAGAAGAGAAAAAAGAAGAAGAGCCGAAGGCAGAAGAAATTACAATTGATGATTTCTTTAAAGTAGAATTACGCGTAGCTGAAGTACTATCTGCTGAACCTGTGAAAAAAGCAGACAAGTTGTTAAAAATCCAACTAGACTTAGGCACAGAAAAGCGTCAAGTTGTTTCTGGAATTGCAAAATTCTATTCGCCAGAAGACCTAAAAGGTAAAAAGGTTATTTGTGTAACAAACTTAAAACCTGTAAAATTACGCGGTGAATTATCGCAAGGTATGATTTTAGCGGGTGAAGAGAATGGCGTATTGTCATTAGCATCAATTGACCAAAATCTACCAAATGGTACAAAAATCAAGTAATTAAGACAAGAAAAGAGATGTTTCACGTGTAACATGTGTGAAGCGTCTTTTTTCTTTTTACATTCTCTATTTTTGCATTAAGATTGTAGTATTGTTATCGTTAAGTTATTAAAGAACTTATTTTTGTAGAATAAACTGGATTTCAATATAAAAGGAGTTATGTATTATGTTGTTTGATACACATTCGCATTTGAATGCAGAGCAATTTGAAGAAGATTTGCAAGAAGTTATTGCCCGAATGAAAGAAGCGGGAGTTACTTATACAGTTGTTGTTGGTTTTGATGAAGTAACGATAAAAAAGGCGATGGAATTAGCTGAAGCTTATGATTTTATTTACGCTGCGGTTGGATGGCATCCAGTTGATGCAATTGACATGACAGAAGAACATTTAGCTTGGTTAGAAGAACTTGCTTCTCATCCTAAAGTCGTTGCACTTGGAGAAATGGGTTTAGATTATCATTGGGATAAGTCTCCAAAAGAAATACAGAAAGAAGTATTTCGTAAACAAATTGCATTAGCGAAAAAAGTGAAATTGCCGATTATTATACATAATCGCGATGCAACTCAAGATATTGTTGATATTCTAGAAGAAGAGAATGCAGCTGAAGTAGGAGGCATTATGCATTGTTTTAGCGGCAGCGTAGAAGTAGCAGAGCGATGTGTTGATATGAACTTTCTAATTTCGTTAGGCGGACCAGTTACATTTAAAAACGCTAAAAAGCCGAAAGAGGTTGCTACGGAGATTCCATTAGAGAAATTGTTAATAGAGACGGATTGTCCATATCTAACGCCGCATCCATTTCGAGGGAAACGAAATGAACCGAGTTATGTAAAACTCGTAGCAGAAGAAATTGCGAATTTAAAAGGTGTTTCTTATGAGGAAGTAGCAGAAATGACAACCAAAAATGCAAAAGCTTTATTTGGTGTTGAATAAAAAAGAATGGGGAAACCTGTTCTTTTTTATTTTGAAAAAACACTAGTAGAAGTGATGAAGAAAATAAATGTGAATGATGAAGTGTTACAATAAGGACAGAGAACAAAGATTTTTCTATTCTATTTTTTAAAATATAAGAATGAGGAAAATAATAATGGAAAAGTCGTCATTTTTTTGTTTTACTAAGTAGAGACGAAACGAGTGTGGAGGCAAGCATGAAAATAAAAGAGATTATCGTTGTAGAAGGTAAAGATGATACAGTTGCGATTAAGCGTGCTGTTGATGCGGATACAATTGAAACGAACGGTTCAGCAATCGGTGATCATGTTATTGAGCAAGTTAAATTAGCGCAGCAAAAAAGGGGCGTTATTATTTTCACAGATCCAGATTATCCTGGAGAGCGTATTCGAAAAATTATTTCTGACAAGGTTCCCGGCTGTAAGCATGCCTTTTTACCGAAGGAAGAAGCGCTTGCTAAAAGGAAAAAGGGAGTTGGGATCGAACATGCTTCTAATGAGTCGATTCGCCGTGCTCTAGAGAATATACATGAAGAAATGGAAGCTTATACAAGTGAAATTAGTTGGAGTGATTTAGTCGATGCAGGCTTAGTGGGCGGAGAAATGGCAAAGAGCCGCAGAGAAAGAATGGGTAAGCTATTAAAGATTGGTTATACAAATGCAAAACAGTTACATAAACGATTACAGATGTTTCAAGTTTCAAAGGAATCATTTGGAGAAGCTTATAAGCAAGTAATACAGGAGGAAAAAAAATGAAGGATATCGCAACGCCAAATCGTACAAAAGACATTGTTGAAAAGTATGGATTTTCATTCAAAAAAAGTTTAGGACAAAACTTTTTAATTGATACAAATGTATTAAATCGTATTGTCGATCATGCAGAAATTGGTTCAGAAAGTGGTGCAATTGAAATTGGACCAGGTATCGGTGCATTAACAGAGCAATTAGCGAAGCGTGCTAAAAAAGTAGTGGCTTTTGAAATTGATCAAAGACTATTACCAATTTTAGATGAGACGTTAGCACCATATGGTAACGTTACAGTTATTAATAAAGACGTACTAAAAGCGGATGTACATGAAGTATTTAATGAGCAATTTGAAGAAGGGCAAGATGTAATGGTAGTAGCTAACTTGCCATACTATATTACAACGCCAATTTTATTTAAATTGCTTGAAGAAAAGTTACCAGTTCGTGGATTTGTTGTTATGATGCAAAAAGAAGTTGGAGATCGTTTAGCTGCTAAACCTGGAACGAAAGAGTATGGTTCTTTATCGATTGCTATTCAGTATTATACAGAAGTTGAAACAGTTATGACTGTACCGCGTACAGTGTTTGTACCACAGCCAAATGTTGATTCTGCAATTATTCGCCTTCTAAAGCGTCCGAAACCGGTTGTAGAGGTGACAGATGAAACATTCTTCTTTGAAGTAGTACGAGCAAGTTTCGCACAGCGCCGTAAAACTTTGATGAATAATTTATCAAATAATTTAAATGGTTTCCCGAAAGATAAGGAATTATTGGATCGAATTTTAACAGAAGTAGGAATTGATCCAAAGCGAAGAGGCGAAACGCTATCTATTGAAGAGTTTGCAACATTAAGTAATGCATTGGTTCTTCATAAATTATCATAAGAATATGAAAGGGACAGTTCAACTTGAACTGTCCCTTTTGTCACCTTTCTCCCTCTAAATTCATATTTTAAAAACAGGTAAGATGGCCTAATGAGTTTGGAGGTAGGAGAATGGCTTTACATGTTGGAGAATTAGTGGAACGATATTCTCATAAGAGGGATATTCTTTTTCGTATTATAGAAATAAAAGGCGAGATAGCTATATTGTTTGGAGAGGAAATTAGACTGGTGGCGGATGCGCCACTTGAAGATTTAATTAGTATAGATCAACGAGAACATAAAAAAAGGGTGAAGCGTGAGAAAGAAACAATGGAGCGCACGTATCGTTTGTTTCAACAAGATTATGTGTTAATGAAACAAAGGCATGAACATACTTCAACTGGTGGATACACAAGTGAGGTGAATTATTTTCAAATGCCGGGACGTGTATTGCATATAGATGGAGACCCTTTATATTTGCGCAAGTGCTTAGACTTATATAACAAAATTGGCGTTCCTGTACAAGGTATTCATTGTAAAGAAACGGAGATGCATGAAAAAGTAGTAGACTTAATAGATCACTTTCGCCCAGACATTCTCGTTATTACGGGGCATGATGCATATACAAAATCGAAAGGAGTGAAGGGAGATTTAGCGGCATATAGGCATTCAAGGCATTTTGTACAGGCTGTTCGAGAAGTGCGAAAAAAATATCCATCATTGGATCAACTTGTTATTTTTGCTGGGGCATGTCAATCGCACTTTGAGGCACTAATTCGTGCAGGGGCCAATTTCGCTAGTTCACCATCTAGAATTAATATTCATGCACTAGATCCTGTATATGTAGTTGGTAAAATTAGTTTTACTTCATTTATGGAGAGAGTCAATGTATGGGATGTCGTACGTAATACAATTACTGGTGAAAAGGGACTAGGTGGAATTGAAACGAGAGGGATTTTACGAACGGGATTACCTTTTCAACATTACGAGGAGTAAGCAGGGTACATATGTATCTTGCTTTTTTGTATGGAAGGATTTAAATGAATTTGGATAAAAAGAGACAAGAACGTACAGACTAAGTAATGATACTTTTACAATATAGTATTTCTTCTATCTATTCAAACGCAAGATGATATTAGCTGTGAATCGAGGTTAATAATTAGGATAGATATATCGTGTTTTAAGTGTTCAATCTAAATTACAGCGAGGTGTAGCGAAGTATATGTCAAAACGTTTAGATGAAATTAAAAGCGAATTAGATCACCATCTTGGACAGCGACTTATGTTAAAAGCAAATAGTGGAAGAAGAAAAACTGTGGAGCAATCAGGTGTACTAGCAGAAACATACCGTTCTGTTTTTGTTGTACAATTGGATCAACAAGAAGATGCGTTGCAACGTGTATCTTATAGTTATGCAGATGTTTTAACAGAGACAGTAGAGTTAACATTTTATGGAGACCCTCATGATGAGGTCATTTTATAATCCATATATCATTACATATATTCCCATAAATGAAAAGCTATATTATTTTGCATACTAACTATACCGTAGCAAAATAAGGAGGGACTCTGCATTGAGTAGACGAAGAGGTGTCATGTCAAACCAATTTAAAGAAGAGCTAGCAAAAGAGCTTGGCTTTTATGATGTTGTTCAGAAAGAAGGATGGGGCGGAATTCGTGCGAAAGATGCTGGTAACATGGTGAAACGTGCTATAGAAATTGCAGAACAGCAATTAATGAAACGAAACCAGTAGTTGTAAGATACTTTCTATGCTACGGTAGCCGAGGAGACATTCCTCGGCTTTTTGTACTCTAAAAGGTGCCATCATTTTACATAAGTAGTTTCATTCTGAATGCTTTTCGTTATAATTAGGGAAGTGTCATCGTCTTACTATAAATTTATGGTAAAATAAACGATAAAAGATTGAGTACATAGAGTGGGTGAATAGATTGAAGCTACTAGTGAAAGCACCAGCAAAGATTAATCTGTCGTTAGATGTACTGGGAAAAAGACAAGACGGATATCATGAAGTGAAAATGATTATGACAACCATTGATTTAGCAGATCGTCTAGAACTAACGGAATTAGCAGAAGACCGTATTGAAATTTTATCCCATAATCGGTATGTCCCAGACGACCAACGAAATTTAGCTTATCAGGCAGCGAAATTATTAAAAGAGAAGTTTAATGTAAAAAAAGGTGTATCTATTACTATTGAAAAAACGATTCCAGTAGCAGCTGGATTAGCAGGTGGAAGTAGTGATGCAGCAGCGACATTACGTGGTCTTAATAAATTATGGAATTTAGGGCTTACAATTGATGAGTTAGCAGAGCTTGGCGCAGAAATTGGATCAGATGTATCTTTCTGTGTATATGGCGGCACAGCAATTGCCACTGGAAGAGGAGAGAAAATTGAGCATATAAAGACTCCGCCTTCTTGTTGGGTTATTTTAGCGAAACCACATATAGGTGTATCTACTGCTGATGTGTATGGAAATTTAAAGTTAAATCGAGTTACACATCCAAATGTAGATAAAATGGTTGATGTCATAAATTCTGGAGATTATAAAGGGATTTGTGATACTGTTGGTAACGTTTTAGAAGATGTAACATTTGGAATGCATCCTGAAGTTGCACGTATTAAATCACAGATGAAGCGATTCGGAGCGGATGCTGTATTGATGAGTGGAAGTGGTCCAACTGTATTTGGACTTGTACACCATGATTCTCGAATGCATCGCATTTATAACGGATTAAAAGGATTTTGTGAACAGGTCTATGCGGTACGTTTATTAGGAGAGCGAGAAACGCTTGAATAAAGACGTATAATACGTTATGATTTGTTTAGAATATTCGTGATTTGAGGTGAGAGTATGAAAATTAGAAGAAGTACAAGATTAGTCGATATGACTTATTACTTGCTACAAAACCCTCGTCAGCTAGTATCTCTCACTTTTTTTGCTGAAAGGTATCAATCGGCTAAGTCTTCCATTAGTGAGGATTTAGTTATTATTAAGCAAACGTTTGAACAACAAGGGGTCGGCACATTGCAAACGATACCAGGAGCAGCAGGAGGAGTGAAATATATACCGTATATAAGTGAAGAAGAGGCAGATCTAATTATTGATGAGCTTTGTGGCTTATTTGAAAATCCAGATCGTATTTTGCCTGGCGGTTACTTATACATGACAGATTTATTGAGTAATCCTCGCCATATTAATGGCGCAGGTCGTTTGTTTGCTTCTGTTTTTGCTAGGCAATCAATTGATGCGGTTATGACAGTGGCAACGAAAGGGATTCCACTTGCTTATGCAGTGGCAAATTACTTAGATGTACCAGTTGTAATTGCAAGGAAAGATAATAAGGTAACAGAAGGTCCGACTGTTAGTATTAACTATGTGTCGGGTTCTTCTAAACGAATTCAAACAATGACGTTAGCAAAACGCAGCCTTCCAGAAGGATCGAATGTTTTAATTATTGATGACTTCATGAAAGCTGGCGGAACGATTCAAGGTATGATGAGTATGTTAGAAGAGTTCAAGGCTAATGTTGTTGGTATTGGTGTATTAGTAGAATCCACAGATATTGAAGAACGACTAATTAATAATTTTGTATCATTAATTCGTCTATCGGAAGTTGATGTGAAAGAAAAAACGATTCAAGTGGAAAAAGGGAATTATTCTCTTGCACCATTTGATGAAGGGCTTGTAGAGGCTGAATAAAAGGTAGAGCAGATAGCTCTATCTTTTTTTATTTTATTTATAGATTATAAAATAGATGGACAAACTGCCTTTCGTACACTATTTTTAAAGAGTAAAATAAATAATAAAAGGGTGAAAAGTATGAAAGTTGTTCAAACAAGCAAGGCACCACAAGCGATTGGACCTTACTCACAAGGGATTATTGTAAATAATATGTTTTATAGCTCAGGACAAATTCCATTAACGGAAAATGGGGAGCTTGTAACAGGAGATGTAACAGTACAAACAGAACAAGTATTTCAAAATTTACAAGCGGTATTAGAGGAAGCGGGTGCTTCATTTGATACAGTCGTAAAAACAACAGTATTTTTAAAGGACATGGATGATTTTAATGCTGTGAATGAAGTATATAGCTCTTATTTCTCTACTCATAAACCAGCTCGATCTTGTGTGCAAGTAGCAAAATTACCGAAAGATGTTTCCGTTGAAATTGAAGTAATCGCCCTAGTTAAGTAACCTTTTGTAAGCGATAACCTCCACTAATCTCTATATTCAACTACATTAAAAATTTTTATCTTAAAAATTTTTAAAAAATTAAAGGGAAAATAGAAAATTTGTGGAATTTATACAAATATATCGCTTATTTAGAAAAGGGTGGTGAACACAAGATGGAAGTGACTGACGTAAGATTACGCCGCGTAAACACAGAAGGCCGCATGAGAGCAATTGCCTCTATTACTTTGGACCATGAATTTGTTGTTCATGATATTCGTGTAATTGATGGTAATAATGGATTATTTGTAGCAATGCCAAGTAAACGTACTCCAGATGGAGAGTTCCGTGACATTGCACATCCGATTAATTCTGGTACACGCTCTAAAATTCAAGATGCGGTTTTAACAGAGTATCATCGTTTAGGCGAGTTAGAAGAGGTTGAGTTTGAAGAAGCAGGTGCTTCGTAAAATTCGAATGAAAAGGGCTTTGACGAAAAGCCTTATAATTTTGTAGCAAACTCCTGTAAGCATTTACAGGAGTTTGTTTTTTTTTTTGCTTTATATTTGAAAATTTCATAATTCATTAACATAAAAAGAAGAAACTACTAATTTTTTCAAAATCATTTTAAATAGTATAGCTTATTTCTTAAAAAAGATACTAAAGAGTAAAACATCTTATAAGAATTATGGTAAAATTTAATAGTTAAAATGTGTTTCTTGAAATATATGATGATTTAGGATAATATCTTTAATGGATAAATAGGTTGCGATGGAGGGTCTATATGTCAAACAGATTTGCAGTGATTCTAGCTGCAGGTAAAGGCACACGTATGAAGTCTAAGCTATACAAAGTGCTGCATCCTGTATGTGGAAAACCTATGGTACAACACGTAGTCGATCAAGTATCTCAATTAGGATTGCAGAAACTTGTAACGGTTGTTGGGCATGGTGCTGAAATGGTACAAGAACAGCTAGGAAACGTAAGTGAGTTTGCATTACAAGCAGAACAACTTGGTACAGCACATGCTGTAGATCAAGCTGCAAGTGTACTTGCAAATGAAGAAGGAACAACTTTAGTTATTTGTGGGGATACGCCGCTAATAACTGCTGAAACGATGGAAGCATTACTTCAGCAACATAAAGAAGCAGGAGCAATGGCGACGGTGCTAACAGCGTACATAGAAGAACCTGCTGGATATGGCCGTATTGTTCGTAATGAGAATGGTCATGTTGAAAAGATTGTTGAGCATAAAGATGCAAATGAGAAAGAATTAGCTATTAAAGAAATCAATACAGGTACGTATTGTTTTGATAATAAGGCTTTATTTGCTTCACTTTCTAAAGTTTCAAATGATAACGTACAAGGTGAATATTACCTTCCAGATGTTATTGAGATTTTAAAAAATGAAGGTCATATCGTATCAGCTTATCAAACAGAGCAGTTCGATGAAACGTTAGGTGTTAACGACAGAGTCGCTCTATCGCAAGCGGAAATTATTATGAAAAACCGTATCAACCGAAAGAACATGGTAAATGGTGTTACAATTATTGATCCAAGTAACACTTATATTTCTGCTGATGCAATTATCGGTAGTGATACAGTTCTTCATCCAGGAACAATTATTGAGGGGAACACTGTAATTGGTTCTGATTGTGAAATTGGACCGCATACAGTAATTCGTGATAGTGAAATTGGAGATCGTACGACAATTCGTCAATCTACTGTACATGATAGTAAACTTGGTACAGAAGTATCGATTGGTCCATTTGCACACATTCGCCCAGATTCAGTTATTGGAGACGAAGTACGCGTTGGAAACTTCGTGGAAATCAAAAAAACTGTCTTTGGTAATAGAAGTAAAGCTTCACACTTGAGTTATATCGGGGATGCACAAGTTGGAGAAGACGTGAATCTTGGTTGTGGTTCAATTACGGTGAACTATGACGGTAAGAATAAATTCAAAACTGTGATTGGTAATGGGGTATTTATTGGATGTAATTCAAACCTTGTTGCTCCAGTAACAGTTGAAGATGGTGCTTATGTGGCAGCAGGCTCTACAATTACAGAGAATGTTCCATCAAAAGCATTATCGGTAGCACGTGCACGTCAAGTTAACAAAGAAGACTATGTTGATCAATTGCTGAATAAGAAAAAATCATAATGTGGAGGGTTAATCTAGATGTCGACTCAATATCTAAATTCTAATTTGAAAGTATTCTCTTTAAACTCTAATAAGGAACTTGCTGAGCAGATTGCAAAGCATATTGGAGTAGGACTAGGAAAATGTTCTGTTGATCGTTTTAGTGATGGAGAAGTTCAAATTAACATTGAAGAAAGTATCCGTGGTTGCGATGTATTCATTATTCAATCTACAAGCTTCCCAGTAAACGAACATATCATGGAATTACTTATTATGATCGATGCATTAAAACGTGCATCTGCGAAAACAATTAATATTGTTATTCCTTATTATGGTTATGCGCGTCAAGACCGTAAAGCGCGTTCTCGTGAACCAATTACATCGAAACTTGTAGCAAACTTGCTTGAAACAGCAGGTGCAACTCGTGTAATCACTCTAGATTTACATGCTCCACAAATTCAAGGGTTCTTTGATATCCCAATCGACCACTTAATGGGTGTACCGATTCTTTCTGATTACTTTGAAACAAAAGGTCTTAAAGATATCGTAATCGTGTCTCCTGATCATGGTGGTGTAACTCGTGCAAGAAAAATGGCAGATCGTCTAAAAGCGCCAATCGCTATTATTGATAAGCGTCGTCCTCGCCCGAACGTATCAGAGGTAATGAACATTATCGGTAATATTGAAGGAAAAACAGCGATTTTAATTGATGACATCATTGATACAGCTGGTACAATTACATTAGCAGCAAACGCTCTTGTTGAGAACGGTGCTTCTGAAGTATATGCTTGCTGTACACACCCAGTATTATCTGGCCCAGCAATTGAGCGTATTCAAAATTCAAATATCAAAGAGTTAGTTGTAACGAACTCTATCGTATTACCAGAAGAGAAGAAAATCGACAAAGTACATGAACTTTCAGTTGCTCCATTAATTGGAGAAGCAATCATTCGTGTATACGAAGAAGAATCTGTGAGTGTATTATTCAATTAATTGGATAGAATGAGACGTAACCAATTTTGGTTACGTCTTTTCGTATCGAAAAAAGAAAGTAGTGGTACAAGAATGAAATTGATAGTAGGACTTGGGAACCCAGGTAGAGAATATGAATTAACAAGGCATAATATTGGATTTATGGCCATTGATGAACTTGCGAAGCGTTGGAACATTTCTTTGAATGAACAAAAATTTAAAGGTGTATTTGGTGCAGGGTTTGTTAATGGAGAAAAGGTAATCTTATTAAAGCCGTTAACATATATGAATTTATCTGGGGAAAGTATTCGTCCACTCATGGATTATTATAAAATTGATGTTGAGGACTTCGTTGTTATGTACGACGATTTAGACATTCCTGTAGGTAAATTGCGTCTTCGCATGAAAGGTAGTGCTGGTGGACATAATGGTGTAAAGTCAACGATTTCGCACCTAGGAACACAAGAATTTCAACGTATCCGTATGGGAATCGATCGCCCGAAAAATGGAATGAAGGTAGTCGATTATGTATTAGGACGCTTTACATCTGAAGAGATTCCGGATGTTAACCATTCTATTGAAAAAGCAGCGGATGCATGTGAAGAGTGGCTAAATAAGCCTTTTCTCCAAATCATGAATACTTTCAATAGTTAAAAATGAGATTGGGAATATTTCTCTTTTGTTTTACCCATACTAGTAGTAATTGAATTTTTAGGAGGCTAGTATGGAAGGGTATTATTATTGCAGACACTGCGGAGGTAATGTAGGCTCCATTAACGCAGAAAAAGTATATAGCGACGTTTTATTTCAACTAACAGAGCAAGAAGTAGTAGAGATGATTCATTTTCATGAGAATGGAAATATATATATAAAAACAATTTGTGAATCGTGTCAAGAAACGCTCGCATCTTATCCTGAGTATTATGAGTATGAAAAATTTCTGCAATAAAATGTTGTCGCTTTGGCATGTCCAAAGCATTTTTCTGTTTTCCTTTTCCAAAATATTTGCATAAAATAGAATGACTTGCTCTTTATGTTGAGAGGAGTTTTAAAAATGATAGGTTTATTAGAGCAATTTTATAAAAATGAAGAGATACAATCGGTTATTAATGGATTAGAAGATGGGTTAAAAGAACAACTTATATCAGGGATGGCAACGTCTTCTCGTTCATTATTAATGGCGGCTTTATATAAAAAAACAAAAAAATCACAATTAATCGTTACACATAACTTATACCAAGCACAAAAAGTACATGAAGATTTAGTGGCGTTACTTGGTGAAAAAGATGTGTGGCTATATCCAGTGAATGAACTGATAGCATCGGAAATTGGGGTTGCAAGTCCAGAATTGAAGGCGCAACGTATAGAAGTGTTAAATCGCTTGGCTGCGGGAGAGAATGGAATCATTGTAGCGCCAGTGGCAGGATTGCGTAGATTTTTACCAATAAAAGAATTGTGGAAGCAAAAGCAAGTTGAAATCAATCTAGGGCAAGAGATTGATTTAGATGCGCTCTTGCATACTTTACATCATATTGGCTATGAACGTAAGTCGATGGTAGAAGCTCCAGGGGAGTTCAGTTTACGCGGGGGAATATTAGATATTTATCCTTTAACTGAAGAACTACCATTTCGTATTGAATTTTTTGATACAGAAGTCGATTCTATTCGATTATTTGATGTGGATGAACAGCGTTCTCAAGGTAAAAAAGAAAGCGTTAGGTTTGGTCCGGCAACAGAGTTTTTATTTTCACAGGAAGAATTAAAATCAGGAATTCAGCATCTTGAAGAAGGTTTGACTAAGACGATGCAAAAACTTTCTGATGATAAACTAAAGACTACAGTGCTTGAGACGGTAAGTCATGAAATTGAGATGTTGAAAAACGGGCAAAGTATAGAACAGATGTTTAAATACTTATCTATTTTCTATAAAGAACCTGCTAGTCTGATAGATTATTTACCAGAAGATGGTGTTGTAATTTTAGATGAGATTTCCCGTATTCAAGAAACAGCATCACATCTTGAAACAGAAGAGGCGGAATGGTATATATCACTTCTTGGTGAAGGAACAATTATTCAAGATTTATCTTTCTCTCACGCATTTGAGGGGTTTCTTCATCATAAAAAAAGAAGTTTTGTATATTTAACGTTATTCTTGCGTCATATCGCACACACACATCCGCAAAATATTGTAAATGTAACATGTAAAACAATGCAAGATTTCCATGGACAGATGAATTTGTTAAAAACAGAAATTGATAGATGGAATGAAGGGCATTTTACGACTGTTGTACTTGGAACAGATGATGAACGTGTGAAGAAATTACAACATATTTTAAGTGATTATGATATTGAGGCAGATATTGTAGAAGGCACAGATATCTTATTGCCTGGAAGGCTACAAATTGCTGTAGGTGATTTACATGCAGGGTTTGAAATGCCGATGCAAAAGCTTGTTGTCATTACTGAAAAGGAGCTTTTTCATAAGAAAGTTAAAAAATCACAACGTAAACAAAAGTTATCGAATGCTGAACGTATTAAAAGTTATTCGGAATTAAAAGTTGGAGATTATGTAGTTCACGTAAATCATGGTATAGGTAAATTTTTAGGTATTGAGACATTAGAGATTAATGGTGTTCATAAAGATTATTTAAATATTAAATATCAAGGTAATGATAAGTTATACGTTCCAATTGAACAAATTGATCAAGTCCAAAAATATGTAGGGTCTGAAGGTAAGGATCCGAAAGTTTACAAATTAGGCGGAAATGATTGGAAAAAGGTTAAAACGAAAGTTGAAAAATCTGTACAAGACATTGCGGATGACCTAATTAAACTATATGCTGAGCGCGAAGCTTCAAAAGGCTATGCATATACGCCAGATACGGCAGAACAACAAGAGTTCGAATCATCTTTCCCATATCAAGAGACAGAGGATCAGTTACGTTCTATTGACGAGATTAAAAAAGATATGGAACGCGGACGCCCGATGGATAGGCTCCTTTGTGGTGATGTAGGGTATGGAAAGACGGAAGTGGCTATTCGTGCGGCATTTAAAGCAATTATGGATGAAAAACAAGTTGCGATTTTAGTACCGACAACGATTCTTGCGCAGCAACACTATGAAACAATTCGAGAGCGTTTTCAAGATTATCCAATCAATATAGGATTATTAAGTAGATTCCGTACGAGAAAGCAACAAAATGAAACGATTAAGGGCTTAAAGGATGGCACAATAGATATTGTAATCGGAACACATCGTATTTTATCTAAAGATGTCACTTATAAAGATTTAGGGCTTCTTATTATTGATGAAGAACAAAGATTTGGTGTGACGCATAAAGAAAAAATTAAACAATTGAAGGCGAATGTTGACGTATTAACATTAACGGCAACTCCGATTCCGCGGACGCTTCATATGTCTATGCTTGGTGTGCGCGACTTATCTGTTATTGAGACACCGCCAGAAAATCGTTTCCCAGTCCAAACGTATGTAGTAGAGTATAATCCAGCATTAATGCGAGAGGCGATAGAGCGAGAGCTTGCAAGAGGCGGTCAAATTTACTTCCTATATAACCGTGTAGAGGATATTGAAAGAAAAGCAGATGAAATTTCGATGTTAGTTCCAGATGCTCGCGTAACGTACGCACATGGGAAAATGAACGAAAGTGAATTAGAGTCTGTTATGCTATCATTTTTAGAAGGACAGCATGATGTTCTTGTAAGTACAACAATTATTGAGACGGGTGTAGATATTCCGAACGTAAATACGTTAATTGTATTTGATGCAGATCGTATGGGGTTATCACAGTTGTACCAGCTTCGTGGGCGTGTTGGACGTTCTAATCGTGTTGCATATGCATACTTTGCCTATAAACGTGACAAAGTGCTGTCAGAAGTTGCAGAGAAGCGTCTGCAAGCAATTAAAGAGTTCACAGAACTTGGATCTGGTTTCAAAATTGCGATGAGAGATTTATCTATTCGTGGAGCAGGTAATTTGTTAGGAGCAGAACAGCATGGGTTTATTGATTCTGTCGGATTTGATCTGTATTCTCAAATGTTAAAAGATGCAATTGAACAGCGAAGAGGAACAGATGGGGCTGAAAATACAGTTAATGTT
Source organism: Bacillus sp. 196mf (assembly GCF_003217275.1). Lineage (NCBI taxonomy): Bacteria > Bacillati > Bacillota > Bacilli > Caryophanales > Bacillaceae > Bacillus > Bacillus sp. 196mf. Next base: position 23,709 of record NZ_QJTG01000029.1, read on the forward strand.
GAAATTGACTTAGAGGTAGATGCATACTTACCAGATGCTTATATTTCAGATAGTAAGCAAAAAATTATGATGTATAAACAATTTAGAGGTGTTTCTGCAATTGAGGATATTGAAGAATTGCAGGAAGAAATGATCGATAGATTCGGTGATTACCCACAAGAAGTTGGTTATTTATTACAAATTGCAAATATTAAAGTGTTGGCAATGAAAGAACAAATTGAGTTAATTAAGCAGAATAAATTTGAAGTAACATTCCTGTTTTCTGAACAAGCAAGTCAAAATATTGATGGTGGAAAATTATTCATGCTCGGAAATAGTTTTGGGCGTATGATCGGTCTAGGAATGGAAGGATCACAATTGAAAATTGTTATGAAAACAAATGGCTTAGAGACATCGAAGTGGTTAACAATTGCTGAAAATTTATTAAAAGGCTTACCAGATGTGAAAAAAGAAGTAATAAATGCCTAAAATAAGATAAAAAAATACAATTCGACGTGCATAGAAGAACTAATGTGTAAAATACTATGTCTAACAGTTGGTGATTTTTACATGAACAGGTAAATTCACCACTTTGATCATCAGTAGAAAGTGAGGCAGCATTAGAATGAAAGCAACTGGAATCGTACGTCGAATTGATGATTTAGGCAGGGTAGTAATCCCAAAGGAAATTCGTAGAACTTTACGTATTCGAGAAGGAGACCCACTAGAAATATTTGTTGATCGCGATGGAGAAGTAATTTTAAAGAAGTATTCTCCAATTAGTGAACTAGGTGATTTTGCAAAGGAATATGCTGAGGCTTTATATGACAGCTTAGGACATAATGTGCTTGTCTGTGACCGAGATTCTATCATCGCAGTATCAGGCGTATCGAAAAAAGAATACTTAAATAAAAGTGTTGGCGATCTAATCGAAAAAACGATGGAAGAAAGAAAGTCTGTTATTATGACGGACGAAAGTGATATTTCCATTATCGATGGTGTAACAGAAAAGGTTCATTCTTATACAGTTGGACCGATTGTTGCAAACGGAGACCCAATTGGAGCCGTCATTATTTTTTCAAAAGAAGCTATTATAAGCGAAATCGAGCATAAAGCGGTTAATACTGCTGCCAGTTTCTTAGCGAAACAAATGGAACAGTAAGGGTATATTGATTTTAGAAGTAGCAATCTTTCCTAATTATGATCTTTCTTTTTGAGAAATCAATTATTTGGAGATATATGTATATTGAATGAAGGTAGCGCTTTGCTACCTTTTTTCATTGAATATTTTTAACGTGTAGGGACCTAGTATTACCCGTGGTGGTAAGGGAGTTTGTACTTTTCTTTATGATATAATACGAGAGGTGAGAATAGAAAAAGGAGTTTTCTTGTATGGAAGCGAAGAAGTATCAAGCCTTTTGGCGTGGGGCTATTATATTAACGATTGCAAGTTTTGTTACAAAAGTATTAAGCGCTTTTTACCGTATTCCATATCAAAATATAGCAGGGGATATTGGTTTTTATATTTACCAACAAATTTACCCGTTTTATGGATTTTGTTTAATTTTAGCTACTTATGGATTTCCTGTTATCATTTCAAAAATGGTTGCAGAACGACTAGAGTGGGGAAAACAGAGAGAAGCAGAAGAAATTATTTGTGTATCTTTTTGGTTTTTATTAGGAATTGGTTTTATAGGTTTCTTTACATTGTTTTTTGGGGCCGAAACAATCGCGATAGCTATGGGCGATATGCACTTAGATAAGTTGGTACGTGTTATTTCATTTTCGTTCTTATTGATGCCGTTTTTGTCTGTAGCAAGAGGGTATTTTCAAGGGTTCAATAATATGATGCCAACGGCTGTTTCGCAAGTAATAGAACAAACAATTCGAGTTTCTATTATTGTATTTTTATCGCTATTCCTAATTGCTCACGGATTTGATTTATATACAGTTGGTGCAGGGGCTATGTTAGGCTCAATTGCGGGTGGACTTATTGGGATTATTGTACTTATGTTGTATATGCGTCGAGATTTTCGTTCCATATTTTTTAAACGTGTAGCGAGAATTAAGGGTAAAAGGAAGATAATTAAAATCCTTTTTTGGCAGGGATTAGCGATTTGTGTTAGTAATTTAGTGCTTATTTTTATACAGATGGCTGATTCAATGTCCTTGTACACTTTACTTATTGGTGCGGGAGAACAGGCTGAAAGTGCAAAAGTATTAAAGGGTGTTTATGATAGAAGTATTCCGCTAATGCAATTAGGTACTGTTGTGACGACTTCTTTCTCGTTATCACTTATTCCAATTATTACAGCGGCGAAGGAAAGAGGAGATCTTTCCTTTATTCAAGAAAAGGTAAAGTTAGCAATGAAAATAACATTTGTTATTGGATTTGCAGCAGCTATTGGACTAACTTGTATTATTCAACCTACGAATATTATGTTGTTTGAAAATAGTGATGGATCAGATGTTTTATCTATTTTATCTTTATCTATTTTATTTAGTTCATTGTCAATTACGACGGCTTCTATTTTACAAGGGTTGGGACAAACATTTAAGCCAGCATTATTTGTTGTATTTGGAGGTTGCTTAAAGTTAGCGTTAAATTATATATTCATGCCTTATTTTGGTGTGAAAGGGGCAGCCTTAGCGACTTTATGTGCGTTAATCATAATTTCTGGACTAAATAGTTTGTTGCTTATGAGAGCTGTATCAGGGTCACTTATCAATAAGCGAAATATGTTAGGTGTAGTAATTAGTGGTATCTGTATGGGATTTGTATTAATGATGTTCACGCGTGTGTTGCAGATGTCTGGATTAGTAATTGATACGGAACATAGAGCGAGCGCGACGCTTGAAGCGTTGTTAGGTGTAGCCATCGGCGGATTGACATATATGTTTTTTATTTTAAAATTACGTGTATTTACAAAAAAAGAATTAGGAACTGTTATGAAACAAGAGAAAAAAGAAGGTTCATTGAAGAAGAGTGGATAGAGGTGACAGGTTGTGAGTGGAATCATTACTGCTTTAGGTTTAGGTGCTGGTGAATTAGATCAGCTAACGATGGGTGTATATCGAAAAATAAAAGAAGCAGACCATCTGTTTGTTAGAACGAAGGAACATCCGGTTATAGAAGAATTGGAGAAAGAAGGTATACAATATACGGCTTTTGATGCTGTATATGAAGCACATGATACGTTTGAAATTGTATATGAAACAATTGCGAATAAATTACTAGAACAAGCTGAAGGTACAGAAATTATCTATGCGGTTCCGGGGCATCCACTTGTAGCAGAAAGAACAGTTCAGCTATTGTTGGAAAAAGGAGACGTTTCAAATGTTGAAGTGCGAATTGAGGGTGGACAAAGTTTCCTTGATCCTATGTTTGCAAGCCTAAAAATTGATCCGATTGAAGGATTTCAATTACTTGATGCTACATCATTTGAAAGAGGGCAATTAGAATTACGTCAACATTTAATCTTTTGCCAAGTATATGATGCATTCGTTGCATCTGATGTGAAATTAACATTAATGGAGATGTTGCCAGATGATTATGAAGTGTATATCGTAACAGCTGCAGGAACTTCATTTGAACAAGTAAAGAAGGTACCGTTGTACATGTTAGATCATGAAACGGAATTGAATAATTTAACAAGTGTGTACGTGCCACCTGTTCAGGAGCGTGCGTCCTTGTATCAACAGTTTGATGTTCTTAGAGAAATTATTGCAGACCTGCGTGGTCCAAATGGTTGTCCGTGGGATAAAAAGCAAACGCATCAATCATTAAAGAAATATTTAATTGAGGAAGCTTATGAGGTGTTGGAAGCAATTGATGAAGAGGATGATGATCACTTAGTAGAAGAATTAGGTGATATATTATTACAAGTTATGCTTCATGCTCAAATCGGAGAAGATGAAGGTTGGTTCTCTATAGATGATATCATTCGAACTCTATCTGAAAAAATGGTTCGTCGCCATCCACATGTATTTGGAAATACGGATGTAAACAATGCTGATGAAGTGATTGCCAATTGGGAAGAAATTAAAAAACAAGAAAAAGGATTCGTGAAAGAATCTGTTTTAAATGGCGTTCCTAAAAGTTTGCCGCAGTTACTACGCGCCTTTGAAATTCAGAAGAAAGCTGGTAAGGTTGGATTTGATTGGGTTGATGTGCAGCCGATGATAGAGAAAGCTTTGGAAGAATGGCAAGAGTTCCAACAAGAAGTTACAAACATGGATGAGGAAAAGATGCTAGGTGAGTTTGGTGATTTACTATTTGCATTTGTTAATATAGCCCGTCATTACAAAATAGATCCAGAAGAGGCGTTACGTTCAACTAATGAGAAATTTACTGGTCGTTTTTTATACATGGAGGCAAAAGTAGCTGAAATGAATAAAGAGATGGAAGATTTATCATTAGAACAGTTAGATGTTTTATGGGAAGAAGCGAAACAAACAGAGCGTTAATAGGGGGATTTGATATGCGTCTAGATAAGTTTTTAAAAGTGTCACGTTTAATTAAAAGAAGAACATTAGCGAAAGAAGTAGCTGATCAAGGAAGAATATCTATTAATGGTCAAGTGGCAAAAGCGAGTTCTGATGTGAAAGTAGCTGATGAATTAACAATTCGTTTTGGTCAAAAAATAGTGACTGTAAAAATAAATGAATTGAAAGAAACAACTAAAAAAGAAGATGCAGCAAATATGTATAGCTTAGTTCGTGAAGAAAAAGTAAAAGCGGAAGAAGGCTTGTTCTAAAATCATGTATCCCCTCATACATTACTATTAGCTAGTAAAAACCTATGGGGGGATTTACGTGAATAATGGTTACTCACCTACGTCTTCTAATCAACAAAATGTTTCTGTAGAACATGACATTATTATGCGTGGCAGGCGTATAATTGATATTACCGGTGTGAAGCAGGTAGAGAGTTTTGATAGCGAAGAGTTTTTGCTAGAGACCGTAATGGGTTTTTTAACGATTCGTGGTCAAAATTTACAAATGAAAAATTTAGATGTAGAAAAAGGTATTGTGTCGATTAAAGGGAAAGTTAATGAGATGCTGTATATTGATGAAAATCAAGGAGAAAAAACTAAAGGTTTCTTTAGTAAGTTGTTTAAATGAGTCTAACAATTCAGTTGTATACAATGCTTTCAATGATTGGAATGGGTGCTTGGATTGGAGCGTCTTTAGATACATATCAACGTTTTTTAAAGCGCCAAGAACGTAAACGTTGGCTTGTATTTATACAAGATATATTATTTTGGATTGTCCAAGCATTATTCGTCTTTTATGTATTGCTTCTCGTAAATGAAGCTGAACTACGTATATATGTGTTTTTGGCATTGTTATGTGGTTTTGCGGCATATCAAAGCTTACTGAAAGCACTATACATGAAGCTGTTAAATTTTCTCATCTATATTTTTATGCAAACAACATATTTTTTTGTTCGAATTATACAGCTACTCATGATAAAACCTGTTATTATTATAGCGCAGCTATTTATTGCATTTATATTATTCTTATTTCGTATACTGCTTTCAATTGGACATGTGTTATGGAAAATTGTGATTTGGATATTACTTTTCATATGGAAAGTTTTTTTCTGGCCTGTTCGATTTATTGCTTCGCTCATATGGAAACTTCTCCCTAATCGTGTTAAACTTTTTATAGTGAAACATATAGGGTTCCTGCAATATATAGCAAAATTGAAGGGACATATCTTCCAAATATGGGAGCGTATAAAAAAGAAGTTAGGGGGACCTCGGAAATGAGGGAACTGAGACAAAGAACAATCGAAAAACAGAGTCCAAATCCTGTTAAAGAGCATATAATACAAACGGATGAGAACAGGAAGCGACTTTATCGCCGTTTAGCGGTTTTTCTTGTCTTTACTTTTACAATTATTGCGAGTATTAGTGTAACGTTTTATCAACAAAACAGTTCCATTAAAGCAAAAGAAGCAAAAGTTAAGGACATGAAAAAAGAACTGGATTCATTAACGAATAAAGAAAAAAGTCTAAAAGACGAAGTTCAAAAGTTAAATGATGAAGAGTACGTATTAAAGATTGCTAGAAGGGATTATTTCTTCTCTGGTAAAGGGGAGATAATTTTTCCTGTTTCGAAGTAGAGTATGTCTTATTGACACTATATTTTAGGATTATATATAATAAAGTAAAATTTGACTTTTTAACCACTAAGGAGGAGCATTTTTTTTATGTCAATCGAGGTAGGCAGCAAGTTACAGGGTAAAGTAACAGGTATTACAAATTTTGGGGCTTTTGTGGAGCTGCCAGAAGGCTTAACTGGTCTTGTTCATATTAGTGAAGTTGCTGATAACTATGTAAAAGATATTAACGATCACTTAAAAGTGGGCGACCAAGTAGAAGTAAAAGTTATTAATGTTGAAAAAGATGGAAAGATTGGTTTATCTATCAAAAAAGCGAAAGAACGTGAAAAAACAGAAGGAGATCGTCCACGCGGTGAATACCAACGCGGTGGTGATCAACAACGTTCTGGACGTCCACAACGTAATAATCGCTCTTTCAACAGAGATAATCGTGGTGGCGGTAACGACCGAGCTCCAAAAGAAACATTTGAGCAAAAGATGGCACGCTTCTTAAAGGATAGCGAAGATCGTTTAACTTCTTTAAAGCGTAACACAGAGTCTAAACGTGGTGGCCGTGGCGCACGTCGCGGATAATAAGGCCGTTTAGTTTTTAACATATAGAGAGGTACCCAGAGTGATGGCTCAGGGTGCTTTTTTATATGTGAAAATATATTTTAAAAAAGTTTTCAAGATGTGTTGACTTTAAATAATATCTGATGTAAGATACTAATTGTCCGTTAAATAAGACGACATGGCGGTGTAGCTCAGCTGGCTAGAGCGTACGGTTCATACCCGTGAGGTCGGGGGTTCGATCCCCTCCGCCGCTATATTTATTTTAACGGCCCGTTGGTCAAGTGGTTAAGACACCGCCCTTTCACGGCGGTAACACGGGTTCGAATCCCGTACGGGTCATCTAAAAAGATCATGCAAATTTGCATGATCTTTTTTTGTTAAATGGATTAAGACATACAACACTTCTACAAAATCACCCTATATTTTCTGAATATTTAATTAAAAAATCAAGGATAACTTACATACCGTGTATATCTGTAGAGTTATTTCGAATAAAAAGTCGAACGATTATAAAAGTGAAAACTGTTGTTTTGACAAAAATCCCAACAATCATCTTTTATAATGACAGTAATTAAACTATGCAGGTGGTGTTAAAAATATGCCTAAAGCAGGAAGGAATACTATGAATACAAGTGCATTGGCAATGAATGAGAGTCAGCTTGGAGGAATAAAGTGGACGAGTAAGTTGCGAATGAAATTCGAACAAGTTTTCTTTAGATGGGGATTTATTATTGTTGTTATTGGTTTTCTTTTGGGAAGAGCATATATATTAACAAATATTTTACCGTTTGCACTACCGTTTTTTGCTGCTGTTTATGTTATGAAGCGGGATAAGATGCCGCTAGCATTTTTAGCTCTAATGGGAGGAGCTCTTTCAGTCTCGATAGATAATTTGTTTTTTACTTTTGCATCTATCTTTACTTTCTTCATTTATAATATCTTCTTTAGTAGATTTACACGTAAAACCGTTGGACTTGTTCCATTTCAAGTATTTATCTCCGCATTAACCGCACACTTAGTTGTTGTATATTTTGCGCAACAAACTGTCACCATGTACGATTTACTCGTTAGTACCATTGAGGCTGGGCTTAGTTTCGTATTAACTATGATATTTTTACAAAGTGTCCCACTTTTAGTGGAAAGGAAAGGAAAACAACAGGCTTTAGAGACAGAAGAAATTGTTTGTTTGATTATATTACTAGCATCTGTTTTAACGGGTACAACAGATTGGTTTGTATATGATGCTTCTATTCAACATATTTTTACAAGGTATTTAGTACTAGTATTTGCATTTATTGCGGGTGCTGCTACAGGATCTACAGTGGGGGTCGTAACAGGATTGATATTAAGTTTAGCAAATGTGTCTAGTTTGTCTCAGCTTAGCCTTCTCGCTTTTTCTGGATTACTTGGTGGGTTGTTAAAAGAAGGGAAGCGTTTAGGTGTTAGTTTAGGTTTATTAATAGGGACAAGCTTAATTACATTATATGTAGACAAGCAGACAAATATTGTAACAACTTTAATTGAGTCAGGTGTAGCGATTGCTATCTTCTTATTAACGCCAAAGCTTGTTTTGGATCGTATTGCTAAATTTATGCCAGGTACACAAGAGCATTCGCAAGATCAACAACAATATTTAAGAAGGATGCGTGATGTTACAGCGAACAAAATCAACCAATTCGCAAATGTATTTGCTGCTTTATCTAATAGTTTTTCTGTATATGGGTATGTAGAGGAAGAAGATAAAGAGACAGAAGCAGATTTGTTTTTGAGTACAATTACTGCGAAAACATGTCAAACGTGCTTTAAAAAGGATCAATGCTGGGTAGTGAATTTCGATAAAACGTACGATTATATGAAACAAATAATGAATGAAACGGAAGAAGGAACCCTGCAACATAATCGTAAATTAGTTCGTGAGTGGGACAAGCATTGTGTGAGAGGGAAAAAAGTGACGGATTTAGTAGCGGGTGAATTAGATCACTTCTATGAGGGACAAAAATTGCGAAAACAAATGAAGGAAAATCGTAGAATAGTAGCGGAGCAACTATTAGGTGTATCAAAAGTTATGGAAGATTTTGCTAAGGAGATACAACGAGAGCGTGAAAATCATCAAGTGCAGGAAGAGCAGATTATGCAAGCGTTCCGTGATTTTGGTGTCGAAGTAGAGCATGTTGATATTTATTGTTTAGATAGAGGAAGTATTGATATTGAAATGTTGATTCCAGTTGCATCTAATGAACATGGTGAATGTGAAAAGTTAGTTGCACCGATGCTTTCGGATATCCTTAAAGAAAATATTGTCGTTAAACATGAAGAAAAGTCTTCTTATCCGAATGGTCACAGTTTAATATCATTTGGTTCGGCGAAGACGTATTCTCTTGATACAGGATTGGCTACAGCCGCAAAAGGCGGTGGGTTTGTTTCGGGTGACTCTTATGCGATGATGGATTTAAGTGTTGGTAAATACGCACTTGCGATTAGTGATGGTATGGGTAATGGGCAAAGAGCTCATATGGAAAGTAAGGAAACGGTGAAATTATTACAAAAAATACTCCAATCGGGTATTGATGAAGAAATAGCTATTAAGTCTATCAATTCAATCCTTTCTTTGAGAACGACAGAAGAGATGTTTACAACATTAGATTTAGCTATGGTAGATTTGCGGGATGCGAGTGCTAGGTTTTTAAAGATTGGATCAACGCCGAGTTTTGTTAAACGCGCGAATAATATTTTGAAAATTGAAGCAAGTAATTTGCCGATGGGAATCATCGAAGATGTTGAAGTTGATGTGGTGGGTGAACAATTAAAAACGGGCGATATCCTTATTATGATGAGCGATGGGATTTTTGAGGGCGCGCAGCATGTAGAGAATCATGAATTATGGATGAAGCGGAAAATTAAAGAATTGCAAACCGAAGACCCGCAAGAAATTGCTGATATCATTATGGAAGAAGTGATTCGCTCTTGTGATGGTTATATAAATGATGATATGACTATTGTGGTGGCAAAAGTGAAGAAAAATATGCCGAAGTGGGCTACGATTCCGATTGTAGGAATGCAGGCGCAGTAAAATATAAGTGGAATGTTTATCTATAATTTGATTTTAAAAACCTAGGTGAATACCTAGGTTTTTTTGTGGGAAAAGGTAATGTTATTGATTTTATGAATATACACGGAGGATGTAAGATAAAAATGTAATTTTTGTATATCTTTTTTTTGCACAATGTTTGTAAAAGTTGTACCATTATAGACAAGGTAACTAACGTTGCTGTTCTTGTTTAATGAAAGGTGATTGCGAAGTTGAAAGATACATTTGTTGAAAAAGTAGATGACTTTGTAAAGCAGCATGATGTATTAAAGAATGATTCAACAATTGTTGTGGGAGTTTCTGGTGGTCCTGACTCGTTAGCCCTTTTATATTATTTATTAGAAAAAAGAGCGGAAAAACAGTTGGAAATTGTAGTAGCTCATGTGGATCATATGTTTAGAGGTGATGAATCTCATGAGGATTTACAGTTTGTGCAGGACCTTTGTGAAGAACTGGGAATTATTTGTGAAACGATAAGGATTAATGTATCACAATATCAACAGCAATACGGAATGAATGCACAGGTTGCTGCTAGAGAATGCAGATATGCATTTTTGGAAAGAATAATGAAGAAATATGATGCAAGATATGTTGCTCTTGGACATCATGGAGATGATCAAGTCGAGACAATTTTAATGCGTCTTGTAAGAGGGAGTACTCCGAAAGGATATGCAGGAATTGCAGTGAAGCGTCCTTTTCATAATGGATATTTAATTAGGCCGTTACTTGGGGTAACGAAGGAAGAAATTGTTGATTACTGTAATAAGCTAAATTTAATTCCACGTATAGATCCGAGTAATAAAAAGGAAGTATATACAAGGAATCGATTACGTAAATATGTCCTTCCTCACTTAAAAGAAGAAAATCCACAAATGCATGAGAAATTCCAAAAATTTAGCGTGCAGATGCAAGAGGATGAGGCTTATTTGCAGGAATTAGCTTTTGAGAAAATGAATAAAGTAATTACAAAAAAAAGTGATAAACAAATTAGCTTATCAATTCCTGCCTTTGAATCCATGTCTATGCCTTTACAAAGAAGAGGGATTCAACTAATATTAAACTATCTTTATGAATATAAGATTCCATCTTCTCTTTCTTCTATACATATTGACAAGGTGATTGAGTTTTTTAAGCGGACACAACCTTCAGGTTCACTTGATTTTCCAGGTGATTTGAAAATTGTTCGCACATACGAGGAGTGTAGCTTTAGATTTAAACAAGAAATTGTCTCTCCTTTTTTGCAAGATTTATCAGTACCCGGGACCATTACACTATTGAACGGGGATGAATTTGTAACAGAGGTGAGCGAAGATATACCAAGTAACATGAATGAAACAGTATTTGTTGCTAAGTATAATGATATATCATATCCACTTCGTATTCGTTCTAGGGAAAATGGAGATCGCATGTCAATACAAGGTATGGATGGCACGAAAAAGATAAAAGCTATTTTTATCGAAGCGAAAGTACCAAAAGAAAAAAGAGAAGAATGGCCGGTCGTTTGTGATGCAAGTGGGAACATTATTTGGGTACCCTTGTTGAAGCGATCTGCATTTGCAATTTCGAAAGAGATGGCAAAGAAGGGTAAATATATGATTATTCACTACAAAAGCAAGGAGTCTTCCGGGAGGATAATGAAATGATGAATCAAGATATCGAAAAAGTATTAATTTCTGAAGAACAAATACAAGAAAAGGTGCGCGAACTAGGTGCAGTTATTGCAGAGGATTATAAAAACACAGTACCTCTTGCAATTGGTGTATTAAAAGGCGCAATGCCATTTATGGCAGATTTATTAAAGAGAACAGATACATATCTTGAAATGGATTTTATGGCTGTATCTAGTTATGGTCACTCTACAGTTTCAACAGGCGAAGTGAAAATTTTAAAAGATCTTGATACTTCTGTAGAAGGTCGCGATATTTTAATCGTCGAAGATATTATTGATAGTGGTCTTACACTAAGCTACTTAGTAGACTTATTCAAATATCGTAAAGCGAAGTCTGTAAAAATTGTTACATTATTAGATAAGCCAACAGGCCGTAAGGTTGATCTGAAAGCGGATTATGTTGGATTTACTGTTCCACATGAATTTGTAGTAGGATATGGATTAGATTATAAAGAGCAGTACCGTAATCTTCCTTATGTAGGCGTATTAAAACCAAGCGTTTACTCAAATTAATTAAATACAGGCTTTACAATTGTATAGGAAAGTTTTTCTATGTTACGATTTACTATAGTGTTTATGCCGTGAGAGGAGGTTAGGAATGAATCGTATCTTCCGTAATACCATCTTTTATTTACTGATATTCTTAGTAGTAATTGGAATCGTGAGCTATTTTAATGGTTCGACACAAAAAACGACATCAGTTAGCTACGACAAATTCATTACTAAACTAGAAAGCGGTGAAGTGCGTAATGTGCAACTTCAACCGAAAAATGGTGTATTTGAGGTAAAAGGACAATTCAATAACTCTAGCCAAGGAGAACAATTTGTTACTTATGCACCAAATACTGAGGAATTACAAAAGAAAATCAATGATAAAGCGAAAGGTGCCGAAGTTAAGTATCAACCAGCAGAAGAAACAAGTGCTTGGGTAACATTCTTTACTTCAATCATTCCGTTTGTCATCATCTTCATTTTATTCTTCTTCTTATTAAACCAGGCTCAAGGCGGCGGTAGCCGTGTTATGAACTTCGGGAAAAGTAAGGCGAAGTTATATAATGATGAAAAGAAAAAAGTTCGTTTCAGAGATGTTGCTGGGGCGGATGAAGAGAAACAAGAACTTGTCGAGGTAGTTGAATTCTTAAAAGACCCTCGTAAGTTTTCTGAAGTTGGTGCCCGTATTCCGAAGGGTGTCCTATTAGTTGGACCTCCAGGTACAGGTAAAACTTTATTAGCACGTGCTGTTGCAGGTGAGGCTGGCGTTCCATTCTTCTCTATCAGTGGTTCTGACTTTGTAGAGATGTTTGTCGGTGTCGGTGCATCACGTGTACGTGATTTATTTGAAAATGCAAAGAAAAATGCTCCTTGTATCATTTTCATTGATGAAATTGATGCAGTAGGTCGTCAACGTGGCGCAGGTCTTGGTGGTGGTCATGATGAGCGTGAGCAAACATTGAACCAGTTACTTGTTGAAATGGATGGATTCGGTGCAAACGAAGGTATTATTATCATTGCTGCGACAAACCGTCCAGACATTCTTGACCCAGCGTTATTACGTCCAGGTCGTTTTGACCGTCAAATTACAGTAGATCGTCCAGATGTAAATGGCCGTGAAGCTGTACTGAAAGTACATGCGCGTAATAAACCGCTTGATGAGCATATTAATTTAAGAGCAATTGCGACTCGTACACCAGGATTCTCTGGTGCGGATCTTGAAAACTTATTAAACGAAGCTGCTTTAGTAGCTGCACGTCGAGATAAGAAGAAGATTGACATGAGTGATATCGATGAAGCAACGGATCGTGTTATTGCAGGTCCAGCTAAGAAAAGTCGTGTTATCTCTGAAAAAGAACGTAATATCGTTGCTTTCCATGAAGCAGGCCATACTGTAATTGGTGTTGTTCTTGATGAAGCTGATGTCGTTCATAAAGTAACAATTGTCCCTCGTGGTCAGGCTGGTGGATATGCGGTAATGCTTCCGAAGGAAGATCGTTACTTCATGACAAAGCCAGAGTTACTTGATAAAATCACTGGTTTACTTGGTGGTCGAGTAGCTGAGGAGATTGTATTTGGTGAAGCAAGTACAGGTGCTCACAACGATTTCCAACGTGCAACTGGTATTGCAAGACGTATGGTTACGGAATTCGGTATGAGTGATAAGCTTGGACCGATGCAATTTGGTAGCTCACAAGGTGGTCAGGTATTCTTAGGAAGAGACTTCCATTCAGAACAAAACTACAGTGATGCAATCGCACATGAAATTGATGTGGAAATGCAAACAATTATTAAAGAATGTTATGCTCGTGCGAAACATATTCTTACTGAAAAACGAGATAAGCTTGATATTATCGCGAAAACGTTACTTGAAGTAGAAACATTAGACGCAGAGCAAATTAATCATTTATATGATTATGGCAGATTACCTGAGCGTCCAACATCTTCAGATGATGTGAAAGTAAACATCAATATGAAGAAAGACGATGAAGATAAAGAAGATAAGTAAGAAATGAAGGAGTGACTATCGTCACTCCTTTTTTGTTTGTTAAGATTTTTGTTAATTACTATTAAGGGCTTAGTGGATAAAGTAATTTAAGTAAAACTAGTATTAAAAATTGAAATAGAGAGCAATCTTTTTGTAAAATGATGAGGATAGGAAAGCTGATTATATAAGTATGTGTGATATGATGTTTTTATAAGTTTTATACATACTACACAAATATAGATTAAATAAGATAAGTGGTGAGAATATGATTTTTGTATTGGATGTAGGGAACACAAATGCTGTACTAGGCGTGTTTGAAGAGGGGGAACTTCGTCAGCATTGGCGCATGGAAACAGATCGTCATAAGACAGAAGATGAATATGGAATGCTTGTAAAACAGTTACTTGATCATGAGGGTCTTTCGTTTGAAGATGTGAAAGGTATTATTGTGTCTTCAGTCGTACCACCAATTATGTTCGCTTTAGAACGTATGTGTGAAAAATATTTTAAAATTAAACCGCTTGTAGTAGGGCCTGGAATAAAAACGGGGCTAAATATTAAATATGAAAATCCACGTGAAGTAGGCGCAGATCGAATTGTAAATGCAGTAGCGGGAATCCAATTGTATGGAAGTCCACTTATTATTGTTGATTTTGGTACGGCTACTACATATTGTTATATTAATGAAGAAAAGCATTATATGGGTGGAGTTATTACGCCAGGAATTATGATTTCAGCAGAGGCTTTATATAGTAGGGCAGCAAAACTTCCTCGTATTGAAATTACAAAACCGAGCAGTGTTGTTGGGAAGAATACAGTAAGTGCGATGCAATCAGGTATTCTTTATGGTTATGTAGGACAAGTGGAAGGTATTGTTAAGCGTATGAAAGAAGAAGCTAAACAAGAACCGAAAGTTATTGCAACAGGTGGATTGGCGAAATTAATTTCAGAAGAATCGAATGTAATTGATATTGTAGATCCATTTTTAACGTTAAAAGGCTTGTATATGTTATATGAGCGTAATGCAAATTTACAGCATGAGAAAGGTGAATAAATAGGTATGAAAGATTATTTAGTAAAAGCGTTAGCGTTTGATGGAGAAGTACGTGCGTATAGTGTACGTACAACGAATACAGTAAGTGAGGCACAAAGACGTCATGATACATGGAGGACAGCTTCGGCGGCACTTGGTCGTTCTTTAACTGCAGGTACAATGATGGGTGCGATGTTAAAAGGTGATCAAAAGTTAACGATTAAGGTAGAAGGTAATGGTCCGATTGGCCCTATCTTAGTAGATGCTCATGCAAATGGGGATGTACGTGGCTACGTAACGAATCCACATGTTGATTTTGAAGGAACGGAACAAGGGAAATTACGTGTATATCAAGCGGTAGGTACAGAAGGGTTTGTAACAGTAATTAAAGATATTGGTATGCGTGAGCCGTTTATCGGTCAATCTCCAATCGTTTCGGGAGAACTAGGGGAAGATTTCACGTATTATTTCGCAGTTTCTGAGCAGACGCCTTCTTCTGTTGGTGTGGGTGTACTTGTAAATGGAGATGACAGCGTATTAGCGGCGGGTGGATTTATCCTTCAAATTATGCCGGGCGCACAGGAAGAAACAATTTCATTCATTGAAGATCGTTTGCAAAAAATCCCGCCTGTATCAACATTAATCGAACAAGGTCTTTCTCCAGAAGAGCTACTATATGCAGTCCTTGGAGAAGATAAAGTAAAAGTATTAGAAACAATGGATGTTCAATTTAATTGTACGTGCTCACGTGAACGTATTGAGAGTGTGTTAATTAGTTTAGGTAAAACAGAGTTAGAGCAAATTCGTGAAGAAGAAGAAGAAACAGAAGTTCATTGTCATTTCTGTAATGAACGATACAAGTTCTCTAAAGAAGATATTACAAATTTAATTGAGAATTTGTAATAAGGGGATTAACCCTCCGAATAGATTGACAAACAGGGAATTTTCTGACAAAATCTAAATATAGATAAAACCAATAAAAATACTTGGTGTTAGGAGTGACAGGAATGCGAGTGGCACAATCAGTTTCAGAATTAATCGGGAAAACGCCGATCGTTAAGTTGAACCGCATCGTAGAATCAGACAGCGCAGATATATACTTAAAACTAGAATTTATGAATCCAGGGAGTAGCGTTAAAGATCGTATTGCACTAGCGATGATTGAAGATGCTGAAAAAAAGGGATTGTTAAAAGAGGGCGATACAATCATTGAGCCAACAAGTGGTAACACAGGGATTGGTTTAGCGATGGTAGCGGCTGCTAAAGGATATAATGCAATTTTAGTAATGCCAGAAACAATGAGTATTGAGCGTCGTAATTTATTACGTGCTTACGGTGCTGAATTAGTATTGACTCCAGGTCCTGAAGGGATGGGTGGAGCAATTCGTAAAGCGACTGAATTAGCGAAAGAGCATGGCTACTTTATACCACAACAGTTCAAAAACCAATCAAATCCAGAAATTCACCGTTTAACAACAGGTCCAGAAATTATTGAACAAATGGGCGACCAATTAGATGCGTTTATTGCAGGTATTGGTACAGGTGGAACGATTACTGGTGCTGGTGAAGTGCTGAAGGAAGCGTATAAAGATATTAAAATTTATGCAGTAGAACCTGCAGATTCACCAGTATTATCTGGTGGGAAACCAGGTCCACATAAAATCCAAGGAATTGGGGCGGGATTTGTTCCGGAGACGTTGGATGTAGAAGTATATGATGAAATTATTCAAGTGAAAACAGAGCAAGCATTTGAATATGCAAGAAGAGTGGCTAAAGAGGAAGGTATTTTAGTTGGTATCTCTTCAGGCGCAGTTATTTATGCAGCAACAGAAGTTGCGAAAAAGTTAGGTAAAGGGAAAAAGATACTTGTTATTATCCCGAGTAACGGTGAACGTTATTTAAGTACACCACTTTATCAATTTGAATCATAATTAAATGCGATTGAAAAAGCATCCTTGAAAAAGGATGCTTTTTCTTTTTGGATTGGAAATAGGAAAAGAGTGAATGACTAGAAAACTTCATGTAAAATAAGAGGTAGTATAATTAAATTATTTTCACTAGCCTTCGAGTATAATCAATCTCTATATAAATAACTTATGTAGTTGGAGCTGGTTCATCTAAGAGGGTGGGATAAAAGAAGACGGGGTGTTGATATGCAACGAAGAAAATCTTTAGCGCTTTCTATTCCATATCAGTTAGATTTCTTTAAGCAATATAAATTTCTTTCTCAGGATAAGCCGCAACATATTTTGCTGGAAAGTGGACGTGGCGGTCGTTATAACATAGTGGGTTTAAACCCGGTAGCGGTAATCCAAGGGAAGGGTGAAAAGTTACATATAAGTGAAAGCGGTAAGGAAACAATAAAAAGAGGGAATTCATTAGATTTAATGCAAGAATATATGGAGAAATGGAAAACAGACTACAATCCAGAGTACCCGCCTTTTCAAGGTGGTGCAATTGGCTACTTTAGTTATGATTGTATCCGTTATATCGAAAAACTCCCTTCTCTTGCAGAGGATGATCTGAATATACCCGATATATACTTTTTATTATTTGACGATGTGTTTGTCTATGATCAAAAAGAAAAGCTATTGTGGATTATTACACATTATGTAGATAAGCATGCAGAAGCAGAAGAACGTTTAAATGAATGGAAGGATCTTTGGGTGGCAGAAGTGCCTGAAGTGACTATGCCGTTTGAACGTCCTAAAAAGAAAAATGAAGCGGTTGCCTTTACAGAAACAGGCTTTATGAAGGCAGTTGAATGTATTCAAGAATATATTGGGGCGGGTGATGTGTTCCAAGTAAACTTGTCGACGAGACAAGAAAGAACTTTACAAACGCATCCACTAGAAATTTATACAAGTCTTCGTGAAATTAATCCATCTCCATATATGGGTTACCTGGAGCTTGGGGATTTTCAAATTGTTAGTGGATCGCCAGAGTTGTTAATTAAGAAACAAGGAACTGAAGTAAGTACAAGACCAATTGCTGGAACGAGATCTAGAGGCGCGGATGAGCAAGAGGATGAAGAATTAGCAAGAGAATTAATTGAGAACGAAAAAGAAAGAGCAGAGCATGTAATGCTTGTGGATTTAGAAAGAAATGATTTAGGGCGTGTTTGTAAATATGGCACTGTAGAAGTAGATGAATTTATGGTAATTGAGAAATACTCACATGTTATGCATATTGTTTCTAATGTGCGTGGTGAGGTGGAAGAAGATAAAGATGCTTTTGATTTAGTGAAGGCTGTATTCCCTGGTGGAACAATTACTGGTGCCCCGAAAATACGTACAATGGAAATTATTGAGGAATTAGAACCTGTTCGCCGAGGGATTTATACAGGTTCAATCGGTTGGATTGGTTATTCTGGAGATACAGAATTGAATATTGTAATTAGAACACTTCTTGCTAAAGATGGAAAAGCTCATGTACAAGCGGGGGCGGGAATTGTAATTGATTCAAATCCGGAAAATGAATATAAAGAGTCTTTAAAAAAGGCGATTGCTTTATGGCGTGCAAAAGAACGTAGCGAAGAAACGGTTAGGTGAGAGAAATGATATTAATGATTGATAATTATGATTCTTTTACATTTAATTTAGTGCAGTTTCTTGGAGAACTTGGACAAGAGCTCGTTGTTAAACGTAACGATGAAGTGACGATTTCAGATATCGAGAATATGAAACCAGATTTTCTAATGATTTCTCCAGGTCCATGTAGTCCTAATGAAGCGGGGATTAGTATGGAAGTTATTAAATACTTCGCGGGGAAGATTCCGATTTTTGGAGTTTGTTTAGGGCATCAATCTATTGCACAAGTGTTTGGTGGAGAAGTTGTTCGTGCAGAGCGATTAATGCATGGGAAAACTTCGCTTATGCATCATGATGGAAAGACGATTTTTTCGGATATTCCTAATCCGTTTACTGCGACGCGCTATCATTCCCTTATTGTTAAGAAAGAGACGTTACCAGATTGCTTAGAGGTAACATCTTGGACGGAGGAAGGGGAAATTATGGCACTTCGTCATAAGACATTGCCGATAGAGGGTGTGCAATTCCATCCGGAATCTATTATGACTTCTCATGGGAAAGAGTTATTGCAGAATTTCATTCGTAAATACAGTCCAAGTGCGACATTATGTTAATTTACGTAAATGGTCAGTATGTAGAAGCAAGTGAAGCGAGAATTTCTCCTTATGATCATGGTTATTTATATGGTCTTGGAGTTTTTGAAACGTTTCGTATTTATAATGGTCATCCTTTCTTATTGGATGATCATTATGACCGTTTAATAGAGGCGCTGGATACATTGCAAATTAAATGGACAATGACAAAAAATGATGTGATGCTTATTTTGAAAGATTTACTCGCTAAGAATGAATTGAAGCATGCATATGTACGTTTTAATGTATCGGCGGGTATAGATGAAATAGGATTACAAACGGAAATATACGAAGAGCCTTCGGTTATTGTTTTTATAAAACCTTTAACAGCTCCAGGAGATGTAGTAGAAAAAGAAGGTGTTATTTTAAAACAAGTGCGAAATACACCGGAAGGGACATTTCGCCTGAAGTCTCATCACTATTTAAATAATATTTTAGGTAAGCGTGAAATTGGAAATGTTGTGAGCAAGGAAGGTATTTTCCTTACTGAAGCAGGTTATGTTGCAGAGGGTATTGTTTCGAATCTATTTTTTGTGAAAGGTGATGTTTTATATACACCTTCGTTAGAGACAGGTATTTTAAATGGTATCACTCGTGCGTTTATTATAAAGAGTGCTGAAGAATTAAATATAGAAGTAAAGGAAGGTTTCTTTACAAAAGATGAGCTACTTTCAGCGGATGAAGTCTTCGTAACAAACTCCATTCAAGAAATTGTTCCGCTTTATCGTATAGAAGCGCAGGATTTCCCGGGTAAAGTAGGAGTGGTTACAAAAAGTTTAATGTACCTTTATGGAATGCAAAGAGAGAAATTATGGAGCAGAAATGAATTACGAAGAGGAGATGTGTAGTTTGAAGTGGGATTATGATTTACGCTGCGGCGAATATACATTGAATTTAAATGAAAAGACATTAATTATGGGGATTTTAAATGTAACACCAGATTCGTTTTCTGATGGTGGGAGTTACAACGAGGTAGATGCTGCGGTACGTCACGCAAAAGAAATGCAAGGTGAAGGTGCTCATATTATTGATATTGGTGGCGAATCTACTCGCCCAGGTTTTGCTAAAGTATCAGTAGAAGAAGAAATAAAGCGAGTCGTCCCGATGATTCAAGCAGTTTCAAAAGAAGTAAAATTACCTATATCTATCGATACATATAAAGCTGAAGTTGCAAAGCAAGCAATTGAGGCTGGTGCTCATATTATTAATGATATTTGGGGGGCGAAGGCGGAGCCAAAAATTGCTGAAGTCGCAGCCCATTATGATGTACCCATCATTTTAATGCATAACCGTGATAATATGAATTATCGTAATTTAATGGCGGATATGATTGCTGATTTGTATGACAGTATTAAAATTGCTAAAAATGCTGGTGTGCGAGATGAGAATATTATTTTAGATCCAGGTATCGGTTTTGCTAAAACACCGGAGCAGAACTTAGAGGCGATGCGTAATTTAGAACAGTTAAATGTGCTAGGTTATCCGGTTCTCTTAGGTACTTCGAGAAAGTCCTTTATTGGGCACGTATTAGATTTGCCAGTAGAGGAACGCCTTGAGGGAACGGGAGCTACTGTTTGTCTTGGTATTGAAAAGGGCTGTGAGTTTGTTCGTGTCCATGATGTGAAAGAAATGGCGCGTATGGCTAAAATGATGGATGCGATGATTGGTAAGGGGGTAAGGTAATTGGATAAAATTTATATCCATGATATGGAATTTTATGGTTATCATGGTGTGTTTCCAGAGGAGAATAGATTAGGTCAGAGATTTAAAGTTGACTTAACGGTGGAGTTGGATTTAAAGCGTGCAGGGGAAAGTGATGACTTAGAGCATTCGGTCAATTATGGAGAGCTTTTCGAATTATGTAGAAAAGTTGTTGAGGATAGAAAGTATAAGCTTGTGGAGAGTATCGCTGAAAATATTGCTGCAGATATATTAAAGCAATATAAAAGTATTTCACGGTGTACAATTAAGGTGATTAAACCAGATCCGCCGATACCGGGCCATTATCGCGCTGTAGCAGTAGAAATTACGAGAGAACGTCCATGAATAATATAGCGTACATTGCATTAGGGTCAAATATTGGAGAGCGTTATACGTATTTAACTGAAGCCATTCAGTTTTTAAATAAAAGTCCGTATATTCAAGTTGATGATGTTTCGTCAGTGTATGAAACTGATCCAGTTGGCTATACTGACCAAAGTTGTTTTTTAAATTTAGTTATAAAAATTTCTACCAATTTATCACCGCAAGAATTATTGAAAGTAACACAAAAAGTAGAAAATGACCTAGGAAGAAAAAGGGAAATTAGGTGGGGGCCGAGGACTATCGACCTTGACATTTTACTTTATAATCAAGAGAATATTGAAGCAGAGAATCTTATTGTTCCGCATCCGCGGATGTTCGAAAGAGCTTTTGTTATCGTTCCGTTGTTAGAGATTAATCAGGATATAAAACAAAACATTTCACGTTCACAAGTAGAAGAAATGAAAAGGCGAGAGGGAGTAACGGTATGGAAGCAGAAAAATGGGGAAGACGCATTCGTGCTTTTCGAAAGCTAAAAGGCTACACGCAAGAAGGTTTTGCTAAAGAATTAGGGGTATCAGTATCTGTTTTAGGTGAAGTTGAGAGAGGGAATCGATCGCCTTCTCAAGATTTTGTAGTAGAAGTTGCTAAGGCGTTAAATGTTTCGATAGATGAATTAATGCCAAAGTGACTGTGCGGGAAGGAGTAGGTTGATTGTTAAAGATTGCAAATATTGAGATGAAAAATCCGGTTGTATTAGCACCGATGGCGGGAGTGTGTAACTCTGCATTCCGTTTAACAGTTAAAGAATTTGGTGCAGGTTTAGTTTGTGCTGAAATGGTAAGTGATAAGGCAATATTACTGAATAACAAAAGAACATTAGATATGTTATATATTGATGAGAGAGAAAAACCATTAAGTTTACAAATTTTCGGTGGAGAGAAAGAAAAGCTTGTAGATGCTGCGAAATACGTAGATAAATATACGACAGCAGACATTATTGATATTAATATGGGTTGCCCAGTACCGAAAATCGTTAAATGTGATGCGGGGGCAAGGTGGCTTCTAGATCCAAATAAAATATACGAAATGGTAGCAGCGGTTGTAGATGCTGTTGAAAAGCCGGTTACGGCTAAAATGCGTATCGGTTGGGATGAAGAACATATTTTCGCAATAGAAAATGCTAGAGCTGTTGAGCGTGCTGGCGGACAAGCTGTGGCGGTTCACGGACGTACGCGAGTGCAAATGTATGAAGGGAAAGCAGATTGGGATATCATTAAACAAGTAAAGCAAGCTGTGAATATCCCGGTTATCGGAAATGGTGATGTCGAAACACCGCAAGATGCGAAGCGTATGCTTGATGAGATTGGTGTAGATGGTGTTATGATTGGTCGTGCAGCTCTTGGGGATCCATGGATGATTTATCGTACGGTAAAGTATTTAGAGACAGGTGAATTAATGCCGGAACCAACAGTCCGTGAGAAAATTGATGTATGTATGTTGCATCTAGATCGTCTTATCGATTTAAAGAACGAAAATGTTGCTGTAAGAGAGATGAGAAAGCATGCGGCTTGGTATTTAAAAGGTGTTCGTGGTAATGCGAGTGTGCGTAATGGTATCAATACTTGCAACACGCGTGAAGACCTTGCGAATGTATTAGGTGCATTTGTAGAAGAAGTAGAGGCGAAACAACAAACAATTTACGTTGGTTAATAAGGAGGACGGAGAAGATTGACATTCTTCTACACACTTCCTATAATTACGTGAAAGAAAGAAGAACTGCCAGTTAGTTGCTGGCAGTTTTTCTAGTTGAGTAGAAAATGCTATACTGTATATATTGTAAAAATTAATAGAGCTGGAGTGATATCAATATCATGGATAACATGAACCACGAAGAATTAAACGACCAATTGCTTGTTCGTCGTGAAAAGCTACATAATTTACGTGAGCAAGGAATCGATCCGTTCGGTAAACGATTTGAACGCACAAATTCAACAACCGACTTAGTAAGTCTATATGGAGAATTCTCTAAAGAAGAATTAGAAGAGAAGGAAATCACGGTTTCTATCGCTGGTCGTATTATGACAAAACGCGGTAAAGGAAAAGCTGGATTCGCACACATTCAAGATTTACACGGACAAGTTCAAATTTACGTTCGTAAAGATACTGTTGGAGATGAAGAGTACGAGTTATTTACGACAGCAGATTTAGGTGACTTAGTAGGTATTGAAGGTAAAGTGTTCAAAACAAACGTTGGAGAACTTTCAGTAAAAGCAACAGGATTTACGCTTTTAACGAAATCTCTTCGTCCATTGCCGGATAAATACCATGGATTAAAAGATGTTGAACAAAGATACCGTCAACGTTACTTAGACTTAATTACAAGTATGGAAAGTCGTGAAACATTTGTTACTCGTAGTAAAATCATTCGTGAAATGAGAAGATATTTAGATGACAACGGTTATCTTGAAGTAGAAACGCCTATGATGCACGCGATTGCGGGTGGAGCATCTGCTCGTCCTTTCACTACGCATCATAATGCGTTAGATATGGAATTATATATGCGTATCGCAATTGAACTTCATTTAAAACGTCTTATTGTGGGCGGATTAGAAAAAGTCTATGAGATCGGCCGTGTATTCCGTAATGAGGGTGTATCAACTCGTCATAATCCTGAGTTTACGATGATTGAATTATATGAAGCGTACGCTGATTATAATGATATTATGAAACTAACAGAAAATATGGTTGCTCATATTGCGAAAAAAGTATTGGGTACAACAACGATCCAATATGGTGATTATGAAATTAATCTAGAACCAGAATGGACACGTCTTCATATGGTAGATGCAATTAAGCAACACTCTGGAGCGGATTTCTGGACTCCGATGAGTGTAGAAGAAGCGCGTGAGCTTGCAAAAGAACATAATGTAGAAATTAAGGATACAATGGAAGTTGGTCATATCATTAATGAGTTCTTCGAGCAAAAAGTAGAAGATAAATTAATTCAACCAACATTTATTTACGGTCATCCGGTAGAAATTTCGCCACTTGCGAAAAAGAATGACGAAGATCCACGATTCACAGATCGTTTCGAGTTATTTATCGTTGCACGTGAACATGCAAATGCATTCACTGAGTTAAACGATCCAATTGATCAAAAAGAACGTTTTGAAGCTCAATTAAAAGAGCGTGAGCAAGGTAATGACGAAGCTCACATGATGGATGATGATTATATCGAAGCTCTTGAGTACGGTATGCCTCCTACGGGTGGATTAGGAATCGGTATTGATCGTCTAGTTATGTTATTAACAAATGCACCATCTATTCGTGATGTATTATTATTCCCTGCTATGCGTCATAAACAAGACTAAGCTTTGGAGATTTCTCCAAAGCTTTTTTTATTTGAGTATGAGTTGCGTGGGTATAATAGATCTTGCTGGTGCGAGAAATTATATTTATATAGAAGAAATGTGCTGTTTTTATACTTTTTTACTAAGTTAAAAATTTTATTAGAAAAACTATTGCATTTTAATAATTAAACTGGTATATTTATATCCGTTGCCACGAAAGGTAACAAGCAAAACAAACGAAAAACAACTTATTGAAAAAGTTGTTGACGAAAATATAACAAAATGTTATATTGATAAAGTCGCTTGTGAGCGAAAACGTAGTTCTTTGAAAACTGAACGAAACAAACAACGTGAAACGTCAATTTTTATTTTTAGATGCTAGACAAACTAACTTTATTGGAGAGTTTGATCCTGGCTCAGGATGAACGCTGGCGGCGTGCCTAATACATGCAAGTCGAGCGAATGGATTGAGAGCTTGCTCTCAAGAAGTTAGCGGCGGACGGGTGAGTAACACGTGGGTAACCTGCCCATAAGACTGGGATAACTCCGGGAAACCGGGGCTAATACCGGATAACATTTTGAACTGCATGGTTCGAAATTGAAAGGCGGCTTCGGCTGTCACTTATGGAT
>NZ_QJTG01000030.1:0-48731 GCF_003217275.1 Bacillus sp. 196mf
CGACCGGTGCTTCTTCTTCAACTGATTGCTCTTCTACGACCGGTGCTTCTTCTTCAACTGATTGCTCTTCTACGACCGGTGCTTCTTCTTCAACTCGTTTATTTTCTTCTGTTTCTGCAATTAAAACATTCGCAAAGCTTTGAACATCGTTCTTTGTCTGTTCATCAGCCTCAGCTACATGTATGAATTCATTGTTTTGTTCAATTACTTCATCTTCTTGCTGAATTTCCTCAAGTGCTACAAATGTCTCTACTACAGGCGCTTTTGTTTCTGCGATCACTTCTACTTCTTCTAGCTCTTCTGTTTCCGCAATTACTTCCACTTCTTCTAGCTCTTCCGTTTCCGCAATTACTTCTACTTCTTCTAGCTCTTCTGTTTCCGCAATTACTTCCACTTCTTCTAGCTCTTCTGTTTCCGCAATTACTTCCACTTCTTCTAGCTCTTCCGTTTCCGCAATTACTTCTACTTCTTCTAGCTCTTCTGTTTCCGCAATTACTTCCACTTCTTCTAGCTCTTCCGTTTCCGCAATCACTTCTACTTCTTCTAGCTCTTCTGTTTCCGCAATTACTTCCACTTCTTCTGACTCTTCTGCTTCTGCGATTACTTCTACTTCTTCTGACTCTTCCGTTTCTGCAATTACTTCTACTTCTTCTAGCTCTTCTGTTTCTGTAATTACTTCCACTTCTTCTAGCTCTTCTGGTATTTCCACAATGATTGTTTCTTCAAGTTTTTCTTCTGCTTTGACAATCACTGATTCTTCTGGAGCTTGCTTTTCTACTTCAATAGTAGGTTGTTTTATTTCTGTATTACGTTTAATTTCTTCTGATAATATTGTATCCTCGTGCTCTACTTTAGAAGCTACTAATTCTTCTTGTAGATTGTTTTCGTTTAACACCACTACATCTTTTTCTAGCTTAGCACTTTCCATCTGCTCAGCTACTGTTTTATGAAGTAATTCATCCGCTGAAACTTCCTGCGGTGTACTCATTTCTTTAATCACTTCTTTTTCTTCTACTAAAGGCACTTGGCGTTCAATTTCATAACCGTTTTTCTCTAGCCATTGATCAACAACTGATTTTTCTTCTTTTTTGCTCTGTTGGCCTTTCTGTTCAACTACTTCACCTGGAGCAGAAGACGTTGCTTGTCCTTCTGAGAAATCAGATAATTTATATCCTTTTTTCTCTAACCATGCATCAACAACTGCTTTTCCCTCTACAGATATTTCAAGATCTTCTCTTTCTTTTACTTCCTCCTGCTTTTCAACCTTTTTCTCTACTGAAGGACGATTATATCCATAAATTGGCGAAATCATTTCTGTTGGACGAAATGGTCTACGGTTACTCTCTTGCGAAGGTGCAGATACCTTTTTAACGATAGACTCCCGCACCGGTTCATATTGCACTTCCGGCTCTTCATATGTAGAAACTACCTTTTCCACATACGGTCGTCTGCTTCTTTCCACCTTTATTCCTCTTTGGGCAGTCGGTTCTTCATATGCTACTCCTTGAACAGGTTGTTCTTCAAAGCGATTTACTTCGCTTTCATCCTCTTCATCGAACCCATTATCCGGTACTAAAGGAAAACGGCATTTACCTGCATTCCTACTTGCCATTTGTGCTTCTCTTGCTTCAGTGTAGTGGTTTACACGAGGAATTTTCGGCTGACTTTCAATTTGCTTTGGTACTTCTTTATTCATCGCTGTTTGTTCTTCCTCTTTGTTAAACAGCTTTTTCATCCAATCTAACATGCTTACCACTCTTTCTACTAAATAGTAACATCCTTTATTGTATCAGCATTCGGCAAAAAGTGCAGGTAAAATTAAGCATGTCATATTTATCCACAATATTCTAATTTACGAGTGTTTTCATATGGAAAAACGCAGCCTTTCATGTAAGACTGCGTTTAAGCTTTACTCTTCCGATATGCATCTACACTATCCGTTACACTTTGCAATAAAGAATTTACATACTGCGGGTCAGATAATTTTTTGTCTTCTTCATAGTTTGACATAAACCCAAGTTCTAATAGTACGCCAGGTACTTTGGACCAATTGAATCCAGAAAGGTCATCCCTAAATTTAATTCCATTTACTTTCACTTGCTGATTTTCTCTCATTTTATTTACTATCGTTTGAGAGATTTGAAGACTTTCCGCATAAATCTCTTTCGTATACGGACTTCCTTCTGCCGGCGTCAATACAGCAAATCCACTTTGGTTTGGATTTTCAGAACCATCTGCATGAAGACGTAAAAATAAATTAGCCTTATGATTATTTGCGAATGTCGCCCGTTCTTTATTACTTATATCAACGTCTTGTGACGTTCTTGTCATTAACACTTGTATCCCTTTTTCTTCAAGCTTTTCTTTTAATAAAAAAGCCATTTCTAATACAAGTACAGCCTCTCTCTTTTTCGTCACAACACCTGTTGTACCGTCTGTCACTTTATATTTTTGCGTTGTTGCCCCCGGTCCAATCGGCTCTAAATTTAAATTCGCTTTTTGTTGATGCCCTGGATCAATAACGACGAGAAACTTTCCTTGCTTTTCATTACTCTCTACTTTTTGTTCATTATTTTGCACTGGTTGCTCAATTGGCTGCACTGGCGTAGTTTCTTCTTTCTTTCCCTCGGCTGATACTTCCTCTTGCCTATGTTCTACTTGCGATACTTCGTTCTTTTCTTGTTCTTGCTGCTTTTCTACCGGTGCGTCTTCTTTGGTATCTTTGTTTTTCTCTTGTATAGAAGATGTAGTTTCTTTTTTCGGCTGCTCTTGTGAACAACCGGCCATATATATTCCAATGAATGCAATCATGCTCATTATTTTTATATACTTCATACTTCTCTCCCATCACTTTGCACCGGATTCAAAGTTTTTCTTATAATTGCCCTATAATCTCATCCATATTTCCAATATAAACTGGCTGCCATGTTTCTGTACCACGTTCTGCAGTATAAACTGGATAAGCGTCATCATCTATATTTACGAAAACTGGATCGCCCATATCCGTTTCATATCCAATTGCAATCCATCCTTCTTGCCACTTTCCGTTTTCTTCACTTATTAATGACTTTTTATGTTTATCATATCGGTAACCGATTTGTCCTTTTTCTAATTCACTTTCACTAAACACATATATTTCATAAGTACCTAGCTCAACATCTTGCTGTTTTGAAGCTTCAATTCGTTTTAGAAGTTCTGCGATTTTTGGTTGTTGTTTCATACGTCTATCCCCTTCTATTTTTCTAAATTTTAACTAGTTTGTTTATAAAATACAATATAGATTTTAAGACAAAAGGTGACACCTTTATCATATTTACGATTTTTTGAGTATATCTATCACAACTCTCAATATATTAACGATTCAACACGAAATTTCGACTTACCAACAAAAATGACAAAAAAGAGAGGCTGCCCAAAAGGACAACCTCTCTTTTCTTATATCAATTAAAATTTAAATTCTTGTCCAACTTCAAAACTATCTTCTAATACAAGAATACCTTTTTCTTGTGGAGCGTCTGGAAGCTCTAATTCACGTGCAGAGCAGATCATTCCAGAAGAAGGAACACCGCGAAGCTCAGCTGGCTTGATTAACATACCGCTTGGCATTACAGCACCGATTTTTGCAACGACAACTTTTTGTCCTGCATCAACGTTTGGTGCGCCACATACGATTTGTAATGTTTCTGTACCGATTTCTACTTTACAGATGTTTAACTTATCAGCATTTGGATGCTTTTCTTTTTCAGCTACATAACCTACAACAAATTTTGGAGAAAGATCTGCTTCTACTGTTTCTTCAAAGCCGTTCTTCGCTAAAATTTCGTTGATTTTCTCAACAAGCTCTTTCGTTAATGTAAGGTTACCTGTTTCTGTTACTTCTAAATAAGAAGATGCATTAAAGATGTTGAATCCTCCCGTTACGTTGCTTTCACGATCATAAACGCGAGCAACATCTCCTTTGCGATCAAAAGTACGGTTCTCTAAAGTAATATCTTGTAAGGCAACAATTAAAGTGTCACCAATTCCTTCAAGGTTGTAAAAAACGTTCACTTCGTTCATCCTTTCTCTTTTCCATCTGTCTTCTTCCGATTCTTCGCTAAAATAAAGATTGGTTCAAAGTCTCCATCTTCATATACGAATGAAAGTGATGTAATCGGAACATGCCCTTCGGCAAAAAATTTCATTGTCATTTGTGCAATAATATCATAACCGATTTCGTTAACGATATCAGCAATAATTAATACATCTTGGTGAGGAACAGCAACAACCATGTCACCAGAAATCTTTTCACGCATCGATTGTAGTAACGATTCGTTTAAAATACGCGTCGCGTCATATCCATCATTTGTGTTTAAAAAGTAGAATGTATTACCCGCTACTGTGTCTTGTTTAAATTCATAACCTAATGAACGAGCATTGAATAATGCCATTTCACGTACTTGCTGTTCTGTAAGTTCTAATTTTTGTAACAGACGCTCATCGATTAGTCGATACGTTTTATTCGAATCTAACGCATAGTAAATACGTGTTTCCGCCGTATGATCCGTCATAATAAACGGATTTCCTTCTTCTGCTTGTTTCGGGAAAGAAGTAGAGCGAATAACAGGTAAAATTTTCGCTCCGCTATTTTCTTCTTTATGCATCGCAATTAGCGCTTCTTGTACATAATAAGCAACCTCTTCAATTGCTTTTTCTTTATTCACTTCCCATTTTGCCACAACTCCTGGAAGCGATACGTTAATACCTTTTTTAGAGTCTTTCTGTTCAATACGTAGAACTTCTTTCTCGCTATCATACTGAAAGTCCCATTCTGGGCGAGATAATTTCTTCATTAACTCGTCTTTCATCTTTTTACTTGTCATCTTCATCTCTTTTTCCTCCCTTCCAAAAAAATAACCTCCCCCGCGAAGGTAGAGGTTGTTTTACAATTCAATTGGCAAATTGCCTTATTTTAAACCTTCAATAAACTCTTCGATTTGTTCTTGTGTTTTACGATCTTTGTTTACATAGCGACCAGTTTCTTCACCCTTATTGTACGCTACAAAGCTCGGAATGCCAAATACGTCTAATTTTACACATAGATCAATAAACTCATCACGATCTACATAGTAAAATGAGAAATCACTATATTTCTCTTCTACTTCTGGCATAAATGGGTCTACAAAACGGCAGTCTGGGCACCATTCTGCTGAGAACATAAAGACTACATTCTCTTCATTTTTTAATTGTTGGAATTGCTCCATGCTTTCTAATGACTTCATCTATATTTCCTCCTCTAACGAGTGCATGTTTTCATGTTATAATCTTTCTTTTATACTACCATACATCACGCATGGTGCAAGGTTTATGCTTGCTTTTCGTCATACTTATATTGCCCAACAAGTAACTTAACAACGTGTACAAATAATTCCGTGCGATCAACATAATCATCTGTAAAAATACCGATTGCACCTTCGTGACTACGAATATCTTTTCTATGTACAAACTCTTCCATCACTTCACTTAACTCCTTGCCCTCTTCAAGAGGTGCTAAAAAATCATCCGGTAACGTAATACGTGCCCCGCCGGCAACAAATATTTTACCATCACTTGTTGCTAGCGCGCCCCAATTACACATAAATAAACCGTACTCCGTTTTCATTACGCCGCCTTCTAGCCCAATACCAATTTGAGCTCCTCCTTCCTCTAGCGCTCGCTTCGCTCTATTAATCGCTCCTTGCATCGTCTCTTCATCTGAAAACGGCTGATTTGCTACTCCTGAAGGAACAGAAAGAGATGTAATTTCAGCATCTTTCCAAACCTTCTCCACAGCGCCAACCTTCGTTTTATTCTTCGATCCAACTACTACCTTCATTTCGTTCACCTCTATAAAAATTCATCATTCTATTCTAATATCCGCATCAGATACGAATTAAGTATCAACCACTACCACATATCACCAAGTCATCTATTCAGCCTAAAAAAGAAGGTTTTTTCTAGCAACATTACCGTCTTCGAAAACAAAAACAGCCTTCCTCTCACTTCCTACTTGGAGTCTTCATACATCATTCGAACACCAATTAAGCACTGACCGCTCCCAATCATCGCTGGGTCATCTATTCAACCTAAAAAAAGAAGGGTTTTTCTAACAACATTATCGTCTGCGAAAACAAAAACAGCCTTCCTCTCACTTCCTACTTGGGGTCTTCATACATCATTCGAACACCAATTAAGCACTGACCGCTCCCAATCATGGATGGGTCATCTCTTCAACCTAAAAAAAGAAGGGTTTTTCGCCCTTCTTCTCTACGCGTTATTCTTAATTGTCTCTAACGTCGTTTTATCTGTTGTTCTTACAAGCTTCGTAATTAATTCTTTCGCCGCTGCATAATCATCAACATGTAAAATTGAAGCATGTGTATGAATGTAGCGTGCACAAACACCAATTACTGCTGATGGGATACCAGAGTTACTTGTATGTACACGGCCAGCATCTGTACCACCTTGTGAAATAAAGTATTGGTACGGAATGTTGTTTGTTTCTGCTGTATCTAAAATGAATTCGCGCATTCCTCTATGTGTTACCATCGTGCGATCGTAAATACGAAGAAGGGCACCTTTTCCTAATTGACCGAACTGCGTTTTGTCACCAGATGCATCGTTTGCTGGACTTGCATCAAGCGCATAGAAAATGTCTGGTTGAATCATATTTGCAGCGGTTTGCGCTCCGCGAAGACCTACTTCTTCTTGTACAGTAGCACCAGAATATAATGTATTTGGTAATGTTTCATCTTTTAATTCTTTTAACAATTCGATTGCAAGACCACATCCGTAACGGTTGTCCCAAGCTTTCGCCATAATTTTCTTCTCATTTGCCATCGGTGTGAATGGGCAAATCGGCACGATTTGTTGTCCTGGTTTTACACCAATTTCAATCGCATCTTCATAACTATCTGCACCTATATCAATTAACATATTTTTTATATCCATCGGTTTTGCACGTTGCGCGTCACTTAATAAATGAGGAGGAATAGAACCAACAACCCCAATAACAGGACCATTCTTCGTCATAACTTGTACACGCTGCGCTAATAAAACTTGGCTCCACCAGCCGCCTAACGTTTGAAAACGAAGCATTCCGTTTTTCGTAATTTGCGTAACCATGAAACCTACTTCATCCATATGACCTGCTACAAGAACACGCGGGCCAGTTTCGTCCCCTTTTTTCAGACCAAATACGCTACCTAAACCGTCTTGTACAATTTCATCCGCATATTTGCTTAATTCTTGTTTCATAAAACGGCGTACATCATGTTCAAAACCTGATGCACCTTGTAATTCTGTTAACGTACGAAATAATTGCAATGTCTCTTTATTCACGAAGTCCCCTTCTTTCAAACCTTAGTAGAATACCTCTTTTATTGTAACGAAATTTTCGAAATGTTTCTAGTTTCTTCTTTTTTAGCTGTATTTGCTTTATAATTATTATTGGTACACTATTTTTATTTTATAGAATTGAGGTGAATATATGAGCTGGAAAGGTTTAGTAGCAGGTCTTGGCGTCGGGTTCGCAGCTGGTTATCTCGTTGCAAACAAAGTACAAGAACAATCCCATATTTCTTCAGAAAAAGCATTGAAAATGGTGAAACAAGCATTAAGTCATAAAGGTGAAATTACTGGCTCTTGGGTACATATGGTTCCAGAGACATTTGAAAAATATGATGTCGCATATGAAGTTTATCGCGGCGGTCTTACAACAATGTTAGATGATATACAAGAACGATTTGAATTTTTAGTTGATGCTAAAACAGGTACTGTTTTAGAGGTTATAGCAGCATAAAACGGAGGGTTCCCATTAGGTGAACCTCTTATTTTTTTGAAATTGCGGGTATTGATTAAAATTATATCAGCGTAACTCAAATTATATCGGCGATTTTTTAAATATATCGACTTACCAACAAAACCCGACAATAAAAAAGAAGCTGCTCCAATAAATATGATGGAACAACCTCCTATTTTTATGCTTCTATACTCGTTTTCCGTTCTATTTTTTCTACGATATGACCTTCCTCATTCCACTTCACAGCGCGATAATATGCGTCATGGTAAAACGTAAACCATGCCTCTTTTTCAGCACCATACTTCATCCATTTTTGTTTATTTTCAATCGAGGTCATCGGATAATCATCGTATGCCATTACCCATAATACATTTTGATGCGCGTGCGTCGGCAAGAGATCTGCTAAATGTAGCATCGTTTCCCCTTGACTCTCCAAAATGATGACTGCATGTCCATCACTATGCCCACCCGTATGTGCCATCTTGATTTCATCTGTAATTTCTATTTCTTGCTGAAATGTAACAACTTGATCTACAATCGGTTCCCAATTTTCCTTCCAATATGTATTACGGGATCTAATATTTGGGTTCCTCATTTCATTCCACTCTGTTTCACTTACGTAAACTTTCGCATTTGGAAACGCTGGTACAAGTTGATCCCCATCCCATTTTGTTAGGCCAGATGCATGATCAAAATGAAGGTGTGTCATTAAAACATATTGAATATCTTCAGGCTTTAATCCCTGTTTTTCTAACGATTCATAAACCGATGATTCTTCTGTTACACCTTGATTTCGTTTCATCTTCTCATCCAACTTACCGTTTCCTATTCCTGAATCAATGAGTATATTTCCATCTTTCGTTTGTAAAAGTAACGGATCTGTTCGTAAGTAAATATGATTTGTGTCATTATGTTTATATTTACGTGACCAAAGTACTTTCGGCACAACACCAAACATTGCCCCTCCATCTAAATGTGTATTTCCGCCTTTTAACCACGTTACTTTTATATCTCCAATTTGTAACTGTTCCATTACACATCCCCCTTTCAATTAATCTTAACATAAAATTCTGATTATTTTAGATGTAAAAAAACCTATGCATTACTGCATAGGCTCTGTACGATATTTTGCTTCAACTCGGTAAATACGATGACCTTTACTAGAGAATTTCTCTTCGTATTCAGTCATGATGTTACCTTCAAAGTCGCTGTTATGAAGATCTAAGCTTAAGTAAGTTAGTAACATACCATACTCAGCCATACTCATAAGAGAATATTCAAATAAACCTTGGTTATCTGTTTTGAAATGAATTTCTCCGCCTTCTACTAACACTTCTTCATAATTGCGTAAAAACGTTTTATACGTTAAGCGACGCTTCGTATGACGCTTCTTTGGCCATGGATCTGAGAAGTTTAAATAAACGCGATCAATCTCACCTTTTGCAAAGAAAACTGTTAAATCTTCAGCATCTTTATTAATTAACTTTAAGTTCGGCACTTCTTCTTCAATTAATTTATCAAGTGCATCTACAACAACACTTGTGAATTTTTCAATTCCAATA
Source organism: Bacillus sp. 196mf (assembly GCF_003217275.1). Classification (NCBI taxonomy): domain Bacteria; kingdom Bacillati; phylum Bacillota; class Bacilli; order Caryophanales; family Bacillaceae; genus Bacillus; species Bacillus sp. 196mf. The sequence continues at coordinate 9,382 of NZ_QJTG01000030.1, forward strand.
TAATTAATATGTGGATTCGCTTTTGCCATATCATACATAAAGCGGCCACGACCTGTACCTACTTCAATATGAATTGGTTGTTCATTTCCAAATACTTCTTTCCAGTTACCAGCGCGCTCCTCTGGGTTTCCGATTACGATATGTGAATACTCGTTAATTCGATCCATTGCATATGGTTTATGTCTTAAACGCATAGATGTCTCCCTCTCTTTACAAAACTATTTTAAAGGAATAATTCCTTCTTTCTTTTTTTAATCAATCTACCAAACAAAAAACCAAGTACGTACGAGCACTCGGTCCGTTTCTTTCAAGTATAAGATGTACCATTTTGATAAAAACTACATACAGCATTAAACATTCCATGACGAAACAGCTTTTTCTCTTACATTTGAAGAGAAAAACAATCGAAAGGATGATCCGTTCATGCCAATTAATCAACAACATCAATTAGAAGTGCTGAAAGATATTTTAGTCAACCACCAAAGTGATTGCTGCGGGACAGTTTCAGAATGCGAGCAATTAGAGCGCCTCATTCAATCGTTACTCGCAAACGATAATATAAGTAGTGACGCTAAAACAATGCTAAACGATGTATATTCTTATAGTCAATCGGGTAAATCTTCCTCTAATTTGGACAACCATATTTCCAATAATCAAGAACAACTTACTCAGTGGATTGCTGGAATGGACAATTTTTCTTAAGTATTATTCTGAAGCAAGTAGTTGCTGTAAATATTGATGCCAATATTCAGCTTCTGCTTGCTGTTTTTTTGTTGTATGCCATTGAATAGACAAAATCGTTTGTGCTATCACATACCATCTCATGCGCCTAAGCAGCGATTCATCCATTTCAATATCATAAAAACCGAGCCACTCACTCCACTCCTGGCGCGGAATGTACCAATATAATAACATACCAAGGTCTAGAGCTGGGTCAGCAATTACAGCTCCATCCCAATCAATTAAAAACAACTCATCTTCATCCGACAATATCCAGTTGTTATGGTTTACATCACAATGGCATACAACGAATTCATTGTATTCAATAGCTTTTAATGAATCCATTAAATATTGAAGGCCTTGCTGAATTGTTTCATCATCCCTTATATCTCCTCTTAAAACCAGTTGCAGTTGTTGTAATAACTCTTGTGCGTGAAGCGGCTGCTTCCCAAGTCTTTGAATCATCTGTACAAGCGCTTTAGAGGAGTGAATTTTCTTCAAAAGTTTCGCAACACGTTCTAGTTTCATATCCTCTGGCTCTAACTTCTGTCCCGGAAGCCATTTTTGAGCAGAAATTACATCACCGTTCGTTACCCTTCTTGTCCAAAGTAATTTTGGAACAATTCCTTCTGCTGACAATACCGCTAAAAAGGGCGATGTATTCCGCTTTAAAAATAACTTCTGTTGTCCGTTTTGCGCAATATATGCATCGCCCGTTACTCCACCAGCCGGTACAAGACTCCACTCTTTTCCTAATAATTGTTCCAACCATTCCATATTCATTACCCGTTAACAAATCCTTATCTTTTATAGTTATGAAAAGAAAAACCGCAACATTTCTACACATGTTGTGGATTCATATATTTTACTGTAAATGAAAAGAAAAATTAGCCTCAGCCAAAAATTCTCTATTTTATTTTACAAAACCTGTCATAGAATGACAACTTATCAAAATCGTCACCTTTGTCAATTCTACATTTATTACATTCTCATCGTCAAGTAGCGATTTGTCACATTATCGTCAATATATACGTGCTAATTGGAGCGAGCCTAAGTTCCTTTCCTCTAAATGAAGAAATTGGCTCTATTTTCGCTTGCTTTTCGTCTACTATCACATGCCACGTTTCTTCTTTCGGAAGTTGCACAGTTTTAGCTTCTAAACCGCTATTAAATAAAACGACAATCTCTTTCCACGGCCCAAACGATTCTGCATGCTCTAGGTGATATGCAAGTACTTCTGTAGATGTTTGTAAAAAAGTCATATGTTTTTTTATAAGGTCTGCGTTTTGTAATCGGAATGCCCCATGCTCTTTACGAATCGCAATTAAACCTTTTATATAGTTAACGGTCTCTATTTCTTTCTCTTTTTGATCCCAATCTAATTGATTGATCTCATCATTTGCATTATAGCTATTTTCATTTCCTTTCTTCGTACGATAAAACTCTTGTCCTGCATGTAAGAAAGGAATACCTTGTGAAAGAATAACCATTGCGCTCGCTAGCAGGTGACGTTTTTTCAAAATCGCTTCTGATTCTTCATTACTGCGCACTAGTTTATCCCACATCGTCATATTATCATGACATTCTACATAGTTAATGCTTTGCGCCGGCTCTAGAAACAGCCCTGTTTCTTTCATACTTAAAAGACTTCCTGCTGCAATATACTGCAAATGATTACAGTCTACATGCCCACCAAATGCAAAACCACGCTTATTTATATGAAATGTACTCCCTTTTATCCCATCACGAAATTGATCATTAAACTGCGCCATATGCGGCATTTTCTTCGCATTATTTAACGTTGCTTTTTCCTCACGAGGAAGCGGTGTTTGTAAATCCCATCCTTCTCCTAATAACAAAGCATCTCGTTTTATGTTTCGCACTTCTTTTTCTATCATATTCATTGTATCAACATCTAAAATTCCCATTAAGTCGAATCGGAATCCATCGACATTGTATTCAGTAAGCCAATATAAAATAGACTCTACAATGAATTTCCTCATCATTTTCCGTTCAGATGCTATATCATTTCCGACTCCCGTCCCATTAGAAGGCATACCATCTTCACCATGACGAAAATAGTATCCTGGAACAAGCTTTTCAAATGATGATAGCTCTCTTTCATAAACATGATTATATACAACATCTATAATTACCCTAATGCCATGCTCATGAAATGTCTCGATCAACTGTTTACACTCTACTATCCTGTTATACGGATCAGAGGGATTTGTAGCATAAAATCCTGTTGGTGCATTGTAATATAATGGATTATACCCCCAATTATAGGAAGATGAAGGATTCGCCTCATCTACACCACCGAAACAATATAACGGTAATAGTTCAACATGTGTAACACCTAAATCTTTTATATGAGACAACCCTGTTAAAGTCCCGTTCCGTCCTGTTGTTCCCTCTTCCATCAATCCTTTATATGTTCCCTTTTGAATCACTCCACTATTTTGATGTATAGTCGCATCACGAATATGCAGTTCATACAATATGGCATCTGTCATTGATTGTAATGGTGGTAATCCTTCTCTTCTTGTTACATTCGTTTTTTCTAAATCGATAACAACACCGTGTTTTCCGTTTACCGTCACCGACTTTGCATAAGGATCTACAGCTTCGTTCCATATTAAATTAATACAAACAAGAAATGTATAGCGTGCTCCGTCTAAATCACCTTGTAATGTTTGAATCCAAACTCCGTTTTCTCCCCTGTACATTTCATGATCGGCATATTCTTTATCGCTCTTATAAATTCTTACTTTCGCAAGCCTTGCAGTTGGGGCCCATACTTTAAATGTCGTTTCTTCTTTTTGATACACAGCACCTAAATCTGTACCTTCGTAATAATACTTTTCATCGAAAATTGTTGTTCGAATAACAGCACCTATTTGTAAATCCGTTTCTTCATTCCGTTCATCTCGTACTGTATAATACTTTCCCACATCTAGCGGCTCTTCTATAAAGCACTCATACTTCGTTGCATCTGGAAGCGCAATCGTATGAGCAATCGGTAAATCTTTCACATTACTTCCTTCTTGCAAACGAAATGTCCGACTTGTTCCATACGCATGTGGGAGCAAAATTGTAATTTTATTCATTTCATCTAAATAGGCATCAAATGGACGTTTTACTTTCAACATAAAAAAATCACCATCATTCTCAAAGTTAAAATAAAGTGAAACTTTAATGAGCGAGATAAAATGAGCTGCAAATGATAAGGCTTTTCTTATCAACAAGACTCTATACAGTAACTCCATTCTTCTCTATAGTATATTCACCTGCATAAAAAACGTTTTCACCATTCTATTTTTGTAATTTTATTTCAGCAATCGATTTATACTTCGGGGTTTCTTTCACGTGGGATTCGTATAAAGTAATTGTATCTGCTTGAAATGATATTTCAGGGACTTCTTTTATACTTTCTAAATGAAACTTTTCTTCTCCTATCCATTTACGAGCAACAGTAATATGCGGATGATATGGGCGTGTTTCTAGAGAAAATCCATTTTCTTCACAAATGGCATGTACTTGCTTTTGCAACTGAAACAAATCGTGATTCTCACTTACCTTCGCCCAAAAAATACGGGGCTGATCTTCTCTACCAAACGTTGAAAAACCTTGTAACGTGAACGATAGTTCTTTTGTTTTTGTAAGTGTTTGTAATCCATTCTTTATCCCTTTTAACTGTTCTTCTGTCGCACCTCCTAAAAAGGAAAGGGTAATATGATAATCTTCCTTATGTACCCACGAGCGAAATGGTAATTCCTCATTCGTATCCTCTTTATAGTTAGACAGCACTTCTTTTATATGATTTGGTAAAGTAATTGCGACAAAATAATGCCTATCCATGTACACCGTCTCCTTCTTTCTATTGTTTCTTTTCTTTCTTATCTCATTCAATTAAAAAGAAGCCGCCCTCTAAAGTAGAGAGCGGTCATTATTCATATATCGGCGATTAAAGTTTCACTTTACTTCGCTAGTTCATGAATTGCTTGCGCATAAATTGCTGTTGCTTTTAATAAGTCTTCAATTTCAATGTACTCATCTTTTTGATGCGCAAGTTCTTCTTTTCCAGGGAATAGCGGTCCAAATGCCACACCAGCTTTTAATGAGCGAGCATAAGTACCTCCCCCGATTGCTAATAATTCAGCTTTTTCACCTGTTTGTTCCTCATATACACGTTGCAACGTACGAATTAACTCGTGATCTTTATCAACGTGATGCGGACGAGAGTTAGAATAGTCTACTACTGCAAATCCATACGTACCTACATATTCTTTTAACTTTGCAATCATTTCTTCAAAGTTAGTCGTAACTGGGTAACGTACGTTTAATCCTAAATTACCACCATTCTCTTTCGTATAAGAAAGGCGACCAACATTCACTGTTAATGGACCGCTAATTTCATCTTTATAAGCAATAGTAGCTTTTTCACCAAAAATATCACCAGTAAATGTTTCTGTTGCAAATGTCGCAAATGCATTTGCTTTTCCATCAAGTGAAACTGTAGTTAAGAAGTTTGCTAATAATAAACCTGCATTTTCTCCTTTTTCAGGAGTAGATCCGTGCGCTGAAATTCCTTCTATTTGCAACGTCACTGTATTGCCTTCTATAGTCGATTTCCCTATTTTTTTAGCAGTGTGTAAATACTCTTCATATGCTACTGTAAGTGCATTTACATCTTCTCCTGTAATAACCGCTTCTGCAAAATCAGGAACCATATTTAAACGACGCCCTGAATCAAATGAAACAAGTTCATATGTACCTTTTTTCTCTTCACTACCATTTTGCACAACTTGTATATCAGAAATTCCTTTTTCTGCATTAATAATTGGAAAGTCTGCATCTGGTGCAAAACCGATTGTTGGCATTTCTTCGTTTTTAAAGTAGTGATCTACACATTTCCAATTGCTTTCCTCATCTGTTCCTATAATCATACGAACACGTTTTGAAAGAGGTAAGCCTAATTCTTTCACAATTTTCATTGCATAATATGCTGCCATCGTTGGGCCTTTATCGTCAATTGCACCACGTGCAAAAATCTTTCCGTCGCGAATATCCGCACTATACGCAGGAGTCGTCCAGCCATCTCCTTCTGGTACAACATCAACGTGACAAAGAATACCTACTAACTCTTCTCCTTGTCCCATTTCAAGATGACCTGCATATCCTTCTAAATTTTTAGAAGCAAAACCTTCAGCTTCTCCTTTATGTAACATGAAAGATAGCGCTTTTTCTACACCTTCACCGAATGGTGCGCCTTCTTTCGCCGATTCTTCTTCCCATACACTTTTAATTTGTAAAAATTGTTGTGTATCACGAATTAAATCATCTTTTCGTTTTGCAACTTCTTCAGTCCAATTAATCGCTGACATCACGCATCCATCCTTCACTATATTATCTCTTTCATCATAGCAAACCGAAATCCCTCATGCCATACACGAAAACTAAATACCGAACAATTGTAATATTTCAGACATTTCTTATTAGTTTTTCTTTTATTTTTTCAAAAAAATTTGCAGGAATTTGGCGTTTTACGTAGAATTTTATGTGTTAGTTGACTGACCATATATACAATGTCAACTACCAATATTTTTCTATATAAATATTTGTTAAACTTTTGTAAAATTTAAGTAGATTAAAGCATGAATTTTATCATGTAGAGTACAATGGTAGTAACGACCTTCTTTCCTGAATGGGGTCAAAAAAACTAGTAGAGGAGTGGTTTTCTCTTGAAACCTACAACTACTCGTATGCTAACACGCATTAAATCAATTTATATGTACATCAATGAAAACGGAACGGTAACGACGAAAGACCTTGTAGATGAGTTCGGGATCACACCGCGAACGATACAACGTGATCTAAATGTGTTGCAGTTTAATGAACTCGTGTATAGCCCTTGCCGCGGTAAGTGGACAACAACAGGAAAGAAAGTGAGAATGACCTCATAACGAAAAATAATTGTATGTAAATAAATACATACCCCTTTCTAACTATTAGAAAGGGGTTTTTTCTGCACCTATAAAGGTACTACTTTTCAGTATCTACTTGATATGTTCTTAACATTTCTACTTCTTCATCTGTTAGCTCTCGGTATTGTCCAAGTTCTAGTTCTTCATCTAATACTAACGGACCCATCTCCGTTCTTTTTAGGTAGACTACTTTTTTCCCTACCGCTTCAAACATACGCTTCACTTGATGGAATTTCCCTTCCGTAATCACAAGCTCAATTTCAGAAATATCATCGCTTTTCAATATTGTAAGCGTACCTGGCTTTGTTTCATAGCCATCGTCTAAAATAACACCTTTAGCAAACTCTTTTACATCCTCTTCTGTTACTACTCCTGCAACGTGTGCATAATATTTTTTCGGCACATGCTTTTTCGGAGATAATAATTGATGTGATAACTTCCCATCATTTGTTATCAATAAGAAACCTTCCGTATCGATATCAAGTCGTCCAACTGGGAACGGATCAAAGATTGCATCTTCTAATTCTAATAAATCTATTACTGTTTCATGATTATCATCTTCCGTCGCTGAAATAACACCTTGTGGTTTATGCATCATTAAGTAAACAAACTCTTTGTATTCCACAACTTCACCGTGAATCATAACTTCTTGCTCTTCTACATTTACATGAACTTTCGCATCTTTTACTGGCGTTCCATCAATTTTCACAACGCCATCTTTCAATAATTTCTTTACTTCTTTTCTACTTCCATATCCCATATTCGCTAATAATTTATCTAATCTCACGTTTTTCACCTTCTTTATTTATCATAGAAAAGGGGACGTAATTACGCCCCTCTTGATTTCAACTTTATTTTAAATCTACTACCAAGCTTACGTTGAATTTTATCTAATGCTTCTCCGCCAAATACTCTTTCAAGTACTCCTGTGCGAATTGCTAACAATCCGTAAACAAGACCGCCAATACCTGCACAAATCGCAACTGTTATAAGAGCACCAATACGGCCATCAGGCGAAATCATGAAGGATAGAAGCCATTGTGATAGTTTTACAGCAACGACCATTATAAGTGTCAGTACTGCAATTTGGAATGTTCTTTTATATACAACACCGAATGAATAGTGTGCGTATTTTTTAATTTGTCGATTTGTATACCAAACAGAAGCTAAGAAACCAACTGCGGTCGCTAGAATTGCTCCTACTGTACCGAAATAACGAATAAAGATTACGTTACATACAAATTTCAAAATAACACCCATAATAAGCGCGACAATCGCATGCTTTTGCTGATTAATCCCTTGAAGAATTGCCGCTGTTACTGTAAATAAAGCAAATAACAATGCAACTGGTGCATACCACATTAATACTTGTCCACCTAATGGATCTGAGTCATAGAAAGCAGTGTAAATTGGATATGCAAGTGTTGAAATACCGATAACTGCTGGCAATGTTAAAAACATATTTGCTTGGAATGTTTGTGTAATTTGTAATTTCAAATAGCGGTATTGTTTTTCAGTAAATGATTTTGTAATTGCTGGTACAAGCGTTAAACTAAACGCTGTTGCAAGTGATACAGGAATCATAATTAACTTATGCGTCCACATTGTGAAAATACCAAGCGCTCGCTCTGCGATATCACCTTGACCAATCGCCTGCATAATTGAGTTAAATGTCAATGTATCAATTTGTTGATATAAAGGAATTGTTAACCCAATTACAACGTAAGGAATCGCATATGCGAATAACTCTTTAAACAATTGAACAGTACTTACTGTTGATTCTGGTACAGTTTGTTCAATTAAATATTGATCCAAATATTTTTTACGTTTTAACCAGTACCAAATTAATACACCGAGTGCTCCAACCGCTGAAACGAACGCAGCAAATGTCGCTACTCCAACTGCTGTTGCAACTGTACCGCCAAGTACTTTAATAACGATAAAACTACCAGCTAATAAAAAGACGATACGAATAATTTGTTCAATAATTTGTGAAACGGTAGTTGGTCCCATAGACTGGTGACCTTGGAAATAACCACGAATTAAACTCGCTGCTGGTACAACAATAAGTGCGAAACTTACAAGACGAATGATCGTCGTAACTTCTCCTACATTATTGTGTATACTTTGTTTACCAAGCATCGCTTCTGCAAACAGTGGCGCCGTCATGTACAGTACTAGGAACGAAAGAACTCCTGTTACTATCATCATAACCATTCCCGAGCGGAACATTCTCCGGCTCGTTTTATAATCGCCAAGCGCATTATATTTGGAAACAAATTTTGAAACAGCAAGCGGCACACCTGCCGTTGCGATACTTAAAAAGATCGTATATGGAATGTATCCATATGTATAGAGCGTTCCGCCTTCTGTGCCTACTAATGCATGAAACGGAAAGACGTAAATCATGCCTAAGAACTTTACTAAAAATGTCCCTAGCGTAACAATAAGCGTTCCGCGCAGAAATTTCGAATCGGACATACAAAAATCCTCCTACATCTACATAAAGTGAAACTATAATTAGTTGGAGACTTCTCTCCTACTCCTTATTAGTTGAACCATTCGAGCATTTACAGGCTAACAGACTCCCTATTTACTTCTCCTAAATCTTGAGGTTTTAGTCTTATCGCCTACAAATAGCAGGATAGTGCTGAACTCTAACTTTTGTATTGTACCACAATTCTCTCATTAAGCAGTACTTCACTCTATTTTTCTTTTAAGGGAAAACATGCTATTCTTTTAGGCAGGAAATGTAGAAAATGAGGTCGATATATTATGCATTATGATGTTATTGTCATCGGCGGCGGTCCTTCTGGGCTAATGGCTGCAATTGGTGCTGCAGAAGAAGGCGCAAATGTCTTACTTCTTGATAAAGGAAATAAACTTGGGCGTAAACTTGCGATTTCTGGTGGCGGACGCTGCAACGTAACAAACCGTCTACCACTTGATGAAATTGTTAAACATATACCAGGAAACGGTCGCTTCTTATACAGCGCTTTTTCTATTTTTAATAATGAAGATATTATTACATTCTTCGAAAATCTCGGTGTTAAATTGAAAGAAGAAGACCACGGTCGCATGTTCCCTGTGTCAAACAAAGCGCAATCTGTTGTAGACGCACTTTTAACACGATTAAAAAACTTAGGTGTAAAAATCCGTACAAATACGCCTGTTGAAACGATTGAATATGAAAATGGTCAAACGAAAGCAGTTGTACTGCAAACAGGCGAAGTGTTAGAAACAAATCACGTCGTTATCGCTGTTGGCGGAAAATCTGTTCCTCAAACTGGTTCCACTGGAGACGGATACGCTTGGGCTGAAAAAGCAGGTCATACAATTACAGAATTATTCCCAACAGAAGTACCTATCCTGTCAAACGAGCCGTTTATACGTGATCGCTCATTACAAGGTCTTGCTTTACGTGATATAAACTTAAGCGTATTAAACCCGAAAGGAAAAGCTATCATTTCTCACAAAATGGACATGCTCTTCACTCATTTTGGCCTATCTGGTCCTGCTGCTCTTCGTTGTAGTCAATTCGTCGTGAAAGCACTGAAAAAGTTTAAAACGAACACAATACAAATGAGTATTGATGCATTGCCAGAGGAAAATAGTGAGCAATTATTTCAGCGCATGCTGAAACAAATGAAAGAAGATCCGAAAAAAGGAATTAAAAACGTTTTAAAAGGTTATGTCCCTGAACGTTACTTCCTATTCTTATTAGAAAAAAATGAAATTGACAGTAGTGAACAAGCTGGACAAGTTTCTCACGAAAAGATTCGTGCACTTGTGAAAGACTTTAAAGAGTTTACTGTGAATGTAAATGGTACGCAGTCAATTGAAAAAGCATTCGTTACTGGCGGAGGTGTATCCGTGAAAGAAATTAATCCGAAAGAAATGTCTTCTAAATTCACGAACGGCTTATATTTCTGCGGAGAAGTTCTTGATATCCACGGTTATACTGGTGGCTATAATATTACATCAGCCCTTGTTACTGGTAGAATTGCTGGAACGACAGCTGGAGAAAACGCGAAAATGCAATATTAAAAAAAGAAACAGGGATTCCTGTTTCTTTTTTAATATTGCCATGAAATCATTATCGGCAATTCCACAGATATATCAGCGATTCTGTAATTATATCGGCGATTTTCCAAATTTATCAGCGATTCTACAACTTATATCGGCGATTTCTCAAATATATCGACTTACCGACAAGAAGCGACAAACATCTGCTCCATGTAACTTTCCATTGCTTTTTTGTTGCTTTATATACCTCAGTACCTTTATATTTTATATTGTTGAATATTTAAAAAAGGGTAAGGGGAAAACAAATGAGAAAAAAAGTCATGATGTCTTTAATGTTAATGACGTTTCTTTCTGCGGTAGAAGGAACGATTGTTAGTACAGCAATCCCTCGTATAACGAGTGATTTGTCAGGCGTCGAACTTGTTAGTTGGGTATATGCAATTTATATGCTTGCAACAGCTGTTTCGACTCCAATATACGGAAAGCTCGCTGATTTATTTGGTCGTAAAAAGGTTTTACTGATCGGGGCTACAATCTTTTTAGTCGGTTCTGCACTTTGCGGAGTCGTTACATCGATGGAACAATTAATTTTCTTCCGCGCGCTTCAAGGTATCGGTGCTGGTGCTGTTATGCCAATCACAATGACGATTATTGGAGACTTATATAGCGAAGCGAAAGACCGCGCGAAAGCACAAGGTTGGATGAGTGCCGTTTGGGGTGTATCCGGTGTTATCGGACCGTTAGTAGGTGGATTTTTAGTTGATTCCCTTTCTTGGCGTTATATCTTCTTCTTAAACGTTCCATTCGGAATTATCGCTTGCTTAATGATTGTAATTTACTACAAAGAATCTATTAAGCCCGCTAAACACCATATCGACTATCTTGGTGCGACAGTCTTCTCATTAAGTACAATCGCTCTACTATATGCATTATTAACAGGTAGCAGTAAGCAAAACTGGGGAGACATAACAATTATCGGCCTATTAATCTTCGCCGTCGTTTCATTTATTATTTTCTTATTCATCGAGAAAAAATCTCCGGAACCATTAATTCCGCTAGCACTTTTCTCTAACCGTACATTATCTACGATAAATATATTAACTCTTATTGCTGGCGCAATGATTATTAGTATTACTGTGTATCTTCCAATTTGGAGCCAGGGTGTTTTAGGAAAAAATGCAACAGAAGCTGGACTCATTTTAATGCCAATTCCTGTTATGTGGACATTTGGGGCTATGTTCTCGGGTAACTTAGTTGGTAAGTTAAAAACGAAACAAATTATTTTACTTGGAGCTAGCATCTTATCAGTTGCTACGTTCTTATTATTTACACTATCAACAAATTCACCATCGTTCCTTATTTATGTAGCAGTCGGATTATTCGGCTTAGGAATGGGGCTTGTGACACCGATTTACATGGTAACAATTCAAGCAGCCGTGCCAGCTCATACACGCGGGACAGCTGTTGGTTTAAATACATTTATTAATACATTTAGTCAAACGTTAGGTGCTGCAATATTCGGTACAATCTTTAATACGATGATTCATGCACGTGGTATTAAAAATCTTGATCTTGTATCTGGTGGACATGGCGGTACTACAGCAAACGTAGTAACCGAATCACAATCCGCATTAGCATCAAGCGTACATGTCATTTATATGAGCACTTTCGTATTAGCAGTATTTACATTAATTATTGCTTGGCTTTTATTAAAGCCAGCTACACAAACAAGTGAGCAACAATAAAAAGGATGACCATTTTGGTCATCCTTTTTTTATTCTTCATTCTCCACAATATGTTTCAGCATGGATAATTTATTATCCCAAAAACGTTCATAATACGAGAGCCACTGTTGTAATTCTTCTAATGGTTCTGGATGCAAACGATATATCTTCTCTCTTCCACTTTTTCTTCCACTTACTAAATTCGCTTCCGAAAGAATATGAAGGTGCTTTACAACCGCAGTACGACTCATCGGAAAATAATCCGTTATTTTGGAAATCGGTAACTCTTTGTCACTTAATAACCGTATTACTTCTCGGCGGGTTGGATCAGCAATTGCTTGAAATACATCATATTTCGCTGCTGACGAGGACACTTAGCCTTCGACAACCTTTTTCAGTTTTTCATTTACAATCGCTACCCAACCACCGCTCATTCTATCGCGAATAATAGAGCTCTTCGCATTCGCTTTCGGAAGAATTTCATCAGGATGTTTCCAGCCGCCGTGAATTAACGTAAATTCTGTTTTGTTATCTCCTAAGTCTTTCAAATTAAATGAAACAACCCAGCCATCTGTATCCCATGAGAAAGATAAATGGTTTGGCTCATCAATTTCTAACACTTTACATGGTGATGGCCCAAATGGCGATTGCACATGAAATTCATGCCCTACCTCTAATACAAAATCATTTGGCATAAACCATGACGCAATCCCTTCTGCAGTTGATACTACACTCCATACCTTTTGAAGAGACGCGTTAAAAATGATTGTTTGTTTAATATCATTTAATGTATTTTGTTGTTCCATTTTCATTCTCCTTTACTCGGCGTTATAACATAACACCTTTTGGTTTCACTTCGATAATATAACACCTTTTAGTTTCATGTCAACACTAATTCTTTTACTGTTGAGAAATTCTCAACATTTTTTCAACAGGACAAACACCCTCTTAGCATTTCCTCATAATATACTCACAAAGGCAATACAAAATAAAAACTTCTCTCAACATGAAACTCCATCATTCATATTGAAAGAAACGCCTTACTTATATCATGCGTACTTCGTCTCTCCTCCTTCCCTCAGGGACAATACGCGAGATATGACAAATCAGAAGGAATATGCCCACCATTTGAGTAGGTAGTTATTTCTCTTCTCCTCAACATTTCCTTAGGAGCGAAATGACTACCGACTCACTTTTTTCAAACAAAATAAAAAGGGGTTGAACGCTATGTTCTATTGCATTAACTGCTCTGATATTCACCATGAAAAACATCCGAATGATAAAGTATTTAAAAACGGTTTTTATATTGATCCATTTTTAGGTGATCGTTATCACCTTGGTATGTGTAAAGATGCCCAAAATCATGAAACAGGGGAGCCTCTTTTAACGACAAAGAAATTAGGCACACCCCAATCTATTATGAACGTATTACCGACACATGTTGTCCCAACATAAAACATAAAAAAGAGCTGGGTGAGCCAGCTCTTTTTTATGCTTTATAAACGATCATTGCTGAAAAACAATAAATTTGGTTTTCATCGTCGTTAATGGAAACACCAACTTGATACTTAATATCTACAAAGTTGCTATCATCAATCTTTTTCAAAAAAACATTTACAGCGTCTTCTAAGTCTTTTTCGTGACTTTCATCAAATACTTTCACACGAATCATGTTAACACCGTCCTAGATCGCAGCCCTCCGCCGCTTGATTATTGCCACGGTGCGTATCTATGATGCGATAAAACTTTCCATTCTCATATATATATCCGTCTTCTAACACATATTCTTTATCTTCAGTATAGACATAAAACTTACCTATCATAAATTTACTCGTATATAATTCCAAATAATTTTGTCTAAATTTAGCTACAACTTTATTTGTAATATCAATTTTTATTGTGCGCCCCACCTTCTCTCCCTCCTTTGCAAAGAACGGATTTAGGTATATTGTATTAGCGCTTTTACATTTTATGCTTAAAAATAAGTGGATATGCCTTCTTTCTTCACCTGTACTATTTTTCTAAAAAAATCACTATAAATAAGGTCCCAAAAAAAACATAAAAAAGCACTTTATCTTATTGACTCGAATATAAATATTATGTTATTATATAAAATTTGACATTTTTACATACGTATGCTATCATTAAAAGTGGTTACCACATATGGAGGTGGATGATTTGTTTCAAATTGGTGATAAAATCGTTTATCCAATGCACGGTGCAGGAATCATTGAAGCAATTGAAGAGAAAGAAATATTAGGTACTTCACGTCAATATTGTGTGATACGCATCATTAGTAAAGATATGCAAGTAATGCTTCCGATGGATCAATTAAAAAAATCGGGTATTCGTTATATCGTTGATCGAGGTACGTTAGATGATATACTTCTTGAATTTCAAAACGGGGAGTCAGACCCATCACTCTCATGGAAACAAAGATATACAATGAATATGGAAAAAATGAAAAACGGCAATCTGCAAGATAGCGCAGAAGTTGTTCGGGATTTACTTCGCCGCAATAAAGAGAGAGCATTAAATGCGAGCGAAAAACAAATGCTAGATAATGCACGAAAAATGATGATTAGCGAAGTCGCGCTCGTACAAAATGTTACTGAACATCAAGCAACAGAATTTCTTCAAGATACAATTAATCACTAAATTTAAAATAGCTGGCCGCTATTTTTTTTGTAAAAAAAGGACGAAGAGTTTTATCTCTTCGTCCTTTTATATTACCCACGCCCAGCTTGAAACGATGGATATAACGTCATTCCACCATCTGCAAATAGCGTAATGCCCGTTACATAACTCGCCTCTGAAGAAGCGAGCCAAGTTGCTACTGCTGCAATTTCTTCAGGGTTTCCAATATAACCCATCGGTATCATACTTTCTACGTCAGCACGTTTTTTAGGATCAGCAAACTTTTCTGCATTAATCGGCGTATTAATTGCACCTGGTCCAATATTATTTACTCGAATACCTTTTGGCGCATATTCTAGCGCTAACGTTTCTGTCATCAGTTTAATACCACCCTTACTCGCTGCATAGTGCACAAATAGTGGCCACGGAATTTTCTCATGAACACTAGACATATTAATGACAGAACCTTTAATATCATGTTCTACAAAATATTTAATCGCTTCACGACTTCCTAAAAAAGCACCTGTTAAATTTGTATTAATTACCCTATTCCAATCTTCAAGCGGCATTTCATGCGACGGTACCGCGTTTTCTATCCCTGCATTATTAATCATAACGTCAAGCGTACCAAACTCTTTCACAGCAGATTGAATGAGATTCACAACATCTGATTCGACGGTTACATCACCTTTTACAGCAATCGCTTCGCCGCCTACCTTTTTAATTTCTTCTAACACATCATTCGCTTCTGATTCTCGTGAGCGATAATTAATAACCACTTTCGCTTTTTCCTTAGCAAACCTCACTCCCATCGCTCTTCCAAGACCAGTTGCTGATCCTGTAATAACGACAACTTTCCCTGCTAAATCACTATACATTTCCATACCTCCTTTAACTTTTGGCTATACCTAACATAATTCCGGCTGCGATAATAAAAACAATACCGACAACGATACCCGTTAATTGACGTTTCGTTTTCTTTTCACCTAATATAAGGATCCCACCAAGCGTGGAAATAATAATTCCCATTTGCGATAGCGAGAAACTTGTTGCGACTCCAACACGCGGCTGCGAAATGAATAAGAACATATTTCCAGCTGCCCAAATTAATCCTGGAATAATATTTCGGATTGCATATTTATTAAATGGATGATGTTTAAAGGTAAGCAAAATCCCACCTAACACCATACCAACTGCTTGTGGCAACAAAGCTGACCAACCATCTACGTTAAATAGTCTAATCACTACTACGTAAACTAAATAGCCGACTGTTGAAATTAATAAAATTACGATACCTCTTTTAAAGTTTGCTGCTTGCTCTGCATTCTTTTCTTCTTCACTTTGAAGTGATGTTAAAATAACACCGACAATAATACAAACGAGCGCTAAAATCCCAAGGACGACCGATATTGTCGTGGACCATTCATGAAATACGATAACGCCAAATAAAGTCGTCGCAACTAATTGAAGTCCTGTTGAAATTGGCATCGTCCTCGAAACGCCCATTAAATCAATACTTTTCAATTGATTCGCCTGACCAAGCGCCCAAAATAAACCTGACACAACTCCAACTCCGATAACGGTAGGTGTTAATACTGGCTTCATAAAAATATAAACAACAATTGAGAAAATAAGTGCTCCAAACGTTGTTCCGAGCGTTTGACTATACGGTCCCCCGCCCAGTTTTACGTTAAATAGCACAATACTTCCCCAAAATATAGCTGGTAAAATCGCTAAAAATATATCCATCACTCATTACCTTTCTTTACTAAATGCATAGGTTATCACTCTAAGTCATTAGAGTGAGCTTTTATTTTTTCTTTTTCCCGTTCACAAACTTTTTCTGCAATAGCGTCAGAAACATTCTTTTCTCGCTCCACTTTCTTTATCTTTACGTGATCTAAATGGTCTTCCAAAGTAAGCGTAACTTTATCGTTCGGGGGATTATGCGCTCCTTGAAATGTAAGAAATTGTAGCTTCACTTCATACCTAGGAACAAATTCATCTTTCTTGCCAAGACGCTTTATATTTATGACTGAAGCACATTCATATTGATCTTCTGTCACTTGTCTAATAACTGAATAGTACCTATTTGATAATGCACTCTCTAAAAGCTGTTCTCTTGATTCTTTCGCGAAAGAATCACTTGGAGAAGAGAAAAAAGACGCACATAGCATTGTCATAACTACACATATTTTTTTCATAATTCCCTCCTTGTTCTATAGATTAGTGTTCTCAAAACTGCCATAAAAAAACGACTTTCCCTATATAGGAAAGTCGTTTTAATGAATCCAATATTAACCACCGCTCACTGGTGGGATTAGTGCAACCACATCACCATCTTGGACCCTGTCATCTTCATTTGCGTATTCTTCATTAATCGCAATCATAATTGGCTCTGAAACTGGTACATTATATTCTTTCGCAACAACATCTTTTAACTCTGCAACCGTAATATTTTCTTTCTCTATTTGTAATTCACTTGTTCCTGCCTCTTCTTGCAAGTGCGCAAATAACAATACTCGAATCATACTTATAGCTCCTTCCCAGGCTCTCCCGCCGGATATGGTGTTTTTTCTAATTGATCACCAATCCATGAGTCACCATCTTCCCAAAACTCCTTTTTCCAAATCGGAACAATTTGTTTTATGCGTTCCATAATATATTCGTTTGCTTCATAAGCCGCTTTACGGTGTGGTGTTGAAACAGCAACAACAACCGCTATATCAGAAATTTGCAACGTACCGATGCGATGTGTAATCGCAACATATGTACCCGGCCATTTCTCTTTCACTTCCAGACCAATTTTCTCTAGCATCTTTTCTGCCATCGTCTTATAAGCAACATACTCTAAGTATAATGTACGACGCCCTTTCGTAAACTCTCTAACCGTTCCAATAAATGTTGTAACAGCACCGCATTCACGTCGAATCACTTTCTTCGTTACCTCTTCAATCGAGATTTCTGTATCAATTACTTCATAATATGTATTTGTCATTTCGCACTCCTAACCATTTGTAAAAACCAGTCTATGTACAACTCTTCTTCTGTTATATGAAATACTTTATATTCTTCTCGTATATTTGCCGGGACATCATACCACGTAATAATCGCCACTATATTTTCTACTTCATGTAAAAGTTCAACGTCTTCCGCAGAACGAAGTAACACTACTTTCGGGTAGTTCTCTTTTTTATAGCCCTCTATTAAAATTGTATCCACTTCAAAAAACTCATATAAGCGAATAATTTCTTGCAAGGACCATTTCTTTCTTAGTGAAGAAAGTGAAAGCAATCCAGCACCTTCTACACTACTTACGACAGCACCAGCTTTACGGTGCCTTTCGCTATCTTTTTGCGCTACTTCTGGAAAACCTCCGTGCCCGTGATGTTTAATTGTAGCAACTTTCATTTCACTTTCAGCTAACACATGCACAATTTTCTCTACAAGTGTCGTTTTTCCGCTATTTTGATATCCTACTATTTGTAAGATTGAAGGGGCTTTGCCCATGGCCAATCACATCCCTCAGAGTGCTCTAACAATAATACGGATACTTTCATTCCGGTCTCAAATCCTCTCGTTCCTCCAGGTAACACGATAAAAGCATTCGCATCTGCAAGTGAAGATACCGCACTCGATTTATCTAAACCAACCGGCATCGCTTGTAACGCTCCGTCCACAATTGTTACGTTCGCTCTTACGAAACGAGTAAATGGATTTGGCTTTGGAAAATCTTTTTGTAAAATAGCATCCGCTCTATATACGTGAGGTTCCTTCGCATACAAATATGTTTTTATAATTGGATGCACAAATAATTCAAAGCCTACATAACAAGCAGACGGATTTCCTGATAAACCGAAGAGTAACTTCCCATCAACTTCAGCTACTGTCGTTACACTTCCCGGTCTCATCGCTATTTTATTAAAGAGTACATTCGCCTGTAACCTTTCATAAATAGCTGGTAAATAGTCATAATCTCCTACTGATACACCGCCTGTTGTAATTAAAATATCGACCTCATCCATCGCTAATTGAACAGCTGTAAAACATGCATCTAGCTCATCGGCGAGTTGACCATAATAACGAACTTTCCCGCCAGCTTTCATAATTTGAGCTGCGATCATATACGAGTTACTATTTCTAATTTTCCCCGGCTGTAACGGCTCATGTACTTCTAGTAATTCACTTCCTGTTGTTACAATACCGACAACAGGCTGTTTTACAACTTTCACAGTGCTATATCCAAACGTTGCTAATAAGGCCGCAACACCTGGATTAATTGCAACACCTTTCTTAACGAGAACTTGATTTTGTTTTATGTCTTCTCCTTTAAACGACACATTGTCACCGTTATTAAAAGGGCGTTTTAACTTCATATATGTTTTCCCGTTCTTCTCAAACCCTTCTGTCAGCTCGAGCATTACGACTGCATTACATTCTTCTGGAATAGCTGCTCCTGTCATAATACGAATCGCTTTAAAAGCTCCTACTTCTTCTAAAAAAACAGACCCCGCCCCGATTTCTCCTATTACTTCAAATTCAATTGGATTCTCTTGGGTTGCTCCTTTCGTATCTTCTGCTCGAATGGCGAAACCATCGTAAGGGGAACGATCAAAATGAGGAACGTCATGATCTGAGACAACATCTTCCCCGAGAATTCTCCCGTAACTTTCCGTAATAGAAATTTCTTCTACTTCACCATGCTTCGCATATTTCATTACCCGTTCTACTGCCTCAGCAACTTGAATTGGAATTCGTTTTTCTACCATCGTTTCTCACCTCATATTTGCAATTTTTTTTATCTCGATTAAACTTTATGTATTCAATAGAAATTACTTCAAGGAGGAATTCCATGTCTTCATTTACACATTTTAATGACCAAGGACGCGCAAAAATGGTTGATATAAGCGACAAAAAAACAACCGTTCGAACAGCAATTGCGTGCTCTAGCATTGTCGTTACGAAAGAAATTTACGATAAAATCTCTCACAATGAAATTGGGAAAGGTGACGTATTAGCAGTTGCGCAAATCGCAGGCATTATGGCTGCGAAACGAACTTCTGATATTATCCCAATGTGCCATCCTTTATTATTAAAAGGTGTTGACGTTTCTTTCGATTGGAAACAATCAGAAGAACAATATCGTTTACTCATTGAAGTAAAAGTTAAAACAGAAGGTAGCACCGGTGTTGAAATGGAAGCTTTAACAGCTGCTTCCGCTACCGCTCTTACTGTGTATGATATGTGTAAAGCTATCGATAAAGGTATGATTATCGGCGAAACGTACTTACTTGAAAAAACAGGTGGAAAAAGTGGAGATTATACGAGAAATTCATAATCCTCTCCCCGTTGAACCTAAAGGATTTCCTTTAGGTTCAACCTATATATCTTGCATATAAACTTTTCGCTACATTCATATCATTCGTCCCATGAATAAACGCCCTGCCATCTGTAAATAAAACAAAACGATATTCTTCTACCGGAAATGATAATAAATAAGGTGTCGCCTTTATCTCTACGCTTCTTTGTAAGCGCTTTTTAATTTCTTCTAAATTAAAATTCTTCCGCACACCCGGGCGAATTTGTACTGTATTTCGCCCACATAACACTTCTGTTTTTGTTTGTGCTTCAAATGTTAAACTCGGATATGTACGTAACCTTCCGCAAGATAAACAAGTATCTTTTTTCTGCCTATTCACTTTAAATGCCATCTGTTGATTATTCCAAAGATCAAACGATAACATCGTTTCACGAAGCGCCCCAAAGTCTTCTACTAATATTTTCAGCGCTTCCGTAATTTGATGCGCAACTACTAATTGTACTGCCGGTTGTATAATACCAGCTGTGTCACATGTTGCTCCGCTCGCCGGATGCTCCATTAAACAGCGAAAACACGGTGTTTTCCCTGGTAAAATTGTATACGTTACTCCGTAACTCCCGACGCAACCACCATATATCCATGGAATATTATACTTTTGTGAAATATCATTAATGAGAAGACGCGTTTCAAAATTATCTGTCGCATCTAATATTAAATCTACATCACGCACTAACTCTTCCATTTCTTGCACCGTTACATCCGTCACAACCGGATTTATTTCCACCTCAGAATTAATCGATTGTAAATGTTCTGCAGCCGCTATCGCCTTCGGTTTATACTGCTTTGCATCTTCTTCCGTATATAGTTGTTGTCTTTGTAAATTACTCCATTCTACATAATCCCGATCAGCAATCGTTACTTTTCCAACCCCTGCTCTAACAATCGCTTCTGCATTTGCCGCACCGAGAGCACCAGCACCAATAATAAGCACATGCTTCTCTCTTATTTTTCTCTGTCCTTCTTCTCCAACACCAGAAAATAATATTTGTCTTGAATATCGCTCCTGCATGCGATAGCCCCCTTTCTTATCCTCCTATATAAGACATTTCGATTTTCGGACGATTTTTTGCACTTTCTTCTGTCCGTTCATCCGAATACCTATCTTTTCTATTCATCCATACATCTTGTATAACACTTAATAACTCCTCATCCGAAAGATTTCCTCTAAGAAGTTCTCTTACATTCAAACCCTCTGTCGCAAATAAGCACGTATAAAACTTTCCATCTGCCGAAATTCTCGCCCTCGTACAAGAGGCACAAAATGACTCAGAAACAGATGTAATAAAACCAACTTCAACATTTGTTCCAACGTACCGATATCGCTTTGCAACTTCACCAAAGTAATGGGCTTCAGCTGGCTCAAGCGGATACACCTTATGAATCATCTCAATCAATTCTCGTTTTGTAACGACTTGATCAAAATTCCACCCATTTGTACTACCAACATCCATAAACTCAATAAACCTAAGCGTGATTCCTTGCTCTTTAAAATACGCAGCCATCGGTAGTACTTGATGATCGTTCATCCCTTTTTTCACAACCATATTTACCTTTACTTCCAAGCCCGCCTCTTTAGCTGCTATAATTCCCTTAATTACCGGTTTCGTATTAATATTTCGACCATTAATATTCTTAAATATGTCATCATCTATCGCATCTAAACTAACATTCACTCTATGTAATCCAGCTTCTTTTAATGCCTTCGCTTGTTTCGTTAAATGAATAGCATTTGTCGTTAACCCTATATCTATTAGCCCATCAATTTTCACAAGACGTGCAATAAGTTTTGTTAAATCTTTACGAAGCAGTGGCTCACCGCCAGTAAGTCTAATTTTACGTACACCGATGCTAACAAATAATTTTGCCAAACGCTCAATTTCATCAAAAGTTAGTAAAAACTCGTCTTTCAAAAAAGCATATTCTGGCCCAAATATTTCCGCTGGCATACAATATGTACATCTAAAATTGCAACGATCAATGACAGATATACGTAAATCTTGAAGTGGGCGTCCAAAAAAATCTTTAACCATCTCCTGCATCGCCACCCTCCCTTTCTGCCAAATTTCTTTCTTTTCATTCTATTATAATATATTTTCGAACTGCGATGTTTTTGCTCAAGGGAATAAAGTGAAACTTTAAATAATTAGAGGGTATCCACTCCCTCTGGTTAACGAGGTTTACTTCCAGATACAAGGATAAAAAAACCTTGAAACATAAAAGTTTCAAGGTTTTCTGCTTATTAACTTAATCTAATAATAGTTAGAGTAGCCCCTGGCGTTGCCGTAGATAATGTAGCCAATGCAACTAATCCGAATAATTGTAAGCTGACTGCAGCTCCAGCAGGCAAGTTAGCAATTATTGTTGCACTAAATGAACCAGTAGCCACTGCCGGGGAGTTTATCGTTCCCGCAAGCGGACTGCCATTTACAGTTATACGAGAACTTACAAGTAATCCTGCCGTTAAATTAATTGTATAGGCTATATAATAGTTTCCTGCATTCGCAACTGTAAATACAGTATTTCCACCACTAACGGTTATTCCTGGTCCAATATTTTGATTGTTTGGTAACGGAATATTCGTGCCACCTAACAAAACAGAAATAACACTTCCTGATGTATTATTCGCAAACGCATACGTTGCAGTTGTACTAACTCCGGTCACCCCGGTCGCTCCTGTGGCTCCGGTTGCTCCAGCTCCGGTTGGACCAGTTGGACCTTGGATTCCTTGTGAGCCGGTTGGACCTGTATCTCCAGTTGGACCTTGTGAACCCGTTGCTCCAGTTGCCCCCGCTGGACCTTGGATTCCTTGCGGGCCTTGAATTCCTTGTGGACCTGTCGATCCGGTTGCTCCGGTTGCTCCCGTTGGGCCTTGTATCCCTTGAACTCCTTGGGGACCTTGTGCTCCCGTTGCCCCTGTGTCCCCTGTCGGACCTTGTGGGCCTTGCAATCCTTGCACACCTTGTGGACCGGTTGGACCTATCTCTCCTTGTACCCCTTGGATTCCAGTTGGGCCTTGTGGGCCTGTCGGACCTTGAATTCCTTGAATACCTTGAATTCCCTGTGGACCTTGTGCTCCAGTGGCTCCGGTTGCTCCTTGAATCCCTTGGGGACCTTGTAACCCTTGAATTCCTTGGGGACCAGTTGGACCTATGTCGCCTTGCGGGCCTTGGATTCCCTGTGGGCCTTGATCTCCTGTCGCACCAGTTACTCCTTGTATCCCTTGCGGACCTTGTATCCCTTGCGGACCAGTTGGACCAATATCTCCTTGCACACCTTGGATTCCTTGGGGACCTTGTAACCCTGTCACTCCGGTTGCTCCCGTTTCTCCTGTCGCTCCTGTCACTCCAGTTGAGCCTGTCGCCCCGGTATCCCCTGTTACTCCTGTCGCCCCAGTTGCTCCTGTCGGGCCAGGTGGTCCACCCGATGGACCAGTCACTCCCGCCGGACCTGATGGCCCCGTTGGGCCGGTCGGTCCTGCTGGTCCTCCAGATGGTCCTGTTACCCCTGTCGGACCAGTTACTCCTGTTGGGCCTGTAGTGCCTTCCCCTGTCGCCCCAGTTGCTCCCGTATCTCCTGTTGCACCCGTCGGACCTTGAATTCCTTGTATTCCTTGAGCACCTTGCACTCCTTGTGCACCCGTCGCTCCTTGAATGCCTTGGATTCCTTGCACTCCTTGGGGACCCATCGGACCTGTTGGGCCAATCCCCCCTTGAGCACCTTGCACTCCTTGGGGACCCTCCGGACCTGTTGCTCCTATTTCCCCTTGTATCCCTTGAATTCCAGTTGCTCCTTGTGCTCCTGTTGCTCCCGTTATCCCTTGCACACCTTGAATTCCCTGAATTCCTTGTGGACCTTCTGGACCCGTTGCTCCTACCGGTCCTTGAATGCCTTGTATCCCCTGTGGTCCCTCAGGACCCGTTGCTCCAACTGGTCCTGGCACTCCTTGTATTCCTTGCGGGCCCTGAAGTCCCTCTGGGCCTTCTGGACCTGTTGGTCCTATATCACCCATCGGACCTTGTATCCCTTGAACTCCCTGTGGTCCCGTTGCTCCTGATGGCCCTGGTACTCCTTGTATTCCTTGTGGACCTTGATCTCCTGTTGCTCCTGTGACCCCTTGAGGCCCTATAGCCCCCTGTATACCTTGTGGACCTTGATCCCCTGTTGCTCCCGTTACCCCTTGAATACCCTGAACTCCTTGGATTCCTTGTTCACCAGTTACTCCCGTCGGACCAGGAATACCTTGAATACCCTGTGGACCTTCTGGACCTGTTGGTCCAATTGGCCCTTGAATTCCTTGGATTCCTTGCAAGCCCTGTGCTCCTGTACTTCCAGTCGGACCTGTACTTCCCGTTGCTCCTGTTACCCCTGTACTTCCTGTAGCCCCAGTATCACCCGTTGCTCCAGTCGCACCTGTACTTCCACTCGGTCCGCCACCCGGTCCTGTCGCACCAGTTGGCCCCGTTGGACCAGGAGGTCCTCCAGATGGTCCAGTTATCCCTGTTGGGCCTGTTATTCCAGTCGGACCTGTTAGCCCCTGACCCGTTGCTCCGGTTGCACCTGTATTTCCACTCGGTCCTTGTGCTCCTTGTATCCCTTGTGCTCCTTGTATTCCTTGTGGACCAGTTGCACCCGGTAACCCTTGGACACCTTGAATTCCTTGAGGTCCCTCAGGTCCTGTCGCTCCAATTGGCCCCTGTAATCCCTGTATCCCTTGTATACCTTGTGCCCCAGTCGCTCCCGTTGGACCAATCGGACCTTGAAACCCTTGCACACCTTGAGGTCCTGTCGCTCCAGTTTCTCCTTGTGGTCCTCTCAATCCTTGTGCTCCCTGCTGTCCTTCTGGACCAGTTGCACCTATTGGCCCAACTGGTCCTTGTATCCCTTGCACACCTTGAGGTCCTGTTGGGCCCATCTCCCCCATCGGACCTTGGAATCCTCTCGGTCCTTGAGGACCAGTTGGGCCTTGTGGACCGGTTGGACCAGTAATCCCTATACCTGTAAATCCAGTTGGAACAGGAGGGAAAGTAGGCCCAATAAGTTCGGGTGGAATTCTAAAATTAGAGCTTAACGAATTTTGCTTCCCATTATTATCACGTTTCTTCACACTTTCACCACCTACAAACCTTCTTTTTCATAATAAATAAACCTCTTCTTAATCTATTTACAAAAATAATTTCCAAGACTATTTTTATTTTAAATAATAAAAACTCCCTTAATTTCTTAAGGGAGTCCTGCAATTGAATCCATATTATCTGTATTAGGGACAGCTTGCGCTATACCCGATGCATTTACACTTTGCCCCATATTTGCTCCTGTTACAGTACCAGCAGGAGTACCTCTCGTATATGTTGTTGTGACAGAGTCTCCTGGTTGTAAACAAAGCTTTGTCTCCGTCCCTATTACTGTAACAACATCAATCCAAGTACATCCCATCGAACCACTATATGATTTCGAAGCAGTAAATGAAGTATCACTCAAATTATCACCGGTAAATATATTTCCAGTATTATTAACAATAACAAATTCTTTTATATGCGCAGGCATAATTACACTCTACCTTTCCTTTATGAACCTAACGTACGTGTACTTGTTGCCAAAGGCGGAAGAAATACCGATGTTCTAATCACCGCTTCTGGCTGCCTTTTTCCATTTAAAAAAATAGCCGCACTCGATCCTCCAGCACCTGCATATACTTTTGCCACAGCTAAAGGCGAGATATCATAACAGTCACCGACATTAACAGCGCCTGTATTATTAATAATTTTCACTTTACGCAAATTAATTCCCATTTCCCCCTCCTCCTTTTTTATACTGTATGCAAAAGAAAAAAACTTGAAACAGACTCGTTTCAAGTTTTTAACTATAAACTATTTCGTTTCACCTTCATATTGAAGCATACCGCCAACCATGTTCACTGTTTTAAACCCTTGCTCATTTAAATAATGACATACATTTTCACTGCGCATTCCCGAACGACAAATAAAGATATATTCATTCTCTTTATTAAAGAAATCTACTTTATGTGGGATATCGCCCATTTTAATATGTACAGCTTCTGGAATCTTTCCTGCCGCTACTTCTTCATCTTCTCTTACGTCTACTAGGAATAACGTTTCTCCATTTTCTAAACGCTCTTGTACCTCTTCTGTAGTAATTGTATTAACTTCTGTCATATGTAGTTCCTCCTTATATACAATAAAACCTTTAGTTTCTTTTTCACAAACATTCTCTACCAATTTTAGCACGCAAAAGAAAGAACGCAAAGAATCGAAAAACTATTTCTCAATTTTCTCTAAAAATTTATTCTTTACAAACATAACTAGCACATTGTATCCTCAATATACTTGTTTTATGAAAGGAGTCGATTAAAATGACGCTTTTTCTTTTCATTATGGGCATTGTGTTCTTACTCGCTGCAATTATTGCTCTTAGTATGAAAAATAATAGAAAAATAAACTCCCCACAAGAAATGTCATTCTTATTTCTATTGCTTAGCATAGCGTTTTTCGGTATAGCAATCGCTACATATATTTTCCGTCTACAAATTATGTAAAAAAAGGTGCCTACTACAAACATTGCACCTTTTCCCCATCATTTGTCTTTTACACAAAACTAGATACTTTCCGATTCAAAAATTCATAAACCTTTTTTTCAAATAAATGAATATCAAATGCTCCTGCCATATGCCCATTTATACTTTCAATCTCATACACTTCCGCATATTTTCCTTGTTTTTGCAAAATATCTACCATTTTATAATTATAACGAGACGGCTGAAGCAAATCTTGTTTACACGGAATCATAAGCACATTCGCTTCTATGTTAGAAAGAGATTCTTCTAGTGAAGAAAACCCATGTGCAATATCATGCAATAAAACTGCCTTTGCAGTATACATCCATGAATTTGCATCTACTAACTCCATACTTCTATATGTCGCTTTATTTATTTCTTTTTCAAATGATGTTAGTGTAGAAAAATTTTCATAAGGTTCTATCTCTATACTATTACGAGGAAATGCCATTTCATAAAAATGCTCATCAAACGCGTTCATAAACATCATTCTATTTGCTAAATGAAGCCCTTTTATCGGCTGCTCTTCTCCGTATTTTCCATCTTTCCAACTTGGATCCAGTTGAATTGCCTCAATCGCATTTTGTGCTACGTTTACAGACGTAATAATTGGATTTTGTGGGTTCGTAATAACGCCAATCATCCGCTCTACCATATGTGGATAGTGAACCGCCCATTGTTGTGCAATCATTCCCCCCGCCGACGGTCCGATTACAGCGTGTAACCTTGAAATTCCCATACCTTTTATTAACTCATATTGCATACGAGCTACATCAAGAAATGTAAAAACAGGAAAATCCATAGCATATTCTTCTCCAGTTTCTGGATTAATCGATTTCGGTCCTGTTGTAATCACATATGGATTCCTCGCCTGCACATTACAAAGATTATCCGTACATATAACAAAATACTTATTTGTATCAATTGCTTTCCCAGGTCCAATGAGCCCATCCCACCAACCAGACTCCTCATCATGCACTGTATATTTTCCTGCCGCATGACTTGTTGCACTAAAATAATGACAAACCAAAATTACATTTGACCTTTCTCTATTCAACGTACCATATGTCTCGTATCCCATTTGAACAGGAATTTCCCTGCCATTTTCAAACGTAAACTCTTTTAACACAAACTTCTCCTTTTTTACAATTTGCACAGACTCTCCCTCTCCCCGTTATAGTATGAACTGCTTACTAAAGATTTTTTTCTATGCAAACTAATCTCCTTCTTCTTTTCATAAATAAATGAATAATATACAAAATTAGCCACAAAATAGCACTATATTACAAGATTAAAGAGGGCGTACATATGATTTGGAATTGGTTACGTAAGAAAAAAAAATCAAATACACCAGAAGCAAACGAAACAGATAACTGGGAGCAGCATTCTAACAATCAAGAGGATGATAACAAAGAACAGACTAGAAGTATGAAACATAATAAAGATAAAAATAACGAGAAACAAGATTCCTCTCAGGATAAGCAACAAAGTGCTAAACAGGAGGACTCGTCTCAAGCTAAACAACAAAGCGCTAAACAAGAGGATTCCTCTCAAGGTAAGCAACAAAGTGCTAAACAAGAGGATTCCTCTCAAGATAAGCAACAAAACTCTAAACAAGAGGATTCCTCTCAAGATAAACAACAAAGTGCTAAACAAGAGGATTCCTCTCAAGGTAAGCAACAAAGTGCTAAACAAGACGAACCTTCTCAAGAACAACAGCAACATTCTAAGCAAGACAACTCAGAGCAAAATCAACAACACTCTAAGCAAGACAACTCGAAGCAAGGGCAACAGCAACATTCTAAGCAAAACGACTCAGAGCAGGATCAACAACAAAGTGCTAAACAAGACAAATCTTCTCAAGGACAACAGCAGCAAAACTCTAAAGGTAATAGTATTTATGACTTTACAAAACCAGAGAAAGACCGTATTCATTCTCTACAAGATTTAATAGAGAAACTCAAAAAGTCTAGTGATTTTATTAATTACCATACATCTGACGATGAAACGATGCCTTATTGGATTTCTTACTATCGCCCTTCACTTGATGGAGAGAAATTACAGAAATATTTAATGCCCACTCTTTTAGAGAAACCTTGCGCTTCTCTAGAACAACTAAAAGAACATATTCCGATGAGCGGCATTACAATTACGAACGACTTACAAAAAATTGAGGATATGGTTTTAAAGGGGCATGCGATCATTCAATTGAATCAGCAAGATCAAAAATGTATGCTTGCAAACATTGCAATTGATAATTATCGTGCACCAACCCCTCCTTTAAACGAATCAACTGTTATTGGTCCGCAAGAAGGTTTCGTAGAGGATATTGATACAAACATTAATTTAGTTCGAAAACGTCTTCCTGTTTTAGATTTACAAACAAAAGAAATGATTATCGGCGAGTTTTCCAAAACAAAAGTTGTCATGATGTATTTAGACAACCTCGCTGAAAAAGATAATGTAGATTTTCTCGAGGAATCATTACGCGCTCTTGAATATGATCAAATTAATGATAGTGCTTATATACAAGAATTGATGGGTGAAAAATCGATTTTCCCTCTCTATATCAATACAGAACGTACTGATAGAGTCACAAAAGCACTAATTGATGGGAAAATCGCTATTTTTGTGGATGGTTCTCCAAGTGTTTTACTAACACCTGTATCCTATTTCGATTTTTTCATTTCACCAGAAGACTATAACGTCTCTTGGTTATACGCTACATTTTCACGCATTTTACGCCTTATAGCTGTTCTATTTTCAATCTGTGCTACACCGTTATACGTTGCAGTTTTAAATTATCATTATGAACTTATTCCAAGTGATTTACTTGAAACTTTGATTTTATCAAGGGCGCAAGTACCATTCCCACCTTTAATTGAAGCACTCTTTTTAGAACTCGCAATCGATTTATTAAGAGAGGCTGGCGCGAGGTTACCGATGAAAGTTGGTCAAACGCTCGGTATTGTAGGCGGTATCGTAATCGGGCAAGCATCTGTACAAGCTGGGTTAACGAGTAACATTTTATTAATTATCGTTGCACTATCAGCACTCGCTTCCTTTATTACACCTATTTATAAAATGGGTAACGCTGTTCGATTATTACGCTTCCCGTTTCTCATATTTGCAGAAATAGGTGGACTTTTCGGTATTTCTCTTGGATTTATCTTTTTATTTACTCATCTATTTAGACTTACTTCCTTACGTAAGCCATACGCTTTATTTTACCCGACAAGGCAACAATCAGTTAAAGATTCTTGGATTCGTTTCCCATTAACAATGATCGATACAAGAGATGTACAAGCAAGGCCACAACATGTAAAAAAAGCAGCGAAAGGAATTTCAACAAAACATAGATCAGACTTTGATGATTAAGAAATGAGGTGCATTCGATGAGTAAAGTTCAAGAAAAATATCAAATATCTCCTGTCTTTGTTTTCTTCTTAATTCACGGTGCACAGTTTGGAGCTGGCGTTCTCGGATTTGCTCGAATCACCGCAAAGGCCGCTGGATATGACGGCTGGATGGGCGTTCTAATCACAGGACTCTGTATCCAAATTCTTATATGGATGATGTATTTTTTATTAAAAGAAACAAACGGGAATTTAATTGATTTACAACGACAAACCTTTGGAAAGTGGATAGGGAACGTCTTTAATATCATCTTTGCAACTTATTTTTTAATCGTCAGTATTTCGGTTATTCGAACATATGTTGAAATTATTCAAGTATGGATGTTCCCAACTGCCTCCACCTTTATGTTAACACTCTTTTTGTGCCTAGTTAGCTATTACATCATTTCTTCTGGTTTTCGTGTCATTACAGGCATTTGCGTCATCTCTGTTGGTGGTACACTAGGGTATTTATTTCTAAGCTTATTCGTTTTGAAATACTCACATTGGGAGAATTTATTACCCATCTTCACACATTCTTTTTCAGATATTTTAAAATCCGCTCAACTGTCAATCTACAGTATGACTGGTTTTGAGATTTACCTTATGGTTTATCCATTTGTGAAAAACCCTAAACAATCTCATAAATTTGCTCAATATGGGGCACTATTTTCAAACCTTCTATATTTATTTAGCACCCTTCTAGCCTTTTCGTTTTTTAGTGAAAAACAATTATTAAAAACGATATGGGCCCAACTTTCTATGACCCAAGTTATTCAATTACCATTCATAGAAAGGCTAGAATATATCGCAATTTCAGCTTATGCCCTCGTTATTATTACAAGTTTTATTCTACCTTTATGGGCAGCAGCGAGAGCAACGCACGAAATATTCCGTGTAAAACAAAGAGGTGTTTTAATCGCTTTTATGTTTATCACTCTCATTGTTTCACAACTTTTAACAAACAGACACGATATTAATAATTTTATTAGTAATGCATCAAAAGGAAGCTTTTGGCTCATTTATGTATACATCCCAATTCTATTTATTATTGTGTGGGTGAAAAGAAAATGGAAAAAATCAAAAATAAATTAATACTTATCTCTTGTATAACACTCTTTAGTCTAACTGGATGTTTACAAAAAAATATTATCGATGACGTACACCTTATCCAAGGAACTGTCTTCGATGTAGCAAAAGATAATAAAATAAAGGTAACATTTGTTTGTCCTATTCAGCAAAAAGGGAACAAAGTTCAAGTTTTTGAAGGAACAGCAAATGCGGTAAAACAAGTAAAAGCCGACACATCTTTAGAGTCTTCTCAACCATTTGCTAGCGGGCAAATGCGGGTTGCTCTATTTACCACCCGAATTGCTAAGAAAGGAATGGTTGCTTCCTTCGATACATTAATTCGTGATGTAAACATCGGAAATGCCTTATATGTTGCTTTACTTGAAGGTAATGGTACTGAGCTTTTAAAAGGAAAGTACACGACTTCATCCAACGTTGCAATTTATATAAAAAAAATGCTAGAACATAATATGGAGACCGGTCCTTTACCAACAGATAATCTGCATGTAGGAGCATTCCGTTATTATCAAGAAGGGCAAGACTACTATATTCCAATTTTAAAGAAACATGGTGATAAAATAAAAATCACGGGAATTGGTCTTTTTAAAAAGGATAAATACGTTGGTAAAATCGCGGAAAAAGATATGTTTATATTCAAAGGACTTTTAGAAAAACATAAGTTAGATTCACATGAATTTAAAGCAGATCCTGGGTACGTAATGATTAATAATATTCGTTCTGTTCCAACATACGATATAAAAATAAAAAATGGTAAGCCTTTCTTTTCCATTCATGTTAAACTTGAGGCTCGTATTCAAGAAGTATCGAAACAGATTAACTTAGAGAATGCTAAGAACACAAAAAAGATTGAGAAGGTTGTTCAAAAACAATTGGAGACACAAGGTAAGAAATTAATTAAGCAGTTTAAATCTTTAGATGTCGACCCTCTCGGGCTAGGAGCTAAATATAAGCAACATTATCGCCCATTCAAATTAGAAGAGTGGAAAAAAATGTACAAAGATGTTCCCGTTACTATAAAATACACCGTAGACATTACAAATTCTGGTGTAATTGAATGAGAAATGATTGAACTCCTCTCTCCAGCATGATACAACGGAGAGAGGAGTTTTTTATTATCAAATAGAGAGAGAAGATATTTATGGGGGAGCTTATGTCTAAAAAATTAGTAAAGCCTATTTTAAATGGTATTTTATTTCTCGGCGTCTTTTTATTTGCTCATACATACTTAAAAAATGTTTCCTTCACACGTTACTTGCTTGTCGTTATACCAATGTTACTCGTCGGTATTTTTGGCATCGATCTTATTCTATCCATTTTAATAAAAAAAGAAGAATAACGAGCGAACATCTTATTTCGATAAGATGTTCTTTTCATTTCATAATCACCTTATGTTACAATAAACTTCGGCATAACGTAAGAAAGGATGAAACAACATGACAAACGAAAAAGGTTTAGATAAAGGATACGAACTTGTTGCGAAAATGCATGAAGTATTCGGACATCCTGTGACAAATACTCCAACAAAATTAACAGAAGAGCGTGCAAAAATCCGTGCAAGTTTTATGCAGGAAGAACTAGAAGAATTTCTAGAGGCAACGACTGTTGAAGATCAATACGATGCACTGATTGACCTTATTTACTTTGCATTCGGAACGTTTGCAGAAATGGGCGTACGTCCAGATAAAGGATTCGAAATTGTAAACAACGCCAACATGGCAAAACTATTCCCTGATGGGAAGCCTCGATTCCGTGAAGGCGACGGTAAGATTCTAAAGCCAGAAGGCTGGCAAGCACCGGAACCACAACTTCGTGCTGAAATTGAACGTCAGCGTCAAGAAGCTGAAAAAAACTGCTAGGATTTCCTAGCAGTTTTTTATTATGGCTTTTTTTCTGCCAATCATTAATGACCCACGTGCCCTGCGTGTCCTGCTGCTCCACTAATACTAGCTGCTCCTGCCGCTGCCCCTGCTGCTCCTGCCCCAATTCCACCTGTCCAAGGAGAAGATTGTTGCTGTTGTTGATATTGCTGATATTGTTGATGATGTTGGTGCTGTTGACCTTGGTGTCCATGATGTTGGCCTTGGTGCCCATGATGACCGTGTTGGCCTTGATGACCTTGGTGATGGTGGTGACCTTGGTGTCCATGATGTTGGCCTTGGTGGTGATGTCCATGGTGACCATGTTGGCCTTGGTGAGTTTGATAAAGAACAGCTTGCGGATGAATGTGGTGGTGACCTTGATGATGTACTTGTTGTTGGTGATGACCATGATGGCCTTGGTGACCTTGATGGTGATGATGACCATGATGGCCTTGGTGACCTTGATGGTGATGATGACCGTGGTGGCCATGTTGGCCTTGATGGTGATGATGACCATGATGGCCTTGGTGGCCTTGGTGGTGGTGATGTACATGATGACCGTGGTGGCCTTGGTGATGGTGATGTACATGATGATCGTGAACACCCTGTGGATAACCACCTACTCCTCCTGCCACTACACCTACTCCCGGTACAGGGAATCCTGTCTGCACTCCTCCAACGAAAGAAGGAAATGTAGTTGGTCCCCCTACTGGAATTCCTGTCTGTACGCCAGCTACTGATGTTGGAAATCCTCCTGTTACTGTAGGCATTCCAGCCCCTGATGTCGAAAATCCTCCCATTAATGTAGGCATTCCAGTTTGCATGCCAGCTACCGATGTTGGAAATCCTCCTGCTGCTCCACCCATCCAGCTCGGAATTCCACCGTATCCTTGTTGTCCTCCTCCCATTAACATCATTTGTTCATAACTATCCGATCCACCCCCGAAGAAACCATGTGGTGCATTATTGTCCATCCCTTTCATTCCTTTCACCTCTTCTGCTCAATTTTACCTACCTTTTTTATCATATTTCCTAGTGAAGAATAGGTGTTTGTCTTTATAAGAATTCCTCAACAAACAAATTAAAGGAAAAGATGCAAAACGCCTTTAAAGTAAACTTCTTTATAAATTAAAAACTTATATAAAAGTGATCCAAAGATTATTTTTTACACAAAAAAGCCCAGAGTATAAATACTCTGAGCTTTCATTTAGAATAAATTAGTTTGCAACAACGTTAACAAGTTTTCCAGGAACAACAATTACTTTACGAACTGTTTTCCCTTCAATTTGGTCTTGAATTGCTTCAAGTGCAAGTTGTTCCATTTCTTCTTTTGATGCGTCTTTACTCATTGTTAGTTTTGCGCGAACTTTACCCATAACTTGAACAACGATTTCAACTTCATCTTCTACAAGTTTAGACTCATCAAATGTTGGCCAGCTTGCATATGTGATTGTTTCATTGTATCCAAGTTTGCTCCATAGCTCTTCCCCGATATGAGGTGCAACTGGTGCAATCATTTTTACGAAACCTTCTACATATTCTCTTGGAAGTGTTTCAGCTTTGTATGCATCGTTGATGAATACCATCATTTGAGAAATCGCTGTGTTGAAGCGAAGCTCTGCATAGTCTTCTGTTACTTTCTTCACTGTTTGATGGTAAGCTTTTTCAAGCTCTTTATTTGGTGCGTCAGTAATTTTCTCACTTAATTCACCGTTATCTTGAACGAATAGACGCCATACGCGGTCTAGGAAACGACGAGCTCCGTCAAGACCATTTTCAGACCAAGCAATTGAAGCATCTAATGGTCCCATGAACATTTCGTATAGACGAAGTGTATCTGCACCGTGGCTTGCTACGATATCATCAGGGTTTACAACGTTACCTTTTGATTTACTCATTTTCTCGTTGTTTTCACCTAGAATCATACCTTGGTTGAATAATTGTTGGAACGGTTCTTTCGTTGGAACTACACCGATATCGTATAATACTTTATGCCAGAAACGAGCATATAGTAAGTGAAGTACAGCGTGCTCTGCACCACCGATATAAATATCAACTGGAAGCCATTGTTTTACTTTTTCAGGATCTACAAGTGCTTCGCTATTGTTTGGATCGATGTAACGTAGGTAATACCAACAGCTACCAGCCCATTGCGGCATTGTATTTGTTTCACGACGACCTTTTTTACCAGTCTCAGGATCAACAACATTTACCCACTCGTCAATGTTAGCAAGTGGTGATTCACCTGTACCTGAAGGACGGATGTTTTCTGTTTTCGGAAGAACTAATGGTAATTCCTCTTCTTTCACAGCTGTCATTGTACCATCTTCCCAGTGAATTACTGGAATTGGCTCACCCCAGTAACGTTGACGGCTGAATAACCAGTCACGTAGACGGTACGTTACTTTTTGATTTCCTGCGCTCGTTACTTCAAGCCATTCAATCATTTTTGCGATTGCTTCTTCTTTATTTAATCCATCAAGGAATGCTGAGTTTACGTGTGCACCATCACCTGTGTACACTTCTTTCGTAATATCTCCGCCTTTTACAACTTCCTTCATTGGAAGATTAAATACTGATGCGAATTCATAATCACGCTCATCGTGAGCTGGAACTGCCATTACAGCACCTGTTCCGTAAGTTGCAAGAACATAGTCAGCAATCCAGATTGGTAATTTCTCACCGTTTACTGGGTTAACTGCGTAAGCACCAGTGAATACACCAGTTTTTTCTTTCGCAAGTTCTGTACGCTCTAGGTCACTCTTCATTTTTACAGCGTTAATGTAAGCTTCTACCGCTTCTTTTTGTTCTGCTGTTGTAATTTCTGCAACAAGTGCATGTTCCGGAGCAAGTACACAATATGTTGCACCAAATAGTGTATCAGGACGCGTTGTGAAAACTGTGAACTTCTCATCTGTACCGTCGATGTTGAAGTGTACTTCTGCACCTTCAGAACGACCGATCCAGTTACGTTGCATATCTTTTAAACTTTCAGGCCAATCAAGCTCATCTAGATCTTCTAATAGACGATCTCCGTAAGCTGTAATTTTTAACATCCACTGTCTCATCGGACGACGCTCAACCGGATGTCCACCACGCTCACTCTTACCGTCAATGATTTCTTCGTTTGCAAGTACTGTACCAAGTGCTGGACACCAGTTTACAGGTACTTCATCAACGTAAGCTAAGCCTTTTTCAAATAGTTTTAAGAAGATCCATTGTGTCCACTTATAGTAGTTTGGATCTGTTGTATTTACTTCACGGTCCCAATCATAAGAGAAACCTAATGATTTAATTTGGTTACGGAACGTATTAATATTATGCTCTGTAAATTCAGCTGGGCTGTTTCCAGTATCAAGTGCATATTGCTCTGCTGGAAGACCAAATGCATCCCATCCCATTGGATGAAGAACGTTATACCCTTGCATACGCTTCATACGAGATAAAATATCTGTCGCTGTATAACCTTCTGGATGTCCTACGTGTAGGCCTGCACCTGATGGATATGGGAACATATCTAGTGCATAAAATTTTGGTTTTTCTGTCTCATCTGGCGTACGGAATGTTTTATTCTCTTCCCAGTACCCTTGCCACTTCTTCTCAATGTCTTGATGATTAAAGCTCATGAGATACCCTCCTTGAAATTCTATTTATTTTCACCGCCCAAAATACAAAAAACCTCTCATCCCTAGAAAGGGACGAGAGGTTATAGATTCCCGCGGTACCACCCTAAATTAATGTACAAATATACATTCGCTTAGATCCGTAACGTGGATTAACGGCAATTGCTACTATTAGTTTCACAACTGCAACTCAAAGGCGAGTTCATAACGAAACGTGGATTGACTTGCACCGACCGTCAACTCTCTAAACCAGCTTCTATTACTACTACTCCTTCTCACTGTTATTACACATATAAGTTAAGTGAACTATCCTTCACCTAGTATCTCTTAAGAGCTTACTTAAAGCGAGGACTTCTCGGTTAATCGTTACTCTTAATAACTAACGAATTTATCTTAAGACAGCCGAGCTATCTCCCTTGTTCTAAAGGTTGTTTTATTTAAATATATTCTAAAACATGTGAACATGTTCCGTCAAACTAAACTGCAATTTTTTCTTCAACTGTTTCTTCTACTTTTACTCGTTTATCATAAATACTCGTTGCTATAAGCGCTACTACAAGCATTACCATGATTGCTATAAACAATACTTCCATATTGTATAAATCCACAATTGCTCCGCCAACGACCGGCCCGAACATTTTCCCTACAGTCGCCGCACTATTTACGACCCCTTGATAAAACCCTAATTTATCTTTTGGTGCAAGTATATTTGCAATCGTTGGAACCGCAGGCCATACAAATAACTCACCAATTGTTAATGTTACCATCGCAATGAGGAACATCGTAAATTGCTGCGCTTGACTTAACACAATGAATGACGCCGCAAAAATGAAAATTCCAATCATAATTTGTTGCTTTAAAGAACGCTTCATCCAGCGAATTAACATACTAACTAACGGCTGCGCACAAACGATCATCGCTCCGTTTATCGTCCATAATAAACTATAGTGGCGAAGGCTAATATTCAATTCTTGCATATGTGTTGCAATCGCTCCTTGCCACTGTACGTATGTAACCCAGCATAAAGCATATGCTACACATACGATAAGAAGTGCTTTGAATCCAGGTGTAAGTGACCAACCTTTTTTCGTCTCGACTTCTTTTTGGACTCCTGGCTCTTTCTTGTCTTCCATACCACGGAATCCAATAAAAGCAATTAAGAAGAAAACAAAGTATAAAATAAAGTTCGCTAAGAAAATATAATCAAAACGATATGAAGCAACTAAACCACCGCACGCTGTTCCAATCGCAATACCAACGTTTTGTCCAACGTACATCGCATTAAACGCTCGTCTTCCGCCCTCTGGCCAAACCGTACCAACCATCGCGTACATCGATGGGAAGACCATCCCAGAACCGAAGCCGATTAACGCTAGCCACACAACATATAACGGCCAACCGTGGAAGAACACAAGACCTAAAATCGATACAAGTGTAATGACAATCCCTACTAAAATTGATTTATAACCGCCCCATTTATCAAATAAAACACCGCCGAGCAAGTTTCCGATTACACCAGTAAGCGAGTTGATCATTAATACCATTCCGGCCACAGATAAAGATTTGCCTAGGTGATCATGCAAATAAATTGTATTAAAAGGCCATAAAAAAGAAGCACCCGTGACATTAATAATCATCCCAGCTACTAATAGCCATACTTTCCTTGGCATAGTTTCCCCTCCTATTCTATTTTTTTCGTTCATATATATAACAGTAAAATTGTAGTCGTTTTTAAATAGGAAGGCAACTGATTAATAGTTGATGAAATTCAGATAATGGTTTTGCGGTAAATGAAATTATATTGATTACTTCTTGGATTATATCAGCGATTATTAAAATATATCGACTTACCGACAAAAAACGACAACAGTAACAATATATAAAAGGGTAGACTGCATGAAATTTTCATGCAGTCTACCCTTATTTGTACTATCCAACTTCTTTTTCTCGCTTCGCACTTTCTTTAGCGCTCCATTTAAATATTTTATCTATATAAGTTGAATTAAAAGGTTACAGCTACTATTTGTCGAAATATATACGTAACACTTATCGACAAATGGAGCGGAGCCAAATGACAAATGCACATCAAAACGAAAAAGAGAACCTACTTGTAGCAATGAAAACGACTAAAAATAAACGCATGTATGAACGTTATCAAACGATCTATTTCTATGTACAAGGCTATTCTATAAAAGAAATTATGAACATGATCGGTCGTTCTGAAAAAACGATTTATAATTATGTGAATGCTTATAAAGAAAAAGGATTAGATGGCTTAATCATGGGACAATCAACAGGAGCACCACGTAAATTATCCCCTGAACAAGAACAGGAGT
>NZ_QJTG01000031.1:0-45733 GCF_003217275.1 Bacillus sp. 196mf
AGTGTCATCTGATAAAAGATCTACAATCACTTCATAATAGGCATCGATTTTTGATGTTCTATTTTTGGTCCCCTTTGGTATAAAACCATTCATGTATTTATCAATGGTACGTCGATCAACCTTCAATTCTCGTGCTAGTTGACTTTTATTTATTTTCATCTTTAAGTTCTCCATTAAATTTTTAAAATTAGATAAGTCTGTAAGACTTTTAATTGTAAATTCCGTTGGAATATCTAGTTTGATATACACACTAACCACCTCAAAGTCAGTATGTAGAATCCTATTGAAAATGTACATGCTTATTCAAGTGTTAATGTGTACATTTAAACTAGCATTTATAAATAAAGAAGGACTTATGAATTATTATATGAACGGTTTATTAATTAAGTGTGTATCAATTAGATGGGAATTTTATTTCTCTACACCTATTTTAATTTACTGGCAAAATCATGTTAAAAGTAAGAAGGAAAGTATTAAGTTAATGTTATTTTATTTAAAATATAATCCCAATCGGAATCATCACCTTCCCATC
This sequence comes from Bacillus sp. 196mf, assembly GCF_003217275.1. Classification (NCBI taxonomy): domain Bacteria; kingdom Bacillati; phylum Bacillota; class Bacilli; order Caryophanales; family Bacillaceae; genus Bacillus; species Bacillus sp. 196mf. Next base: position 533 of record NZ_QJTG01000031.1, read on the forward strand.
TATCCTGATAACGTGGGAGTTCAATTGAACAAACCCTTGATATTCCCCAATTTTGTTCAACGATATTAGATATATCCTCCTTAAAATTGACAATAAGAATATTAAAATCTTTATTTGTAATTTCGGATAATACGTTTTTTAATTCAATCGCTTCATCTCGATTTCCCCAAATCCTAATGAATAAAATCGATTCACTACTATTTATTTTTTCAAGGAATCGATTAATTCTAGTGTCTAATTTAGCTTTAAAAGAAGGATAAGTTGATTTCCAATTCTTTTCTGAGTCAATAGGAAAGTCATGCATTGAAAAACAATTATAATAAGTGTCCTTTATACAATAGGTAATTCGTTCTGCCCATTTAGTTTGATTATCAAATTCTGATTCAATAAGACCGTAACTTTCTGAACCTTCTATGACCATATTTTCCAACTTCATAAATTTTTCAAACCGACTTTGAAGTAATCTGTTTACATCTGAAAGTGATGGATAATAAAACCAATCTAAAGGTCCAGAAAATGTTCTTAAATGGTGCCTTTTGATTTGGTTAGTGACTTGACACAATCCTCCTAAACTTACAATTACGCCATAGGATTTTTGTATATCATCTAGGTTCATCCTCATCATCCTTTTTAAAAGTAATTTAAATTATCTATTCAGTATATGATGCAATAACATATTGATGTGGACATATATATCAAAGTACATAGAACTAAGACAATGGTATAAATTTGAAAAGTCAAAATCCCTAAGTTAAGGGATTATATCTTTAATGTTATATCATTGAGTTGCTATTGGGATGAAAGCTGGTAGGGATTATACTCTCCAGTAACTAAAATTAGAAACCAGTCCTTGATTACTACAGTAAAATTGTTGTACCTTTAAAAGAATCCTTAGATAAAAAAATCTATTGGTTAGCATTTAACCAGTAGATTTTTCTTTGAGTTATTATCTTTTACATCATAATTATAGAAGATGAAAAATTCCACTTAGAAATAATTTTAAGCAGAAGAATAGACTAGTCTAATTTCTAATGGTCCCAGTATCTTTTATTTTGACGTGTGTCTTTACATTTATTTTAGCCTCTGCTAACGCTTGCAACCAATCTCCCTTTACTTTTTTCCACTCTTTATATTGAAATGCTCTAGCATATAGGGATAATCCGATTGGATCAATTTTATTCTGCTGTATTTCATACAACATATTTTGTAAATTATTATTAATTTCTTTTTGAATAGCACTTTTTAAATTATTTATATTTTTTTTATTATCATAGTGTCCCTTAATTGAATTCGCATTGGTTTTTTCTATTAAAGCTACATTAGCATATATATCGAGATTAAATACAAACTTTCCGTTTTGAAAATTAACAAATACCTTCCTTGTCGCGTTCTGTACGAAGATAGAAGTGTTTATTTTTTTGTTGGACTTTTTAGGAGGAAGCGCAAGGTGTAGTATCATTCGCCCGCTACTTTTTTGCTTATTTATAAGATTAAAAAATTTAACATCTTTTTTAGGGATATGAGTTAAATATTTCCCTTTTCGATTTAAAAATGCAATTCCTACTGTGTCGATTTCATTCTTTGTTTTTTTGATAATTGGAACAGCTTGCGTCATTCCTTCTTCATTTTGTTCTCTCATTAATTGTTGAATTGTAGAAGAGACGGATTGGTTATTTTGAATTGACGATTCAATTACACCATTTATATAAGATGAAAGTGATGGTTTACTAGGCTTATGAATTTTAAAAATTTCTTCTGCAGGTCCATCTACAAGCACTACTTTAGCATTAATGGTAGCGTAAGGATCACGGTAAGAAGAATCAAGCTCCTGCAACCAATTTGCTTCTTGCGCTAATTTTTTCCCAATTAAAATGATTTCAGCTTTGGAAGCTGTCATAAAGCCTGTTAACTTTGTATCTATCTTACTGAATCCAGTATATACAGTTGATGCTTGTGTCCAATGTTCTATAGTACTTTTTGGTTGTTTATGATGAAAGAGTGGTATGCTTGTTCCAACTTTTATGTCTCCATTAGGGGTTCTATCCAAGCCAATTAACAGGATTAATGAAACCTTCTCAAGAGGAATTCTCTGACTACAACCAATTATATATACACAACAAATTACAATCCATATCCATTTTCGAATCAAAGTTGTTTCCTCCTAGTAATCCAAGTAAAAAGAATACTGTAAGCGAAAAATAAGATTGGTAATAGAATAAAGAAAACGACATTTAAGATATCCATAAGAGAATATATAAACAAATATTGATCCACATCGGGATTTAGGAAAATAAATAGGCCAACTATAAGTAACATAAAAGCAAGTAGCGCCCAATTGCGGGCGTTTTTTTGAAGTGAAATGGTCACAGATTCAAAACTGAAAAATAAATACGGATATATTGTAGTGGAAAATACAATTAAATAGTAAGCGATATATATAATTTCTAATCGTTCCATGAAAGAAAAACGAACCCCTTTTAACAGATGAAATACTGGCCAGATTACATCTTTTATCCCTTCTGGACTAAAGTATATATAAGAAAGGATAGTAACATATAGATAGAAAAACATGGTTCCAGTATTCGCTATTAGTAGTCCTTTTATGGCTTTTTGTTTTTTTTGTAAGAATGGGTATATATAATATGCAATTTCTAGGCCAGCATAAGGAGTAATGGTTTCTTTTGTTGCCTTTACAATAGGGTATAATCCTTCTTTAAATATAGGTAGTAGGTGTAAAGGATTGTAGTTAGTCTTTAGTGAAAAAAGAAGAAATAGCGGCATCCAAGTAGTGAAGAAGAAAACAAGCATAGAATAACTAGTAAGAGCCCTTAACCCACTCAGGGCTAAAATAATAAAAGGTAATAGTAATAATATGGTGATTTGATAAGCAGGAGTGGAAGGGAATATCCACACTTTTACAATATCAGTTGCCTTTAATAAAGTATTAAATCCAGCAAAAAATAGATAAAAGGCATATGCAAGAAAAAGAATTGTCCCTATCCATTTACCAAAGTATGTTTTTAAGATTTGTGAGAAATTTTTGTTAGGATTTTTTTGTAACATTAATATAATAAATACACCGATTATAGAAGTAACTATCCATCCGAGAATGATCGAAATCCAGCCATCTGTACCAGCAGTAGTAGCAAGTGGGCTTGGCATAATTAACATACCAGATGCGAGTTGCAGCGAATGAATGAAAATAATAAATTCGAATAAAGTTACTTTTTGGAACTTAAGATTCCCCATGTTAACCACCTTCTTTTTTCTTTCTTTGTTTCGGCTGTCCTGTACTCGAGCGGGTGGTAATCATCGAAATAGGAAATCTTACAAAAGAATCTTTTAACTCTTGGAGACGAAATGGTGCGATTGGCATTCCGTATGGTGAACCATAGGAAGTTAGTGAAACAAAATGAGCAAATAAGAGCATTAATCCACTAACAATACCTACAATCCCATAAAAGTAAGCCAATAACATCATTGGAAAACGGATAAGGCGTATAGAACTTGATAAATCATAATTAGAAACAATAAATGAAGCAATGGCTGTAATAGATACGATAATAACCATAACGTTACTAACAAGACCAGCTTGAACAGCTGCCTGTCCAATTACAATCCCTCCAACGATTCCAATAGTTTGTCCAATTGGTTGTGGTAAGCGAATGCCAGCTTCACGTAGCATTTCTAGTGTAATTTCCATTATAAAAGCTTCCAATAAGGGGGAGAAAGGGACTTTGACTCTTGATGTTGCAATAGAAGTGTATAAGTCTATAGGAATAATTTCAAAGTGAAAAGAGACTATAGCAATATAAAATGCGGGTAAAAAAATAGCTATAATAAATCCTGCAAATCGTAATAAGCGAAAAAATGATGCGATGAGCCAATGAATATTATAGTCATCTGGGGTTTGAAAAAATCCAATCAAATTCATCGGAACAACCATTGCACCAGGGGATCTATCCATTAATACTGCTACTTTCCCATCAAGTATATGATTTGAAATGGCGTCTGGGCGCTCGCTTAAATACGCCTGTGGAAAAGGAGTCCAATTTTGATCTTTTGTATAATTAGATAGCTCTCCAATACTTAATACCGCATCTGTTTTGATTTTACAGATTCTGGTTTCAATTTCTTGGACTACATCTGCGTTTGCTACATCACCTAAGTAAATTAAATAGACTAAAGAAGTGGCTCTTTCTCCAATCGTCAGCTTTTTGATTTTTAACTCTGTAGAAGGAATATATCGACGGATAAGACCTATATTTTTTGTGGCATTTTCAATAAATCCATCATGGGATCCTTTTATAGTAACTTCTGAAATTGGCTCTTGAATTGCTCTCTCTGCCCAGCCTTTTGTATTTATTAGAAGTGAACGCTTTTCTCCCTCCATAAACAGTACACATTGCCCCTCAAGTAATCCTTCTTTAATTTCATTCCATGTATATACTATTTTGGTATGAGTAGCAATAATATTAGAATTAAATATTTGACTGTCTTCATTTACTTCTTGTAATAATGGTGTAACAACATTGGTTTTTAATGCAACACCATCTGTAAGGCCTTCGAAATAATATAGTAAAATATTCGTGTTTGTTTTTAATTGCAAAGGATGTTCAATTAAATCTGCACTAATATCAAAGATGTTATCTAATGTATTTTTAAGTTCTTTTAAGTTACTTGTTTGGATCTTTTCAATGGTTTTATCTGTCTTAGTTTCTAAGGTCTCTTCATTTAAGGACAAAATTGACACCTCTTTAATATATAACGATTAGTTGTATTTATTATTTTTATATGATTGAATTTTATTCACTAATTTAAACTAATTGGAGATAAGAATTAATAAATTTGATGTGCTATATTATTAATTCAATAATTGGGAGCAAAAAGCAGATGTAATTTGTGTGGAAATTTCAGTATTAAGATAGAATTGAAATTTGAATGATTATAATAAAAAGAGCCCTTGATAGGTTCTTTTTTTAGTTGGTAAATATGATGTCAACAATAGATGGCGATAAAGGTAGTAATTTAGATGTCTTTATGTTAATCTGCTAAATTTTGTAAGGAGAATTCTTTTTTTCATACCTTCATACTCAATGAAAAAGGATATTTCATTTATTTGGGTGTTCTAGTGTATTTTAATTTTGCGCACCAACAAATTTTGTTTAGGGACAAAATGCGTTTTCTTAATTATCAGAAAAAACAGTGCGACAAAATTCCTATTAATTATTTTGGTAGGTATCAAATATTTCTTTGACCTTATTTTCTTGATATTACCGTACGTTTATATGTTTCTAAGGGAAAGAAATACTTTCATTTTTATTACCATCTATTGTTTGATTAAGATGGTAACATGAAAGTGAAACGTTTACAACCAGAAAATAAAGAAAAAATATTAAAATACGACTTTTTTCGACAATCATTCTATGTTTATATTTCATTTTATTATAGGAAAAGGCGGGGGAAAGCGGACCTTTTCCTATAAAATGTTTTGTTGGAATTAGAAATAACTAAAAAAGTAATATTATCTTAAAATTAAAATGAAATTCAATGATAAGGTTATAATTGAATTTTTAAACCTCATGTGTATTGAAAGTATGGTCAAATCTTAATCCACGTTGCGTTTCTTCCTTTTGTAACTAGCTTAATATGGCCAAACACTTGCAAGGAATTTAAAGCCTTACTGATTGTACTTTCTGCAATGTCTGGATAAGTGTTACGAATACTTTCCTTAGTAAAGGGTTGTTTTTGTTTAAGTATAAAATCCTGAATTCTCTCAACTTTAGTATGTTTACATATAGAATCTAGAACTGTGTTATGTAGATCTTTGTAAGCCTCTAATATAATGGTTAAAAACGTTTTTAACCAAAAGCTATTATTATGTTCCTCGCAGTACCAATTCACCGAAGATTTATAAATCGAATTGTAATAATCAGATTCGTTTTTCTTAATATATTTATCCAAACATACATATTTTACAAATGTATGTCCACTCTTAATTAACAGCAATTGCATTAACATAAATGCCAGCCTGTTATTACCTTGATTGAAAGGGACTATGCAATAAAAATTTAATATAAAACGAGCTATTAATAAAAGTGAATGTAGCCCCTTACTAGTATTTAATGAGTTGTATTGATCACATAATTGCTCCATAAACCGTGGGATAAGTTCATGCGGAAGAATGCGGTAACTATTCAAGTGCATTCCATGTTCTGGAACTCCTGGAATAATAAAAGGTTTTTCACGCCATTTGGCACTGTCAGAGGTAATATAATGTATTAGTTGAAAATGTAATTCCTGTATAGTTGCTGGATTAATTAATAAAGTACAGGAGTTTTTATGTACAAAAGAAAGTGTTTGATAATAGCAGAAAATAGCATCTTCAGAAATATTTTGAGGTACTATATCATCTAAAATAAGTTCTTTTAATCTTTTATTAGGAACTTTTATATCCTCATAAATAGTTGTGAAATTTTTTATGTAATGTAGTGGTATAGTTTTTTCTAAACTATTAAATATGTCAGGGTTTTGTTCCTGATAAGCAGCTAATTTTCCTTTGAATTCGCTAATTTCACTTATTAAATTGATTAACCTCCTTTTTAATTCAATATTTTTGTACTTATCATCAAAAAAGTCTCTCATTTTTGTTCCTCCTGTAACCCCTTAACACGTTGTTGCATATATCTTTCCATTCTAAAGGTATGCCACGAAATCATTGTAAAATAAAGATATTGTAGGTCTGATTTTGAATATATATATCAGAATCTATATTTTTATTTAACAATTAAAATGTGGAAATTATAAAGAAGAATCGTTACGATTCAATTTTAATAGGCATAATCCTAACATCAAATGCAAAAATGTACAATAAAAAAATATAAAATATAAAACTATCAAATCTTTTGAAAGATTATCTAAAAGAGTTTTAAGAAGTTGTAGGTATAGATGTTCTTTGGTTTAGGAGTAAATAATAAAGCGATAATAAAGTTTTCATAGGTAATTAAAAAGTAGATAGACTATTAATTTGTGACAATTACGTGCCTAATCTATCATATGCTTTTATGAGAATTCTAAAATTAAATCCTAACGAGCTGAATTTTCTATATTTAGCATAAATATTAGGGAGGCGTGCTGATGAAATGTATCATTTTATATAGAAATATGTAACGTTTAACACTCGTATTGTAAAATATTTTGACATACGTTAATTTAAATATTAGGTACAGGAACATTTAATAAAAACTCAGTACTAAAATACCCTTTAAACGTTTCACCCTAAGAACTTTTCTCAAGCACACTGAAGTTCATCCTTTGTTTCTGTGCCTTATTAGATAAAAATAACACAATAAATTATTAGAATGTGATAGTTAAAATTGTATTTTTAAATCTTTTTCTTTTCTATTTTTAAACCTTTTCTCTTTTCTTAAACATTAACAATTTTTTGATAATCTGTTTAAAGTAAGGAAATACAGGATAGAAAATAGCTATTAATAAAGAAAATACAGTTAAGCTAGATACCTTAAGTTATTTTATAAGTAATTAAGCGTTAGTTTGAATTAGTAGGGGTATTATATGTGTTTTAACCTCAAGTGTATATGTTTAAGGTTAAAGAATTTGTGAGTGGTATAAAAGTAGCGGAAGTCTGGAAGAAACGGATATAATCGGTTTCTTCTAGACTTTTTTGCTTTTTGTAATATAAAAAATTTATTTTTCCTACATGAGGAATTTTTTTGTTTTAATATTTGAATTTTTTGTGAAATTAAATGAAGTTTTTATTCTTCTTTTAATACATAATGTTACAAAATTGCTTAATTGTATTTACTTTATTTTTATAGGAGATTAAAAATAATAATAAATGTACCAATTTATGAGAGATATTAATATATTAATTGACGATTTGTTCGTTTATCCCTATATTGCTATTATATTAGCGAAAGCAATATATTGGGGGGACAAAAATGAAATTGAAATTAACATCTAAATTGGAAAGATTAAGAACAAGTAAAAAGGGGATTGGTGCTTGTGTTTTGGCTGCAGGCATGACAGCAATCACAATGACTCCTCAAAGTGCGTATGCACACGGGTTTGTTGAAAAGCCGAGTAGTCGTGCTGCTTTATGTAGTCAGAATTATGGGGCATTAAATTTAAATTGTGGAAATGTAATGTATGAACCTCAAAGTCTAGAAGCACCTAAAGGGTTTCCCGATGGTGGACCGATTGATGGTAAAATCGCTTCGGCAGGAGGACTATTTGGAGGAACTCTTGACCAACAAACAACAAATCGTTGGTTCAAAAACACAATTAAGGGTGGAGAAAATACATTTACATGGAAATATACAGCAGCACATTCTACAAGTAAATGGCATTATTACATTACAAAAAAAGGATGGGATCCTAATAAACCATTAACACGTGCGGAATTAGAACCAATTGGAACTGTAAAACATGACGGTTCGGCCGCATCAAATAATTTAACACATACAATTAATGTACCAACTGATCGTAATGGTTATCATGTTATTTTAGCTGTATGGGATGTAGCAGATACGTCAAATGCGTTTTATAATGTAATTGATGTAAATTTAGTAAATAATGAAACTCCTGATACAGTAGCTCCAAGTCAACCAACTGAATTAAATGCCTCTAAAGTTTCTGCCAATAGTGTTGAAATAACATGGAAGGCTTCTACTGATAATATAGGTGTAAAAGAATATCAAGTGTTACGTAATGGAGAAGTAATTGATACGGTACCAGGTACAACTTTTATTGATAAAAAACTAAAAGCAGATACGGAATATACCTATACAATAAAGGCATTAGACTCTGCTGGAAATATATCAAAAGAAAGCGAAAAACTAAAGGTTAAGACAACACATGCAATCCCAGATATAGAGGCTCCAAGTCAACCAAAAGGATTACATAGTATGGGTACAACAGCGACAACTGTTGATTTGATGTGGAGTCCATCAGAAGATAATGTAGGTGTTGACCATTATATTGTATATAGAGAAAGCGCTGGGGTTATGAATAAAATTGGGACCGCGGCTAATACATCCTTTATGGATAAAGATTTGAAGGCTAATACATCGTATAAATATGTAGTGACGGCGGTTGATTTAGCTGGAAATGAATCTAGTAGAAGTGATGTTTTGAATGTAACAACAAAGTCAGAGGATTCCGTATATGAAAAATGGGATGCAAGAAAAGCATATACTAAAGGTGATAGAGTAGTACATGAGGGGAAAGTGTATGAAGCAGTTCAAAATCATCAAGGAAATGGCGACTCAAATTGGATTTTTGCTTTATCGCTTTGGAAGCCAGTTTTGAATAAATGATAAGCTGAAAAAGGTAGTTAACAATTTTGGATTGCTCTTTAAAAATTAAGGGCTGTTTCAAATATAATTATCTAATGGATTAAATGATATGTTAATAAAGTGAAACTTTAATCAGTGAAGGTTTTGTTCATCCCCCACTGATTATCATCCCTCACCAATCGGGCTTTTACGGGCGCCCGTTAATGCGGGATAAAATTTAAACGCCATCCTAATGTTTACGAAATGAAATTAAAAAAGAATCCCAATGGAATTCCATTGGGATTCTTTTTTTCTAATTTGTAATAGCGTATATTTTCACTGTGAATTTGCTAGTGGCACCAATTGGACTTGCAATATAATATTTAGTATTTGTGTAAGCTTCAGTCCTAGATTCATGTGAAATATTTTTCCAACGAGTGGAATCTATTCCTAGGGAAACATCAATCATTACATTGAAAGAAATAGTAGAAGGATAATCTTTTTCTGAAGGCACAATAACCCATTTTAATTCTTTGGTACCTACAGGTAAACTATCAATTTTAAAGTTTTGGCTGGATCGATTTTGTTGCCCTGATAAAGGACTAGATTCAGATGATATTTGTGAAATTAATATTTCCTTTTCATTTGAATGTATACCATTTAATTTAATGATACTATCAATTAAACCTGGACCGGGAAAATCAGCTGCGATGATACCAGAATGTTTAATTGCGCCTTGTTGTAAGAGTTCGGTCCCAAGTGTATTCATCCCCCCATAGTATACTTGTCCGTTTCTATCGCGAGGGAAATCACTCCACGCATTAGTGGAATTCGTTTGAATCAATTTAGGACTACTGTCAGTATTTCTGCTCTCTTTTCCGCTTGCAACAAACCAAGGATATACATTATTTAAAAATGCGGCTGCGCCCCCCGTACCACTAAAATGGTTGAGATGAATTTTTCCATTATTAAAATTAATATTTGTATTTTGTAGATGGTTTTTTATCGCAATCCATTTTGTATATATTTCGTCTGGTCCGCTTCCAATTTCAAATTTATCTTGTATATTTAAACCTTCGTAATCAATCCCGTACAATTGAGCGGATGTAAAGTTTTGTAAGATTACAATTTTTCCGCGGGTATCTCCTAAAGTAGGGTTATTTCTATCTGAAGTTGGTACGGAATTAGGATCCCAAAAATATGAAGCATTAACGTTTTTATATTTTAAAAATATCTCCTCAAATGATAGAGATCCACTTTCAGGATTAGTTTCTTCTTTTAAGCGCATTAATATTGTTTCTGTTGGATGATCTTTTAAAAATTGAATGGTCTCTTTTAATACATCTTCAAACACAGCTTTTTGATTTACAACGCCATGATACATTGCAAAAGAATCTTTTACACGTTTAACACGCATATCTACATATCGAATTCCAGAATTTAATTGTTGGGATAAACTCATAGTTTGATTTCTTGTCAAATTTTCATCAAGAAAACTCGCTCCATGTAAAGCCATCGTACCGTGAGTCCCTGGAATAGATATTTCACTTATTTTTGTTGAACCTTCTATTTTCGACATCCACGATGGATTTTGATACCCTATATTGGATTCATAGGAGTAACCTGGATGACTATCAGCTAAAATAGTAGATGGTGTACTTAAACTTGCTAGTGTAATACAAGTAAGGATGCTAATTTTAAAGAAATTTCTCATTTTTATTTTGTTCATTTTTTCTCTCCTGACCTTTAAACAATTGTTAGATGATTTTTTACTATATTTATTGTTTTTCATTCTTAAGATAATAAATTTTTGTATTTAAAAATAATTAACAATAGGAGGAGTAAGTTATTTGAGACTTTAATAATTTTTTATTATAAATTGTCCCTAATAGCCAAACGGATTCTTGAAAACTCGAAGTATAGCCTCCAAAAAACAACTGTTTATCGTATTCAATACAAACAAAACAGAAGTCCTAAAAAAGACTTCTATTTTGTGACATATAATGAATGATAAGGTGGTAAACAAATCAAGATAATGTGATTGAGTGGTAAAAATTTATTAATAGCTGTTTTAGAATCTCTTATAACAAGGCTGATTACAAAAAGCGGATCTCTACACTGCTAATAAAAATTGAAAAATTCTACTCATTAAAACTTAGACTAACTACAGTTGCAATTGATTGGGCTGCATGTTCCCAGCTTCCATCTATAACTTTACCAATCTGCTGACCAAGTGCATTTAAATCATTTGGATTAACTGGAATTCCATTATACGCAGCAAGAATTGATAAAAGTGGAGCAGCAAATGGTGTCCAACCACCTCTGTCAATATTAAATACAGGTTTATCTAGTACCTTTCCATCTTGTACTGTAAACTCATAATAAAATTGATCATCTGGACGAAAACTTAAATGATGAGAGATTTGCCCCTTAACATATTTTTTTCCTGCACCTAGATTTACTACTTCTATTTCCTTTACATTAAATTCATGTTCAAATACTTTGATTTTTTTGACTTCTGGACCATTTAAGGCAGCTTGAACGGCTGTTTCCAAATTGTTTTGTGCAAAAGGTTGAATACTTAATTGTGCCTCTTTTAGTTGAATAGGAGCCTCCTTTTCTGCAGCAAACACCGAGGTAGTAGGTAGTGCACCTGTAGCTAACGTAGCTGCAAGTGCCGTTGTCATCATGATTTTTCGTTTCATCTTCATAGTTTTCCTTCCTCTCTTAAAGTTATGATATATAATTTTTTAAGATTGACACGGTACAATTTTTTTCATAATGCACGCAAAAAACTGGTTTAAGAACTATGTGAAAAACGTGTCGGAAAATTAAAATTAATTATATATGTATTTTAAATGATATATATCTACACATATTTTTTCAATTTTTAGATAAATTAAACAGTCATTACTGCATAAGAGTCAATTTAGCACTTTATTTATCTATACACTTCCTATAAACACATTTAGTTCATAGTAAAAGTAATATATTTGATATTAAATGTCTTGCATAATGCGATAAAATTTCACAATTTTTTATCAATATATACAGAAAAAAAGTAACGAAACTTAAGTGATATTTAATACTTTTCATATTTGTGAAGTATGTGAATTTGCTTATTGTAACATCTAAGATGTTAGATGTTGTTTTTTAAACATTACTTATCCGGATTCATGAAAAGTATTTTAATATATTTTTTATTTTATATAAAAATATATAGTTTTAATATTAAAACTAAAATATGGAAGTAACATAGGGGATTTACGCATATAGTAATGTTGATGGTGAAATTAACAAAATTTTCATTTAAATCAGATAAATCTATGATGTTTTTAACTTATAATAATGTTACTACGATGAAAAAATGGCTACTAATTAGTTAATTTAAAAATCAATTTTAGATAGGAAGAGGATAATGAAGACCAGAGATACTTATAAAATTATTGTAATTGGTGCTGGGACTGCAGGAATATCTTCTACTGCACATTTATTAAGAAATATCCCCCTATTGAAAGAAAGTATAGCGATTATTGATCCGTCAAAAAAACATTATTTTCAGCCACTATGGAGTTTAGTGGGGGGAGGAATTGTTTCAAAGGAAAGTACAATGCGTGATCAAGAATCGCTTATTCCAAAAGGGGCAACGTGGATCCCTAAAAGTGTTGTTAAGTTATTTCCGGATGAAAATAAGATACTGTTAGATGACGGACTGCTGCTTGAGTATGAAATTCTTATTGTAGCAGCTGGTATACAAATAAATTGGGAAGGTATTAAAGGCTTAAAAGAATCTATTGGGACTAATGGGGTATGTAGCAATTATTCTTATACATATGTTGATTCTACTTGGAGAGAAATCGAAAAATTTAAAGGAGGAAATGCGCTTTTTACCCACCCTAATACTCCTATTAAATGCGGTGGTGCTCCACAAAAAATTATGTATTTAGCAGAGGAGTATTTTTGTAATAGTGGTGTAAGAAACAGAAGTGAAGTAATGTTTTATTCTGCAAACAGTAACATCTTTCAGGTTCCGCGATATGCAAATACTTTAGAACAAGTACTAGAAAGAAAGCAAATTATAACGAACTATAATAAAAACTTAGTAGAGATTATCGCTGAAAAAAGAGAAGCAATTTTTGAAGATATGCAAACAATGAAAAGAGAAACAGTACCATATAGTATGATACATGTTGTTCCACCAATGGGACCACCTAACTTTATCAAAGAAAGTGAGATAAGTGATCATCAGGGCTGGGTAGATATAAGTCCTTATACTTTGCAGCATGTACAGTATAAGAATATTTTCGGACTTGGAGATTGTACCAATTTACCTACCTCTAAAACTGGAGCAGCAATTCGAAAGCAAATACCTGTCTTAAAACAAAATATTATGGACGTACTTAACGGAAGAGACTTGCAGGCTAAATATGATGGATATACATCATGTCCGATTGTTACAGGATATAAAAGTCTTATACTCGCTGAATTTAACTATGAACATGAGCCACAAGAAACGTTTCCATTTAATCAAGCGAAAGAACGGTATAGTATGTTTTTACTTAAAAGATATATGTTGCCATATATGTATTGGAATTTAATGTTGAAAGGGATTATGTAAGGAAAGATAGAGAGTAGTTGTAAAAATTGAAAAGTAATTTGAAATAAGTATTCGGAGGGAATAGTTATGCTTTTAAAATATTTTTATGATGAAAAATTAGCTCATGCTTCCTATTTAGTTGGTTGTCAGAAGGAAGGCGTAGCAATTGTTATTGATCCTAGCCGCTATATAGAACAATATATAGAATTTGCTAAGAAAGAGGGGATGGAAGTAATTGCTGCGGCTGAGACTCATATTCATGCCGATTTTCTTTCTGGGTCTAGAGAACTTTCTTATCTTTATCATGCAAATTTATATGTATCTGATGAAGGAGATTGTGATTGGAAATATCAATATCTTAACGAAGTTCGATACAAATTAGTTAATGAAGGCACAGAGTTTAAAGTAGGTCATATAAAATTTAATGTAATTCACACCCCAGGGCATACGCCTGAAAGTATCTCTTTTTTAGTAACTGATACAAGTCAAAATAATTTTACGAATGATAAACCGATAGGGATTTTCACAGGTGACTTTATATTTGTAGGAGATATAGGAAGACCTGATTTATTAGAAACAGCTGTTGGTATGAAAGATACAGCACAAATAGGAGCGAAACAATTATTTGATTCTATACAAAAAGTAAAAATACTCCCTGATTATTTGCAAATATGGCCATCACATGGTGCAGGAAGCGCATGCGGAAAAGCATTAGGAGCAATTCCAACTTCTACATTAGGTTATGAAAAGATGTTCAATTGGGTATTTCAATGTAATGAAGAAAGTGATTTTGTATCGATTTTATTGACGGGACAGCCAGAGCCTCCAAAGTATTTTTCATTAATGAAGAATTTAAATAAGTATGGTCCTCCAATTCGTAAGAAGAGAAAGATTACTACTATTAATACAGTAGAAGAACTCCAAGAAGTTATGAGGAGTGTTCAGCAAATAGTTGATATAAGGGATGTAGAGAGTTTTGCTTCTGGTCACATTGAAAAATCAATTAACATACCTTATAACAATTCTTTTACAACTTGGTGTGGATGGTTACTAGATTATAAAACAGAGACTTTAATCATTCTAGATGAGGAAAAGGTTAAAGTGGAGGAAGTCATTAGGGACTTTGAATCTATTGGGCTAGATAATATTGTTGCTTTTGTACCTTTAAAAGTAATAAAAAAATTTGATATATTAGAAAGTTACAAGGAAAAAACATCAATTGAATTATATCGGCATATAAAAGATAGAAGTGTTAAGGTTATCGATGTGCGTAGTAAAAAAGAGTGGGAGGAAGGACACCTTCATGATGCAATACATATTACTTTAGGTAATCTATTTGAGAAGATAGATTCTATACCAAAAGATTGCCCAATAGTTTTACAATGTCGAACCGGGTTGCGTTCAGCTATAGCAGCTAGCATTTTACAAAAAGCTGGTATAAAGGAAGTAGTGAATTTAAAGGGGGGATTTATTGCATGGAAAAAAGAAGGGCTTCCTTATACAACATGCAATCTCAACGCGTAGGAAAATATTATATGACAGGTAAGAATAATTAAAAGAAGTTATAGATGACGTGTTAGACAAGGAAAGCATAATTGTTGCAGCTTCAGGAAATACATTAGGATTATTAATTGATTATCCAGTTAAATATGAAAATGTAATGTTTGTTTCAGCATTAAAGAATTTGACATTGGATCCATCTTTTATCGAATGGCAGTGTTGGAAGTACTTAGGTATTATCAATAAGAACCCAATCAAAAATTCTCTTGGATGCAAGAGAATTTTTTTATTGGGAATAGTAAGGGGGAGGGGAGGTGCATTACATATGGGAAAAGGTAGAAGTAATAATGCTGGTAAAAAGCAACCGAATTTTGATGATTCATCTAATTTTGCTAAACAAAGCCAACCGACAGAAAAGAAGAAGAAATAAGAACAGGAGCTCTCTTGATAAAGGGAGCTCCTGTTAAAAGTGGATTGACGTTTCAGAATAACATATCGATGGATTAACCCAATAGCCATAAATACAAGGTTTTAATTTTTACGAAGGGCACCTAATTTAATATTATTGTCCCGCTTTTTTATACTTATTGATGCGTTAAATCCATTTGAGATGCTCCTTAATGGCGTTGGGCGTGACCTTAATTAAAATTTTTTAAACCTAATGGGACTTACCATTAAGAGGGCGAGGATTAAAGTAATCCATGCATTACTATATGAAAACAATGCCATACCAGCCAATGATAATCCTGCAGCTGGAATAGGTAATCCCTTAAAATATCCAATAGTTGGTTTAATACTAAATTTAGCTAATCTTAAAGCACCCATTGTTGGGAATAGGATAAATGCCAAAGAAGTTAAAATAGAAGGTGTTGCTATCGTATGAAATAAAAGCGCAGGAGCGACGCCGAAACTAACAATATCAGCTAAGGAATCCAATTCTACGCCAAACTCACTGTTCACTTTTAATTTTCTCGCAATTCTTCCATCAAGAAAATCTAAAACAGCTGAAAAGAAAATGAAAATGGAGGCTACTCCCAAATATTCATTCATATTCAAGGTGATTGAGAAAACGCCGCACAATAAATTTCCAATCGTAAATAAATTCGGTATGATTTTTACAAGCTGATTAAACAAGTTTGTTCCTCCTAAATTAATTAAACTTCACATTTCTGTAGCAATTTCTATATATTCTTCCGTTATTCTTAAAAATATATGACCACTGTATTACTGTAAGCTAATTAAATTTCGATAAGAGAAAAATTGATTTCTTAAACGTTCCGCTGGTTTATAAAAATGTTTAATCATTTTCAGTACGCGTTATTGAATATTAGCACTTGATAGTTGATATTTCGAGTAGTCAGGGATTTTCCGGTTCTGGTGCAAAAAATTCAAGGTAATTAAAAATAATCTCTAAAAAGGAGACATAATGATACTATTATTTTAAAAAGGTTCGTGGTTGGTATCGAATATAAAAAATTGGAATTTTTATACAAAAGGCACCCGAAAGGGTGCCTTTTGTACCTCTTAAAATGACTGAAGATGCGTTTACTTGAGTTCATTAGATAGTTAGAGGTTGATAGACTATCTTTAACGAAAATGTTGCGTAGTTCATCTACATTATATATCGATTTAATAATGAACGGGGATTTAGAAAGTTCCAAGGAAAGTACATATCAACCTGATTGGAAGATTGGAAATTTAATAACTGGTGATACATTTTACTTAACGCAATATTTTGGTGCGCAAATGAAAATTTTTAAAGTCCACACAAATGGTACCCTAGAACGATTTCAAACAATAGAACCAGAATTAAAATAAAATTTTTGCAGGATCAATTAAATTCATTCCTTGTTATGCAAACACATTTTCAGCGGAAATAACTTCATCACTATTTTGCGCTAGACAGACTTTATAAAAAATGGTTACATTTCCTGATCTTGAAATAATCCTCTCAAATTGCAATTCTACTTTTTTTGCAAATTTTACTGCATCAACAATATTTGTAGAAGTAAATGCTACAAAAGTTTTTCAAATGAAATTTATAAAAGCTTGATAGGCAATACCAAGGGAAAAGACCGTAGCTACCATATGTGCAGTCCATTTAGGCATATTTAAATTTAATACGGTATTGTACAAGATTCCATATACGATACAAATGATTAATACAAATGCAATGAATTGAAGAGCTAACAAAAATAGTGGTTGATCCATTTATTCTCACTTCCTTTGTTTAATATATTAATATAATTTATTTGAAAGTAGAAGTTTTATTTCTATAAAGTTCCAAAAATTTGATGTGAAAGGGATATTAGTAATCACAAGAATTGATGCAACTATGATGTAACTAAAAATAGTATTACAAAATCAATAAAATAGTAAAGAAGGTCGCCATTCACGGCGACCTTCTTTACTATGCGTTATACCCAAATAATTTTAAATCTTCTCCAGACCCTGAAATGATTTTCTCAAAGCGTAATCCTACTTTTTCTAAAAGCTTTCCTGAGGCGATGTTATCTATAGAAGTAATTGCTACAATTCGTTTCATGCCGAGCTTTTGTACACCGTATTCGATTATTGCAGAAGCTGACTCGTAGCCATATCCTTTTGAACGGAATGTTTCTAAAAAGGCAAATCCGATATCAACGTCTTCTAATGAATCTCTTTTAATAAGGCCACACATACCAAGTGGAGTGAGATCTTCTTTTCGTTCTACTAAGTAAAGGCCAAATCCGAGTTTGTTATACATATCGATGGGACCGTTTACAATATAATTTTTTGCATCTTCTAAGTTTCTAACCCCTTTGTCACCGATAAACTGAATCCATGCAGGATCGTTTACTAACTCAAGAATAAAAGAAGCGTCTTTTATATCAAACCAACGAAGATTTAGACGTTCGGTTTCAAGAACTATCAATTATTACACCACCTTTAAAAAGTTATAACAATTAGTATGGATTGTGTAAAACAAAAGTGCAACATATTTTAATGGGGGTGTTTGTTCACATAAAGTTCGTTTGTTTTGTATAGAGAGATATTTTATAATTAGGATTGATTGTAAAGAGTGAGATACTTATACAATGACTCCTAGGTGACTAGGAGTTTTTATTATACAACTATCATTATTACTAAATATGACACACTACACATTCTACTCAAGGAGGTACATAATGAAGAAATTATATAATGCATCGTTTACGTATTTGATTATCGGTTTATTATCAGGGATTTTCGCTAGGGAGTATGGTAAGTATAAAGGGATTTTAGGATCTACTTTGTTAAATCTTTTGCATACACATACACTTGTACTTGGCTTTTTCTTCTTTTTAATTGCTTTAGGATTAGCAAAAGTATTCGCGTTTCATGAAGTGAAAGGGTTTAATAAGTGGTTTGTTTTACATAACATTGCATTAACATTAATGTTAGGTTCGCTAGCAGTGAGAGGGCTTCTTCAGTTAAATGGAGCTGACTTTAAAGGGTTAACTTATATTGTAGGGTTTTCTCATTCGTTGATGGCAGTTACTTTAATTTGGTTTATGTTGTTAATAAAGAAATCGTTTAAAATGTAGTGAAAAAGAACTTGTAGCGTGTGCTGCGGGTTCTTTTTTGTATGTTCAGGTTAAATAATCTTATTTTTCTAATTATTTTGTATAAAGATGGTATACTTGTTTTAAAATTAAAAAGGAGAGTTGATTATGGAAATAACAATTGAACATGTAGTAAATGAATTAAGAGGCATACTTCCTGAAGATCGAGTAGTAATAAATATGACAGTACGAGAGTTACATAGTAAAGATGAATCTTACCACGTTAGTAGTTTACCTGATGTAGTTGTTTTTCCAAAAACGACCGAAGAAGTTAGCACGATAATGAAAATAGCGAGTCAGCACGGAACAGCTGTCGTTCCATTTGGAGTAGGATCCAGTTTAGAGGGACATGTAATTCCTTACGAAAAAGGAATTACAATGGACTTTTCTCTTATGAACAAAATATTTGAAATAAGAGAAAAGGATTTTCTTGTGAGAGTACAGCCAGGGGTGACGCGCTCTCAGCTTAATAAAGAATTGAAAAAGTATGGATTATTTTTTAGTGTAGACCCAGGAGCTGATGCAACGTTAGGAGGAATGGCTGCTACAAATGCGAGCGGAACGACAGCGGTAAAGTATGGTGTAATGCGTGATCAAGTTCGAGATTTAGAAGTCGTTCTTGCTGATGGAGGAGTAATACATACCGGGAATTTAGCGGCGAAGTCATCATCAGGTTATCATTTAAATGGTATTTTCGTAGGATCAGAAGGAACACTTGGATGTTTCACGGAGTTAACTTTAAAAGTATACGGTATACCAGAACATGTTATGGCTGCGAGGGCATCGTTTCCAACTATAAATGATGCAGTAGAAGTTGTAATTAACATATTACAAGCAGGTATTCCAATCGCGAGAATTGAACTCGTTGATGAATTATCTATGAAACAAGTAAATTATTACAATGAAACAAGTTACAGAGAAGAACCGACACTGTTTTTAGAGTTTCACGGCAATGAAGCAGGATTAAAGCAAGATATTGAATTTACGAAAGAAATCGTTCTTGATCATAAATGTATAGAAATTACGTTTGAGACGGAAACAGCAGCGAGAAATAAACTGTGGGATGCAAGACATAACTTAGCGTACTCTTACGTGCATAGTTATCCTGGTAAAAAGCTAATGAGTACAGACGTATGTGTGCCAATTTCGGAATTAGCTGGAGCGATTCAACATGCGAAAGAGGTATTAGATAAAGTAGGGCTTATTGGCGGTATTCTAGGTCATGTTGGAGATGGGAATTTCCATGTACTCTTAATGATTGACACAAATGATAAACAGGAAGTAAAGAAGGCGGACGAAATAAACGAAAGTATCGTTCTGTATGCTCTTAAACGAGGAGGAACGTGTACAGGAGAACATGGCGTTGGAATCGGGAAACGAAAGTATCAAGAAGAAGAACATGGGGCGGCATTATTTGTAATGGAGAAAATAAAGAAAGTTCTTGATCCGCAAAATATTTTGAATCCGAAAAAGGTGTTTCAATTAAAAGATAGGGGCTGAGTGGATGAAAGTACTAGAAGCGATAAGTAATATAGCTGGAAAGTATTTTGCATTTTGGGTTATTTGTATTGCAGCTGTTGCATATTTCATTCCCGCGCCATTTCTCGGGTTAACTAGTTACATAACGATTTTACTTGGGGTTGTCATGTTTGGGATGGGATTAACATTGAAGGCTGTTGATTTCAAAATCATAGCTACAAAACCATTACCAGTTATTATCGGTGTATGTGCTCAGTTTATTATTATGCCACTTGTCGCATACGTACTAGCCTACGTTATGAATCTGCCAGCGGAATTAGCAGCTGGGTTAGTGTTGCTCGGTTCAGTACCGGGTGGCACTGAATCAAATGTTATGGTTTATTTAGCAAAAGGGAACTTAGCGTTGTCTATTGCAATGACTTCAGTATCAACGTTACTAGCACCAATTGCTACACCGCTCATTCTACTATTACTTGCAGGGCAATGGATGCCAGTAAATGCTATGTCCATGTTTCTTTCTATCGTACAAGTCATTATTGTGCCTATTATTTTAGGACTAGTAGTGAAAAAGTTTTTCCCTCATATCGTTAATAAAGGAATGACTGTTATTCCTTTAATATCAGTTGTAGCAATTATCATAATTGTTTCTGCAGTTGTTTCAGCAAATGTAAGTAGCATTACTTCTTCAGGACTTCTTATCTTTATTGCGGTGATGCTCCATAATGCTTTCGGTTTTTTGCTCGGATATATAACTGCGTTCGTACTTGGACTAGACGAAGGGACAAGAAGGGCTATTTCAATAGAAGTAGGAATGCAAAATTCAGGTTTAGGTGTTGCGCTGGCGACAGCACATTTTGGACCGGTTGCTGCACTCCCAAGTGTATTAGCGGCAGTATGGCATAACATTGCAGGGCCAATATTAGCAACCATCTGGTCAAAAAATACAAAGAATACTTTCAGCGATGAAAATGTATCAATAAATATAGAAAAATAGGAATGATAAATAATGCAAAAACGTATTGTACATTTTGAAGGAATGGTTGTATTTTTAGCCATGATTTATATGTATTCGATATATGAGTTTAGTTGGATTATATTTTTTGTATTCCTTTTAGCGCCGGATCTATCAATGTTAGCATATGGGATTAATAATCACGTTGGTGCGAAAATATATAATGTATGTCACACATATATCATATCCATATTAATTGTTCTAATAGGTGTCTATTTTAAGATGGATATCGTTATAATGATTGGCTTAATATGGACAGCACATATTGGAATGGATCGAATGTTTGGATATGGATTGAAATATGAGACGGATTTTAAGGATACTCATATTCAGAGGTTATAAGAAAAAGTATTCATATTTACAGCGGGTCTATTAAAATATTGAACAAAATTCAGTGAATGAATTTCGTTCAATTGTTGAGAAATATATATATAGATAGATATAAATAATCGAATTATGTTATTTTTATGATAATTAAAAGAAGGAGAGTGGATTTGATGAATATACAAATCACTGGCAATGAATTAATTAATAAGATGCTGAATGATTGGTATCGAGATATTAGAGCTCAACGTATAAGTGAAGCAAAAAAATTAAAAGAAGAGATCGATAAAAAGCTTTATATTATCGAATCAGATATAAAGGTTTCATTTCACTATTATCTGTTAGAATTTCGATATAAAGTGCTAATAGATGGTTTAGGTAATTTGAAAAAAGCTTTTGATAAAATAGATGCATTGCCTAAACCAAATGATGAATATTCTAATTATTATTATTATTTATTCAAAGCCATTCATTATACAATTCTTACTAATTATAGTGAAGCTAGCAACTATTTTGAAAAAGCTGAAGGGTTATTAGAGCATATTTCAGATGAAATTGAATATGCAGAGTTTAATTATAGAGTTGCTATATTAAAATACCACTTGCATTACGCATATTCAGCTATTGAATACGCTTCAAAGGCAAGAGATATCTTTGTTAAACAAGCAGGGTATGAAGTGAACATAGCGCTGTGCGAAAATATATTAGGATTATCTTTTTCGGAATTAAAGCAGCATGATAAAGGTGAGGAATATATTGCGTCAGCAATAAACATTTTACAAAAAAATGATGCAGAAATGTTAGTATTAAGAATCAGACATAATTTAGGTTTATTGTATGCGAGTCAAAATCTTTCAGTTTTAGCAATTAGACACTTATCTGAGGTTTCTAAAAAAATGCCTACTCATTATAAGGCAATCTTTTTAGAGGCAAGAGAATATTATAAATTAGGTGAAATAGAAAAAGCGAAGGAATTAATTGAAAGTGGATTGAAGGTTTGTGAGGAATTAAAAAATGATGAATATAGATATCACTTTTTAATTCTAAAGGGATTTTGTCAGCATTTAGAGGTAGAAAAAATAGAAAAAATTATTCTTGAAGGTTTTTCTTACTTTGAAAGAAAAAATTTATCGGAGTATATTCACGAATATACTGAAAGTCTGGCATTAGAGTTTCATAAAGTAGGTAATATAGAAAAAGCAGAAAAGTATTTTTTTATGAGTTATGAAATAAAAAAGAGAATATTTGAAAAAGAAGCATTAAAATAAAGAAAAAACTTGGATTATCTATAATGGGAATAGCAGCTGGAGTTATGGGGTTTTATGGTAGAAGGTCTTTGCAATAAATTAGCTCACAGTGGATATGGTGGAACGTTTATAATTATAAAACCTAATGAAAATCCATATGCTGTCTCTGAAGATACAACGATGCCTGCAAAACAAACCTTCTATTGAACGTGGGTAATTAAACAAGTCACAAATTATAATTTGTGACTTGTTTAAGGTTGGATACTAAATGTGTTGCTTTCAATATTGAAAGCAACTTTTAAGTTTGTGATTAATAGTTAACTTAATAAATTTGGGGTTAAAATAAAAACAAATTTTTAATCAAGTCCCACAAAAAGTACGATAAGGGCGATTCGTCGGTGCAGGCGGAATGCAGTATTCTTCTTGATCTGTAGAATACGCATAAGGATTTGATAAAGCTTCAAGAAGTTTCTCCATTACGCTATAGTCGTCATTTGTAACAGCTGCTTCTAGTGCTTCTTCTACACGGTGGTTCCTCGGGATGATTGATGGGTTATTATTTTTCATCATCTCGTAGGCGTTTTCTTTCGATTCTTCTTGTTTTTCTAATCGAGATTGCCACAGTTTGTACCATTCTTTAAATTCAGGACTATCGAATAGAGGGATATTTTCTAACGTATCAAGAGTTAATGAACGGAATGTATTAGTGTAATCTGCTTTATATTTCTCCATCATTTTTAAAAGTTGCTCAATAAGTGATTGATCTTGTTCTTCGTTGCTAAATAGTCCTAATTTCTTTTTCATTCCAAGGAACCAATTGTTTTCATACTGTACGCTAAATTTCGAAATTTCGTCTTGAGCGATTTTTAGTGCTTCTTCTTCATCTTCGTGCAGAATCGGTATTAAAGATTCTGCTAGTCGTGCGAGATCCCATGCGGCCATATATGGTTGATTTCCATATGCATAACGACCTTGTGTGTCGATAGAGCTAAATACGGTTCCTTGGTCGTAATTGTCCATAAATGCACAAGGACCGTAATCAATTGTTTCGCCACTGATCGTTATATTGTCAGTGTTCATTACGCCGTGAATAAATCCAACAAGTTGCCATTTTGCGATAAGACTGGCTTGTCTTTTAATGACTTCTTGTAGTAATGCAGTATATCGGTTTTTATGAGATTCAATTTCTGGGTAATGCCTTTTTATCGTATAGTCAGCTAGTGGTTTCAGGTCCTCTATTGAACCACGAGCTGCAGCATATTGAAATGTACCGACCCGTATATGACTACTAGCGACTCTAGTTAAAATTGCTCCAGGTAATTTTGTTTCACGATATGTAGGTTCACCAGTTGTGACAACAGCTAAACTACGAGTAGTCGGAATATCAAGTGCATACATTGCCTCACTAATAATATATTCACGTAGCATCGGACCGAGTGCAGCACGGCCATCTCCTCGACGTGAATAGGGAGTAGGGCCAGAACCTTTCAGTTGAATATCGAAACGCTCACCTGAAGGAGTAATTTGTTCGCCAATTAAAAGAGCACGACCGTCGCCTAACATATTAAAATGTCCGAATTGATGACCAGCATATGCTTGAGCTAATGGATGAGCTCCTTCTGGAAGTCCATTGCCAGCGAAAATGACAATTTCAGCTTCCTTT
This sequence comes from Bacillus sp. 196mf, assembly GCF_003217275.1. Classification (NCBI taxonomy): domain Bacteria; kingdom Bacillati; phylum Bacillota; class Bacilli; order Caryophanales; family Bacillaceae; genus Bacillus; species Bacillus sp. 196mf. The sequence goes on from NZ_QJTG01000031.1 coordinate 25,235, forward strand.
TTCAGTTCTTCAGGGGTTAAGCCAAGAGATATCGCTAATGAATGGTTTAGTTTAACTAACTCCGGTGAACTTACGGGAGTAGGGGGGATTTCTGTATAAAATGATTGTGGTAAAGTCATATAACTATTATCTAAATTCCAACCTGTTTCATTATTTTTAGTCATTGTATCTCCTCCTTTTTGTATTTTAAATTATGTATTTGTACGTATGTATTCTTTGTAAAGTTAACTAAAAGTATAATACAATATTTCCCCTTGCAATCTATTGTAAGGACTTCATTGTACTATGTCTATTTAACAGCAAATTTAAAACCTCCATTTTTAAAAATGGAGGTTTTATTATTATTTAATTTTTACAATTATTTTTCCTTTTGCTCTTCCAGACTCTGAATATTCCATTGCTTTTTGCGCATCTTCAAAAGGAAAAACTCGATCGATTACAGGTTTGATTTGTCCAGCTTCAATATAGTTTGCAATAGTACGTAATTGATCCCCACTTGGCTTCATAAATAAAAATGAATATTGAGCATTATGCTTTTTTTCAAGTGCAGTAAGTTTTTTGCTGGCTAATGAAAATAAGAGAGTTTTAAAGAATCCTGAACCAAATTCTTTACCGAAGCGAGCATTCGGCATGCCTGAAACGGAAACAATGTTTCCTCCCCTTTTTATAATATTGAATGATTTTTCAAGTGTTGCACCGCCGATTGTATCAAATACGGCATCATAATTTTTTAGTATATCTTCAAATTTCTCTGTTTTGTAATTAATAATTTCATCTGCGCCAAGAGACGTTACTAAATTCGCACCAGCTTCACTAGCAGTCGTTGTAACAATGGCACCCATTATTTTTGCTAGCTGAATAGCGAAAGTACCAACACCACCGGATCCGGCGTGAATTAAAATCTTTTGTCCTTTTTGTAATTGCATGATGTCATGTAATGCTTGATATGATGTTAAGCCAACGAGTGGAATCGAAGCAGCTTCCTCAAAACTTAAATTTTTCGGTTTTAAAGCTATATCATCTTCATGAATGGCTATATACTCCGCGAAAGTACCAATCTTATTTTTTCTTGGACGAGCATATATTTCATCACCAACTTTAAAACGAGTTACTTTTGATCCAACCTTCGTGATGACACCGGCAAAGTCGTTACCAAGGATTAGGGGCATTTCATATTTCAGTAACATTTTTACTTTTCCGTCGCGTATTTTAAAATCAATTGGGTTAATGCTAGCTGCATGAATTTCTGCGAGCGCTTCATACTCATTTATTTCAGGAGTAGGTACCTCTGCCATACGCATTGGGACTTTTCCATATCTATCAATTATCATTGCTTTCATTTCTTATACCTCCAAGTTTTAATAAAAGTTTTGCAATAGCTTCTCAATATCTAATACAAGATTTTTTAATAAACCTAATTTTGTACGTATATCAATATAATAAAAATTCTTTGTACCTTCTTTTCTCATTAAAATAATGCCAGCTTCTCGTAAAATCTTAAGGTGATGTGATACTGCTGGACGGGAAAGGTGTGTTTGCTTCGTGATTTCTCCTACACGTAATCCTGTTTGACATTCCGTTTCCATTAGCACTAATAAAATAGCTTGACGCGTTTCATCACCAATTGCCAATAATACTTTTTGAGAATCAATAAAATCTTTTTTTATAATATTTAATTGTTCTTGTTTATTCATTTCAATCACTTTGCCTCCAGGTAATTAGTCGAAAGGTTTAAGATGATGAACCATTACTTCGATACGGTAATGCTACATGATTGTTGTATGAGGTGCAATATTGAGAAAGAAAATCGAGACGAATGAATTTTTTATTGTTGAAAATTATAGGGAGATAGAAAAGGGATTGGAAGGACTACATAACACAATAGATGAGGTTTTAAAAACAAAAAATGATGTAACAATAAAATAAGCGGTCGTAACCTTGTATAATCCATAAGGTTACAATCGCTTATAATGTTTGTATTATTTTTGATTTTTACGATAGAACATGGTTCAACGTAAAGTACGTTCTTTTGTTTTACACTTTCATACAGACACAATTCAGGTGGATTATAGATGTATGAAAAAGTAAAAGTAATTTGGGGCGTAATCTATCTATATGATAATTTAAAATGAAATATAAGTCTATATCTTTGTTGTTTTTTTGATTATATTTATGTCACTGAGCTCAGAACAATGATGTGGAGGGTAAATATATGAAATCGAATTATGTACCAGTTTTAATTGTTGGAGGGGGATTATCTGGGTTAGCGTCTGCGTTATTTCTTGCAAAACATAACATTGAGTACTTACTTATTGAAAGGCATCCGTCTACTGCCATTCATCCGAAAGCAGGCGGTCTTACTTTACGTACAATGGAGTTGTTTCGAGAATTAGGCTTGGAAAAAAGAATTAAATTGGCAGGTAAAGCATTAGAGAACTGCCGAGGAAGAATAGCGGTTCATACAATAGCTGAGGCGAATAAAGAAGAATTGGAACAAATGAGAGCGACGCAATACGGAAACGATGAAGAGTTACTTCAAAAAATAGAAAAGATTAGTCCATCAAAACAAACTGCGTGTTATCAAATTATTTTAGAAGAGATGATGTTACAAGAAGCGAAAATGCTAGGCGGGCAACTATCTTTTTATCATGAATTAGTTTCATTTGAACAAAATGAAAACGGGGTAAAAGCAAAGATTCGAAATCGTGAAACAGAAAAAGAAAGTGTCATACATTGTGACTATGTAATTGCAGCAGATGGAGCGAAAAGTAAAATACGTGAGCAGTTAGGGATTAAAACTGAGGGGCGTGGAACCATTGGTGGCTATTATATGAATATTTATTTTGAAGCAGACTTAAGTGAGTTTATACAAGGAGACGCATTCGGTTTTTCGATGGTAGTTCATCCGGAGGTTCTTGGTGCACTTATCCCGGTTGATAACGTAAAAAAATGGATTTATCATGTAGCCTACGATCCATTAAAAGGAGAGGGGCTAGAGGACTTCACTATAGAACGTTGTAAACAAATTATTCAAATAGCAATTGGAAGTACAAATGTTGAATCAGAAATATTAAGTGTTTTACCGTGGGAAGCGGCCGAAAGTACAGCGGTGAAATTTCAAGAAAATCGAACCTTTTTAGTTGGAGATTCAGCACATATTATGCCGCCAACAGGAGGACTTGGTTCAAATACAGGAATACAAGATGCACATAACTTAGCTTGGAAATTAGCGGCTGTTATAAAAGGGAAGGCAAAACCAAAACTGTTAGAAACATATCATGAAGAGAGACACTCTGTTGCAAAATTAACGACAGCTTATGCAAGTAGTTTACTGTTTCGTGCTGCGAATAGAGAGGAAGGCAGTTTGAATAATATGGATGGTTTAGCTGTTACAGTTGGATATCAGTATTGTTCAGAGGCGATTATAGATAATTCAGTCACTCCACATAGAATGGATAGCATAGAGTTGAACGGAAGACCTGGAACGCGAGCGCCACATTTATGGGGAACGTATGAAGGGAAAGAAGTTTCTATATTAGACTTATTCGGTAACAGTTTTGTATTACTTACAAGAGTAGAAAATAGTTCTTGGGCTGAAGCAGCACATACTGTTTCAGCCAAATTAGGAATAAATATAAAAGGGTATCGTGTTGGCTTAAGTGGAGACTTTGTTGCTCCAGAAGATATTTTTAGCAAATTATATGGTATAGGGAATGGAGGTGCTGTATTAATTAGACCAGATGGCTTTATCGGATGGCGTTCGGAAAAAACGGTAGTAAATCCAGATATAGTATTGGAAGAGGTAATAAGAAATTTATTATGTGATTTTTAAGTAACTACAGACATATTGTTTTATGTACTTCACTGTACTGAAAAAAATATTCACAAATTTCAATAGGTTTGATATGATTAAATTCGACAAGTTAATAGAGGCCGGAGATATTTGAGAAAAGCCATAAATTTATTTAGGGATACAGGAGTGTAGCCTAAATAATTTATGGCTTTTTTTATTGAATGAACCGTACAAAATAGGGAGTTACATGTGAAAAGGAGGGCTATAGGAATTAAATAGGATAATACTAGTTTTTTATATTAATAATATAGAGAAAGTATATTTGTAAGAGTGGAATTTTAATATAGGTTTATAAAAATAATGAAAGTGTGTCTTCTATTTCGTGTAAATCTCATTAGCTTGTTGAAATTTGCAACGTAGGAAGGATTAGAAGGATGAGAAAGATTATTAGCGTTTTAGTTATTTTCTTTATGACGGGAAGTATCTTTGCTGGGGGAGCTGTTCATGCGAAAGCAGAAGGGAAGCATGAATGGAATACGAATAAGTTTTTAAATATTGCACATCGCGGAGCAAGTGGACATGCACCTGAGCACACTTTTGCTTCTTATGATTTAGTGAAAAAAATGAAAGCGGATTATTTAGAGTTAGATATTCAATTAACAAAGGATGGCCAATTAATTGCAATGCATGATACAGCGGTTGATCGCACTACAAATGGAACAGGCGAAGTACGTGATAAAACGTTAAGCGAAATAAAGAGTTTAGATGCAGGATCATGGTTTAATAAAGCGTATCCAGAAAAGGCTAAGCAAGAGTATGTTGGGCAAAAAGTTCCAACTCTTGAAGAAATTTTTCAAAAGTATGGAAGAAGTATGAAGTATTATATTGAAACAAAATCACCAGATGTGTATCCAGGAATGGAAGAGAAATTGTTGGCGTTGTTACAAAAATATAATTTAGTAGGTCAAAACATGTCTTCTAGCCGTGTTATGATTCAATCATTTAGTAAAGATAGTTTGAAAAAGATTCATAGTATGAATGAAAATATTCCGTTAGTTCAATTGCTTTGGTATTATCCAAATGAAAACAATGAAATTGTCGAATGGTCTGGCATTACACATGAACCGAAAAGTGTAACGAATGATGATTTTCAAGAAATTAAAAAGTATGCAGCTGGTATTGGACCAAACTTACGTAATGATAACGGAGAACTAATTATTGATGAGTCATATATGAAAATGGCTAGGAAAAATGGACTGTTAATTCACCCTTATACAATTAACGAGAAACCAGATATGAGACTGTTAATCAAATGGGGTGCTACAGGAATGTTTACAAATTATCCGGATCGATTACATAGTGTATTGAAGGAAAAATAAGTGGAAAAGGGTATACCAGTGTTTTAGGTATACCCTTTTTAATTTAATTCCCCGATAAACAGAATCTCTTTTTCATAGCATTCATCTTCATCATAAATAATTTCTTGAAAGCGAAGTGTTTGGAAGGAATGATAAACTGAAATTTCCCATGTCTCCCCAAAATCAATTTCATTTGAAAGAAGGATCCATTTTTGAAATTCACTATTTCTATTAAAGAAATTATGAAAATAGTCCTTATTTTTAAATATAATGATTTGCGAATCCCATAAATTATTTATAGAAATCAAAACAACAACTCGATATGTATGTGTATCGCTCGGTTTCATAGTTATTAAATGATTTGCTTGATTTAATAAGGTTTGAATACACAATCGTTTTACTTTTCTAGGTGTTTTACAAGAGGCAATAAAAGCTTGCGAAACTGGCAATAGCATATTCCAATATTCATCGTTATAGAAAGTAGAAGGGAATGTTTTTGTATGTTCCTCAATTCGCTTTATCATAGTGTTTGTTTTTCGTTTCATACCACGTATTTTCTTTTCACGCATTGAGAGTCATCTCCATAAATTTTTGTAATGCAGCAGAGTGATATATATCTTTTCTAGTAATAAAAGTAGTAGGAACTTTTTTGAAGCTATTTGGCAAAGGATTGAATGATATGTCATGTTTATGACCATTTAAAATAGACTTCATCATAATTGCTACGCCCATACCTGATTTTACACATGCGAGTATCGCTTCAATTGTTCCAAACTCTAATACTCGTTTAGGTGAAATTCCTTCTTCTTGAAGCCAATCTTCTAATAAATTTCTATAATAGCACCCGTGACTAAATGCAAGTAAATTCATGTCTCCTATGTCTTTAAAGGAAGATAAAGGCTTTTTGCTAATGAGAACTAATTCTTCTTCATGAAATATATTTGTATGAAGTTCAGCATGCTGAGTGGTTCCAGCGATAAACGCCCCGTCTAGTTTTCGTTCTAATACAAGTCTAATCAATTGTTCCGTCGTATTTGATTCTAAAATCAATTCGACTTTTGGGTATTCCTCATAATAGGCCGTTAATATAGATGGAAGTCTTACAGCTGTTGTAGATTCTGTACATCCAATTTTTAAAGTGCCCCTTGGTTCGATCTCATTACTTTGAACTGCTTTAATAGATTGATCCATTAAGTGGATAATTTGTTTAGCGTATGTTAATAAAATCTCACCGTTAGAAGTTAAAGTTACACCTTTTCCGTTTCGGTAAAATAAAGGTACACCTAGTTCGTTTTCTAGTTGTTTCATACGCATTGTTACGCCAGACTGTACATAGTTTAAATTTTTAGCTGCGTGAGATATGTTTTTTTCTTTCGCAACTTCGTAAAATACAGTTAAATCTTTTATATCCAAGTATCATCCCTCCATAAAAGGTATCATTTTTTTTGATGGATTACATGATAAATCTTTATTTTATATGATATCAGAACTTTCATACAATGGAAGGGGATGGAGGGATTATTGTGTTAATGGAAGAAGGGATGAATGGTACTTATAAGTGGGTTATGTTAATTTTTGCGACAGTTGCTCAAACAACAGCGACACTTATAACGTATGGTATTGGAGCATTTGCTTTATTTTGGAAAGAAGAATATGCACTTACGAATACGGAGAGTGGATTGTTAGTAAGTGTTGTAAATATAGGACCGCTATTTTGTATGCTTTTTGTTGGGCGGCTACTTGATCAATACAATGAAAAGTTGTTAATTTCGATAAGTTTATTTTTACTAGGGGGTTCGTTTTTACTGACTAATATGGTCAATGGATTTAATGGGTTACTCTTTGTACTTTTATTAGTAGGAACGTTTTATAGTGTTTCGCACCCAGGAGGAAGTAAGGTGATAATGAAGTGGTTCTCAAAAGAAAATCGCGGGTTAGCGATGGGGATTAGACAAGCCGGTATACCGATTGGTGGTACATTAGCGGGAGTATTGATCCCGTTTCTTACAATAAAATATAATATGGCCTATGCGGTAAATAGCATTGCATGCATTTGTATAATTGGAGGGTTTTTATTTTTTATATTTTATAAGGAACCATATATTCAAGAGAAAGTTAAACAAGAACGTAGTAAACTTTCTTTTTGGATGCAGTTAAAAGAAGTGATGTGTAAAAAAGAGTTGTATGCAATTTATATAACTGGCATTTGTATGATTTCATTGCAAATGGTGTTAGTTGCACACTTTATAAAATTTTTAGTATTGGAACAATCAATCACGCCAATTTTAGCTGGAAAAGTATTTTCCGTTATGTTCTTTTCTGGAATGGTTGGTAGGGTTATATTAGCAGCTACTAGTGATTTATTTTATAAGGGGAATAGGCGTACCCCCTTATTTATAACTGTTTGTATTTCTATTTTCTTCATTCTAATATTAGTAATGAGCATACATACAATAACGAATGTATTGTATGGCGTAAGTGCATTGTTAGGGTTCTTTTCAATTGGATGGTTTAGTCTTTTTATAACTGAAGTTGCGGAATCAGCAAGTGAAGAATCGGTAGGGATGACAGTGAGTTTTGCACTTACATTAAATCAAATTGCTATTATTGTTGCGCCTGCTTTATTTGGTTATATTGTAGATAAGAAGGGATATACCTACGCGTGGTTATGCATAGTTGTATTACTAACTATTTCAGCGGTTAGCTTATATAGGAAGTATAGAAAATGAAGGAATGTTAGCAATGTAAATTTTTTATGAAGAAAGTCTAAAGAAATGTTGAATGAGCGACATTTCTTTTTTATTTGTTGTATAATCAAAATGTAAATGAGATTCGTTTTCAATTTCGTTCATTACCTCTTTTGAAATTACCTGTAATTTTAGCCATAATTAGCTGTTTTTCTTTATCGTTATTTGCATGATTTATTTTATTTAAAAATTTTTCAGCATCATTTCCTTTTAATACCATAATCTGTTTTCTGTAATATTCAATTAATACCATGTTGTTTTTTATTATCCGATAATGAAACATTTTATCATCTAAACGATTGCGTTTATCGGTATTTTTCATATTACATCTCCATTCTTTTTAGTATGTAACAAATGTTACAAAAGAATTTGAAATTATAGTTTAATGCATCCGATTGTATGTTGGAAATTTTGCAAGAAAGAAATACAATAGAGAGTAGTAAAAATTGAAAATGAGAAAAAGGAATCTAGTTTTAACAGAGTGAATATTAAATAATATTATAATATACTTGATAATTAAAAGATATAAAATAGAATGGATGTACGTTAAGTGAAACTAGATAAAAGAGGGTTCCTAGTATGTTAAAGAAATGGTTAATCGTTTTCTTTATTTTTGCTGTTTTTTGTGGAAGTGTTGTTACACTAATACATGCAAATAAAGGAAAAAAATATGATACAAAGGCATTTTCTAATGTAAATAGTAAGCAAAAAGATGTTAAGCAGGAAGTTGATGCGAATGAGAAAAAGCGTTATGAAATTGCAGCTGGAAAACTAGATCAGTACTTAAAAGATAAAGGATTTAATGGGAGTGTTCTTGTAGCAAGTAAAGATCATGTCATTTTACGAAAAGGCTACGGTTATGCGAATGTGAAAGATCAAGTATTAACAACGCCAAGAACGAAATATCGCATTGGGTCTATTACGAAAACAGTAGTTGCAATATCTATTATGCAACTAAAAGAAAAAGGGAAGTTGAACATTGAAGACAATGTAAATAAATATATCCCATCGTTTCCAGCAGATAAAAATATTACGTTACGAAACTTGTTAACACATACGTCTGGATTACCAGAACAGGGACAAGGTAGTGTTGACGCAGCATCACGGTTAAAATTAGTAACGTGGATTGGGGCACAAACGTTACAATTTCCAGCAGGGACAGGATGGAAATATACAGATTATAATTATATGGTGCTTGCATATATTGTAGAAAAAATATCGAATAAACCACTTGCTGAATATGTGAAAGAAAATATTTTGACTCCTGTTGAAATGAATGAATCTGGAATGGGCGCAACACTCCCAGAAGATATTTTCTTAGCAGAAGGGTATACGAAAAAAGATAATAAGTTAATAGCCACGCCTCGCTTAAAAATGAACTGGCTGTATGGTTGTGGTGAAATGTATACGACTGTTGAAGATATGAAAAAGTTAGATGAAGCTATTATGGATGGTAAACTACTTTCCAAACAAAGTGTATCAGATATGTTTTCTGCATCACCTGCAAGAAAATATGGATTTAGTTTCTATATTTACCCAGATTATTATCATAACCACGGTGTATTAGCTGGCTGGAACACTTTTAATAATTTTAACTGGGATAAACGAACGTTTGTCATATTATTTTCTAACGTCCAAAATGGTATGAATGATGCATTTAATCAAGAATTTAGGAAAATGGCGAATGATTTAATAGAAGGAAAGTAATTATAAAAAAATCGGTATTGATATGTAATTATCAATACCGATTTTTTTATTTTGTAAAGTTTTACTTACTGAATAAAGTGAAACTTTAATCAGCAGGGCCCCACCTAACTTCTTTGCTTTCGCTGAATTTTGAGGTGGGGGTCTTACTGCCCACAAATGGCGGGATAAATAGGTAAAAAAGGTGATTGGCATTTGAATAAATCTAAATAGGTCGTTAAATGATAAGTAATGCAAAGAACAATTGGTAATTTTTACATTGATAAAAAAGCTTGAGCTTCACACTATGTGAAGCTTTACAGTATTGGAGACAAGAACAGGAGGTTGGAAAAATGAAAAAAGCAATAAAGTTTTGTTTAATAGCTACATTATCTACAACGATTATTAGTGGATGCTCTTTTGAGGGTAACAATGAAAATGTTAAAGGGAAAGAAGGAGAAAAAGTAGAGGTACAGAAAAATGCTGGGAAATATACGATGCCAGATGAAAAAGATAAACATGAAGGTACATGGCTGCAATGGCCACATGAATACACATATGGTGAAGAGTATAAGCAGGAAGTTGAACCTATTTGGGTTAAGATGGCAAGTGCTTTAACTGAGGGTGAGAAAGTTCACATTGTTGCATATGACCAGGAAGAAAAGGAGAGAATCAATAAGCTTTTAACAAATGAAGGGTTAAATATGGAGAAGATTGATTTCTTTATCGCGCCTACTGATGATGTATGGGCAAGGGATAGTGGACCAATTTTTGTTTATGACAGCAATAAAAATCTCAAAATATTAGATCCAGCATTTAATGGTTGGGGGAAGAAAACACCTTATAAAAATGATGCTCAAATACGTAAAAATGTTAGTAAACAATCAGGAATTGAAAGAATTGATTGGGGGAAATTTGTCCTTGAAGGCGGCGCAATTGAATTAGACAGCAATGGGACTGCGTTATTAACTCGAAGTTCGGTAACGAATAAAAATAGAAATCCTGATTTATCAGAAAAGGAAATTGAAAAATATATAAGTGACCTAGGGGTATCAAACTTTATTTGGTTAGACGGAGTACCTAATTTAGATATTACGGACTTTCATATTGATGGATTTGCTAAATTCCATAATAAATCTACCATTGTAACGATGAAAGAAGATGACCTAGCCGAATGGGGTTTATCTAATAAAGATATGGATACATTGTTAGATGCAAAAAATGCTTCAGGACAGAAATATAAGTATGAATACTTGCCGCTTAGTAAAGAAAAGGTTGCTTTAGAAAATGGAAAAACTCTCGATTATAAGGGATCGTATATCAATTATTATATCGGGAATACAGTTGTATTAGTGCCTAATTATAATGACTCGAATGATAAAATCGCAAACGATACGATTCAGAAGTTATACCCAGATCGTAAAGTAGTCGGTATTGATGTGAGAGAGTTGTATAAAAACGGCGGTATGATTCATTGTGTGACACAACAACAACCAATTGCATTGAAGTAATTAATTGTAATTTCGTTGTGCTGCTATATGGACAAAATAGGTGAAATCTTATCTTTACCTATTTTGTCGTTCCTTATTATTTGTAAAAATAAAATTTAAATATGATGATAATTGAATTGTAGTGTATGTTCGCTTTTCGTTTTATATGGTAAAGGAGAAAAATGTTTGTGTTAAAGAATTTTAAAATAGTGTTTTCGTATTTCCCTATCGTTTTACAGTACATTTTAAATGTAGCTTTAATTTGCTTAGGAGTTGTTCTAAGTGTGTTTCTTATGAAAGAAGTTATTCAGTTTATACAAGAACTGAAATTGGATGGTAATGAATCTAGTTATCATTTAATTGATAGTATCGTCGTATTCTTTTTGTACTTTGAATTCATCGTAATGATTATAAAGTATTTTCAAATGAATTTTCATTTTCCATTACGATATTTTATATATATAGGTATAACAGCTATTGTTCGTCTTATTATTATAGATCACGATAGTCCGTTAGATTTATTGTTATATGCCTGTGCAATCTTTGTATTAATTAGTGCGTTATTCATTGCGAATTCTAAAATGATGCGTCGGGATTTAGAATAGTGAACATTTGTTGTTGAATTAAATAAGATATTTTATCTTTTTGCCAAAAAGGAGTAACGGTATTGAAAGAAATAATCTTAACCAGCCTCATAATGATAGGGTTTATGATTCTATTATTTAATTGTATACTTTCGTGATTTAAAAGAATAAAAGGTTAATAGAGAAAGAGGTTTTTGTAAATATGGTTCATTACAATAATCAAAATAGTTTACATTTATAAGTTTTACATTCATAGGTATTGAAGCAATAGGGGTTGAAATTGAAGATCCCTTTGGTCAGGATCCAAATGATCTTCCGCTAGAAGGAATTTGTATAGGAGTAGAAGCGCATTTAGTGAATTTATATAATCAAAACGATCTATTAGAAGTAATGGGTTTGAATCTTGATAAAAAAATCATTTAATCATTTATTGTTGTTTTAAAATATGGTATTTAAAAAACTTGTCAAGAGTCAATTTAAGGCTTAATGTCAGCTTTATATTCTTTATATAAATATATAATATTTCTCCATGCTATAATCCATTCATGAAATATACGCGGTTCATGAGTTGTAATGAAAAGAGAAATGAATTGAGGAATAGTTGGCTTTGTGAAATCAGTTATGTAACTACTATTAAAAAGCGAGGTAAATAATATGGAACAAAAACATAATGGGATTATTTTTACTGCAATACCAGACGAATCGAATGAATATTATCAACCATTTTATGAAGACTTGATTTACTTTAATGAATGTTTAAATGAAAAGAAATCAATTGCGGATCAACTTATATCTTTATCTGTTGAAGAACAAGACTTTCATACGAGCTGTTTTGAGTATGATGATATATGGCTAAGAGATGTTGCACCGGTTGTCACAACTCATCTAGTTAAATTTAAATATAGACCCAATTATTTGCCAGATGATCAGGGGCGATATTTAGATCAACAGTTTAATAAATGGTTGAAAAAGAATGACTTTGAATATGTGAAATCCCCATTAATATTAGATGGTGGTAATCTTATTTGGAATAAAAAAGATACCGTAATATTAACAGAACGTATATTTGATGATAACGATGATTGGACAGAAGAGGAAATTATTGAGCAGTTAGAATGGGATTTAGATGTGAGCCGAGTTATTATTATTCCTGCTGAAGAAGGGGATGTACTAGCACACGCAGACGGAATGGTTAAATTTATTGATGAACATACAATGTTTATTAGTGATTTTTTAGGGGATCATGAATTTAGATATAGTGTTCAAGAGATTATTCAAGAACAAATGCCAGAAGCTGAATTTATAGTTGTTCCTTCATCATATACAGAGAAAGGACAATATGATCAAGAGATAGCATCAGCAAAAGGGTTGTATATAAATATGTTAGAATCATGTGATGCTCTTTATGTTCCTAAGTTTGGACTAGCTAAAGATGAGGAAGTTTTACGATATATTCAACAGTATACGGAGAAGCAAGTTATTCAAATTCATGTAGGAGAAATATCAACAATGGGAGGCGCAATGAATTGTTTAACGTGGTATTGTCCAAGCCATTTGTTACCTTCGAAAATGAGAAGATTGAAAAATCAGAATGAAGATTTTTCAATGAAGAAGATTTTTGATTGGTTTTAATAAATAAGTAATGAAAAGAAAATATATTCAAGGAGTATTGATATGTATACCATCGCTGAGTTTTCTCGGATTTGTAAAATGAGTACGCGGATGTTAAGACATTATGACAAAGAGGAGATATTAAAACCGGCATATGTGAATCCGGTTAATGGGTATAGGTATTATGAACAAGAGCAGCTGGAAGTAGCATTGAAAATAAAAAAGCTAAGGGAGTATAAATTTCCTCTTCCAAAAATTAAAATTGTTTTGCAGTCATCGGATCAAGATTCGTTTGTTCAACATATACAATCACAAATTATCGAGTTGTCTCATGAAGTGAAGCAAAATTTACAGGTTATTTCAGAAATGAATGAAATGGTAATGGTGAATAGTAGTCTAAATATTGCTCGCCATAGAAGTTACGATATATTAATGGGAATGAGGAACGAAGTAACGATAATTACTCAAAGAGTAAAAATAGATATAGATGATATAGATGATTATTTTTATGACTTATATGAAGAGGTACAAAAAAATAACTTTCAAATAGTCGGTTCGCCATCTGCAGTCTTTTATGATGAAGAATATATTCCAAGTAACAGTGATATTGAATTAAGAATCCCGGTTATGCAGGGGAATGATGAAGATGTAGTACAAGAATATGAAATGAAAAAACTAAGTCCACATCAAATCGTTACTACTATGCATTATGGAAGTTACGACTATATAGGTTACGCTTATATAGCGTTAGAAGAATGGGTTGAAAAAAATGGGTATGTAATAGTTAATTCGCCATATGAGGTTTATATAAAGGGACCTGAATGTGATTGTTTAGCAGAAGAGTATGTGACACAAATTTGTTTTTTAGTTACGAAAATAGAATGAGAATAAGGATTGACATTAACATTATGTCAATCCTTATTCTATGTACGAAAGCAATTTATCATAATAAAAAGGCGAAATAAAGAGTCACCTTATAAAGTTGCTACAAGTAAATGAAGATATTCCTGTTGACCTTAACACGATGTCAAAGTATAGACTGTACGTACATTCATATAAGGGGTGAACACGTATGAGAAATATAGAAAATAGTTTGTTTTATATGCCTGCGGAATGGGAGAAACATGAAGGTACATGGCTCCAATGGCCACATGATAAAGCACATAGAGGTGAAGGTTATAGAGCTAAGTTAGATGATATTTGGATATCGATGGCAAAGGAGCTTCACTATGGAGAAAATGTCCATATTGTTGTATGTGATGAAGAAGAGAAAATACATGTCCAATCGAAGTTAATGGAAGCTAATGTAAATATGGATAAAATTGATTTCTTAATTCAAGAAACTGATGATATTTGGATAAGAGATAACGGACCAATCTTTGTAACGGATAAGGAAGGGAATCGCTGCCTAACGCACTGGATATTTAATGGTTGGGGAAATAAATATCCGTACGAAAAAGACGCTAATATTCCGAATAAAATAAGTGAAATGTATCGCATTCCAAAAGTTGAATCTAGTGTCTGTCTAGAGGGCGGGGGAATTGAGATAAACGGAAACGGGACCTTAATGGCGGCGAAAACGTCTATTATAAATGAAAATCGAAATCCCACACTAAGTCAGAAAGAAATTGAAATGGAATTAACGAAATATTTAGGAGTAACGAATTTTATATGGATAACTGGTATACGCGGAGAAGATAATTATGATGAAGATACGGATTATCATATTGATGGCGCGGCACGGTTTGTAAATGAAAATACGATACTGTATGAATATGATCCTTTCGGTGAAGGAGAGCCATACCTTTTGGAGGCGTACGAAAAGCATTATCAAGAATTGCGACAAGCGAAAAATATAGATGGAAAGCCATTTCAGCTCATTCCAGTACCAGTAACAAGAAAAGTGGTAAAAGAAGCAGACTGTAAGGGTTCATATTTGAATTTTTATATTGGTAATGAAGTCGTATTAGTTCCTGTATATGGTGATGAACATGACAAGTTAGGGCTGCAAATTATTGAAGGTCAGTTTCCAGGAAGAAGAATTGTCGGTATTTATGTGAATGAATTGTATGCGTATGGTGGTATGATTCACTGTGTGACGCAGCAGCATATAGAATAGAGTAATTCAAATGAAAAAGCATGCAGAGCATATACTCTGCATGCTTTTTATAATGCTGAAAACTCCTCAACAAGTTGAGTGAATTGTTTCAATGCACTTTCAATCGGTTCTGGCGTAGTTAAATCAACACCAGCTTTTTTCAATAGGTTTAGTGGATAATCAGAACTTCCACCTTTCAGGAATTCAATATAATTTTTCTGAGCATTCGGATCACCGCTTAATAGTTTATCAGCGATTTGAATGGCAGATGCGAATCCAGTTGCATATTTGTATACGTAAAACGGGCGGTAGAAATGAGGGATTCTAGCCCATCCGTACTTTACTTCTTCATCAAATACAAGTGAATCACCGTTATATTCTTTAAATAGTTTTTCATAAATTTCACTGAAGACTTGTGCATTTAATGGTTTACCTTGTTCCGCCATTTCATGTGTGATTTTTTCAAATTCTGCAAACATAATTTGTGTAAAGAAAGTACCTTTGAATTTTTCAATAAAATGGTTAACTAAATGGTTACGCACGTTCGTTTCTGTTGCTTCTTTTAATAAATAGTGAATTAATAACACTTCATTTACTGTAGAAGCGACTTCTGCCACAAAGATAGAATAATGTGCAGAAATTCTTGGTTGGTATCCATGTGAATAGTGCGTATGCATACCGTGCCCGCATTCATGAGTAAGAGTGAACAGGCTATTTAAATCATCGTGATGATTTAAAAGAATGAAAGGATGAACACCATATACACCAAAGTTATAAGCACCAGAACGTTTTCCTGGTGTTTCTCTTACGTCTATATATCGTTTATCTTTAAAACTTTTTAATGTCTCAATATATTCTTCTCCTAAAGGAGCTAGTGATGCAATCATAATGTCAAATGCTTCACTATATGGGATGTCTTGTTTTGCACCTTCTACTAAATCGACGCCTAAGTCGTATTGTCTTAGTTCATCTACGTTTAATTTTTCTTTTCGAATTTCATTGTATGTATGTAATGTTTGAATGTTTTTTTTCGTTGTATCAATAAGGTTTTCATATACTTCTTTCGGAACCATATCGCCAAATAATGATTTCTCTAGCGCTGATGGATAGTTTCTTAGCTTCGAAACGGTAACATTATTTTTAATAGCAGCGGATAAAGTAGATGCGATGGAATTCTTTAACTGAACATATGGTTTGTAATATGCTTTATAAGCTTCTTTACGCTTTTCACGATTCGTATCTTCTATTAACTTTGCATACATTCCGCGTGTTAAGTTCACTTTTTCTCCATCGTCAGTCGTCACTTCACCAAATAATATATCTGCATTGTTTAACATACCAAATGTGTGCTGTGGAGAAGAAAGAGCTTCACCCATCTGTGATAAAATTGCTTCTTGGTCCTTATTCAATACGTGTTTTTTATAACGATATAATTCAAATAAGTCTTCTTTATAATATTGTAAGCCTTCTGTTTCTTCTATGTAAGAATGTAATGTGCTTTCGTCTATGCTAAGTAAGAAGGGGGAAAAGAAAGATTTAGCTGCACTTACTTTCACGTGTAATTGTGATACTTTATCGACAAGAGATTGCGCGTCAGTATCGCGTGTATCAAGGTCAGATTGTAATCGTGCATAAGCGAACATTAAAGATATTATGCTAGAAATTTCTTCACTCTTCGTTAAATAAGCTAATAAACTATTGCCATCGTGAATATTGCCATTAAACTCGTGTAATTCCTTCGTTAATACTTCAATTTTATGAAAATCACTTTCCCAATCTTCAATTGTATGGTAAATGTCTGTTAAATCCCATTTTTCTATATCAGCTACTTGTAATCGATCTTTAAGTTCTGTCATAATCATTTCCTTTCTAAACATGTAGTTATATTTCTATATAACTATGAAATACAACAAATTGCAAAAAATCCCTGCTGAAAATTGAAAAGCCTTGCTAAAATAACAAGGCTTACATACTTATAGTGTAATTCCAAATTTTGAATGTAAAAGGTTTGTAAATTGCATGTCTGTAACGGTTTCTTTCGTTTTTTTACCATTTTTCGCTACTGTAAGGCTATCTTTCGTTAAAGAGGCATGCCCATCTTCAGTTAGTTTTACAATAAGAGGTAGTTTATTAAAGGGTGACCCTTCATGTTCAACGATAATTTTTTGTGCTGTATTTGCTTTTTCTTCATCCACTTCTTCTATATAAAATGCATAGCCTAACGTCCAATCATCAGCAGAAGATTGATCCAAGAACTCATTGTTTTTCCGCATCTCTAAAATGTAGTTTCCCTTTTCGGTCATTTCTTTACGAATACGATAATCTCCTGTAACAGAGTGAATGACTTCACCTGAGAAAGGGACAGGGGCAAGAGGTAAGTATGATCCGAATCCTACTTCAATTAAATAAAGTTCAGTATGATGTGTTAAAACGGTTGCAATATGGCCAGAATCAACAGCCCATATGGAGTTTGTAGCGTTATAAACTGTTCCTGAAACGAGATGAACATCGAATCCAGAATCTTTCAGGAAGTAATACATAGTAGGATTGAGTTCATAACAAAGACCGCCACGGTTATTTACTAAAATTTTCTCTTTCAAATTTTCTTTTGATATTTCTTTAAAATTCTTTTCGAGAATATTTAAGTTTTCAAAAGGAACAGTTTGTGCCATTGCGTACATAATGTTAGATAAATCTTCAAATGAAACTGTGTCTTTTTCTTCTATATATAATCGTGCGAAAAATTGTTTTTGAAAGTCTGTCATAGAAATCCCTCCGTTATGTTTTTATAGGTAAATTGTAAACAATCTTGAATAGGATGTGAAATTAAAACTACGTTGAATATTTGAAGTGAGATTAAAAATAATGTGGGAGAGTGAGAGATTGCTACTTTACTAACGGTGGGACGAATATTATAATAATTCTGATAAACTATGCAAACGCTTTCTTAGAAGGGGATGGTGTACAGATGTTTAAAAGAGTAACAATAGTCGGATTGTCAGTTGTTATGTTTTTACCTAGTATATATGAGGGGAGTAAAGCATATGCAGATACAGTTAACAATGGAACGTTAATGCAGTATTTTGAGTGGTATGCTCCGAATGATGGGGATCATTGGAATCGTTTGCGTACTGATGCTGAAAATTTAGCGCAAAAAGGAATTACATCTGTTTGGATACCACCTGCATATAAAGGAACTACGCAAAATGACGTAGGATATGGAGCATATGATTTATATGATTTGGGGGAATTCAATCAAAAGGGAACAGTGCGGACGAAATATGGGACGAAAGCACAATTGAAGTCTGCAATTGACGCTTTACATAAGAAAAACATCGATGTATACGGTGATGTAGTTATGAATCATAAAGGTGGGGCTGATTATACAGAAACTGTCACAGCAGTTGAGGTAGACCCAAGCAATCGAAATGTTGAAGTATCAGGTGATTATGAAATTAGTGCTTGGACAGGATTTAACTTTCCAGGGCGTGGAGATTCTTATTCTAATTTCAAATGGAAATGGTATCATTTTGACGGAACAGATTGGGATGAAGGAAAGAAATTAAACCGAATTTATAAATTTAGGGGCATAGGTAAAGCGTGGGACTGGGAAGTGTCTAGCGAGAATGGGAATTATGATTATTTGATGTACGCGGATCTTGATTTTGATCATCCAGATGTTGCGAATGAAATGAAAAAATGGGGAACGTGGTATGCGAAGGAATTAAATTTAGATGGCTTTCGTTTAGATGCTGTTAAACATATTGATCATGAATATTTGCGCGATTGGGTAAATCATGTTAGACAGCAAACGGGGAAAGAAATGTTTACAGTAGCTGAATATTGGCAAAATGATATCCAGACTTTAAATAATTATTTAGCGAAGGTCAATTATAATCAATCTGTGTTCGATGCACCACTTCATTATAATTTTCACTATGCTTCAACAGGAAATGGGAATTATGATATGAGAAATATTTTAAAAGGAACGGTAGTTGCGAATCATCCTACACTTGCGGTTACTCTAGTTGAAAATCATGATTCACAGCCTGGTCAGTCATTGGAATCTGTAGTGAGCCCTTGGTTCAAACCGTTGGCATATGCATTTATTTTAACGCGTGCAGAGGGATATCCTTCTGTTTTCTATGGTGATTACTATGGTACAAAAGGAAATAGTAACTATGAAATTCCAGCGTTAAAGGACAAAATTGATCCGATTTTGACGGCACGAAAAAACTTTGCATATGGTACGCAGCGGGATTATTTTGATCATCCAGATGTAATTGGCTGGACAAGAGAAGGTGATAGTGTACATGCTAATTCTGGTTTAGCAACATTAATCTCTGATGGACCAGGAGGGTCAAAGTGGATGGATGTTGGGAAGAATAACGCAGGGGAAGTATGGTACGATATTACGGGTAATCAAACAAATACTGTAACAATTAATAAGGATGGTTGGGGACAATTCCAAGTAAGTGGAGGATCAGTTTCCATATATGTTCAGCAGTAATTTGGTGATGAAAAAGAAGAGGTAGACTGAAATATAAGTTTTCCTCTTCTTTTTATATTGTGCATATTTATCCCGCTATTTGTGGTCAGTCCGATTGGTGAGGGCTTATTAAAGTTTCACTTTATTTTTCCTGAATCTTTATTGTAATAAAAGAGTTAGTCGACCTTTATAACAACAAGAGAGGCATTGGAGTATATAATGTCACCCGTGGCTTCTCTTATTCGTACTCGAAGAACATCCCCTTGATTTAAAGATAGTAAATCAGTTCTGGCGGATGTAGCTCTTATCCCAGAATCACCACCAACTCGCGTTTCGATTGCGAATTGAATGGAATCGTTTATTGTAAGATTTAATATACTAGACGATATAGCTTGTATTACAAATACAATTGAAAAGGATACAGAGTACACGCCAGTGGTATCAATTGTAATAGAATTATTTAATGGATTTATAGTAGTTCCACTAGCAGGTCCTGGAATGGTAAAATTAATATTTGTATTAACTACTGCTGAAAAACCGATTCCTACTTCAGAAGTTATTGTTCCAAATATGGGAAGAATCCCTAAACCGGTTGCGCCAGTAGAACCTGTACCCCCAGTAGGACCAGTTATTCCGATTCCAGTAG
>NZ_QJTG01000031.1:45783-48613 GCF_003217275.1 Bacillus sp. 196mf
ACCTGTACCCCCAGTAGGACCAGTTATTCCGATTCCGGTAGAACCTGTACCCCCAGTAGGACCAGTTATTCCAATTCCGGTAAAACCTGTCGCACCGGTAGGACCTGTGATTCCAGTAGGTCCGGTGGGTAATGTAAATGGTGGAATTGATGGTAGTGTGGGACCGATTAAATTTGGTTCTAGAGCAGTTCCATGTAAAATACTATATTCTTCACTCATATAGTAAACCTCCTATTATTGCTTGTCATAATTATTAAATGTATTAGGGGAAGTAAATGACATTCGCAATAGCGGAGGCGCTTCTTATAATTTCTCTTCAGTGAATATAGACCTAATTTAAGCAATATTGAAATCTATAGTTACGTACTACTAAAGTATGACACCTTTACTTCTCACGTAACATATAGTATGATGATTTCAATAAATTAGATTTCAATGACTATAATATAAATTAATGAGAGGTGCTTTTTGTGAGTGCGGTAGGTATTAAATAGGAAAAATTTAATGAAATAAATCGGATAAGAACAGGGGATTTTTATGTATACCATACCCCTAGCTTTGTCATGGATTTATTTCAATACCTATGAAGATACCTACAATACTTTATAAAGCGTGTAATAAGGGGATTGCCATCTGTTTTTTATGGCTTATTTCCTCATATGTTATTACTCATGCCTTGTAAATGTAAAAGCTGCGGTATCCCCGCAGCTTTTTTGTATATATTTTTAATGTATAAAAATGGTAATTAAATAATGTAGAGCTCATTGGAATCTAATGAGTAGGTATCTTCATTTATGATAAAAATCAATCATAGTGAGGAGAAACAAAATGAATACGATGACTTTTGAAAAGTTACAATATAACGAATTAAAGGATATAGTGAAATCTTATTGTGTAAGTGGATTAGGTAAGGAATTAGTAAACAAATTAGAGCCGAGTACGAGTATAAAAGTAGTGAGAAATCGCTTGAATGAAACGACAGAAGCACGAGCTATATTAGATGCAGAAGGGCATGTTCCTTTCTTCGGCATTTCTAATATTGCTAGTACAATTCAAAAATTAGAAAAAGGGATGATTTTAGATCCAGAAGAATTAGTAAGTGTTTCAGATTTTTTACGTGGGTGTAGAAAGATTAAAAAGTTTATGTTAGATAAAGAATTTTTTG
This sequence comes from Bacillus sp. 196mf, assembly GCF_003217275.1. Lineage (NCBI taxonomy): Bacteria > Bacillati > Bacillota > Bacilli > Caryophanales > Bacillaceae > Bacillus > Bacillus sp. 196mf. Next base: position 46,949 of record NZ_QJTG01000031.1, read on the forward strand.
CACCAGTATTAGCTTCTTATGCAAATTCAATGACTGAATATAAAAGTATTGAAGAGGAAATTAACTTTTCAATTAAAGGAAATAGTATTGATGTAGCTGCAAGTAAAGAGTTAAAACGAATTCGAAATAATATCGATTCTGTAGATGGGAAAATAAAAGAACGTTTAACGAAGTTTTTAAATAGTAGTGCAAATAAGAAATTCATTCAGGAATTCTTTATTAGTAAAAAGGATGACCGTTATACGATTCCAATTAAATCTTCCTATAAAAATCAAGTTGCTGGAAGTATTATTGAAGCCTCGGCAAAAGGTTCTACTGTATTTATAGAACCGCATACGGTTACGAAATTGAATGCAGAATTAGCAGGTTTGAAAGCAGAAGAAGCGGTTGAAGAGTATCAGATTTTAGCGACTTTATCAGGAATGGTCTTAGAAAACATATATAGTATAAAGATTAACATGGAGCTAATTAGTCAGTATGATATGGTATTTGCGAAAGCGAAGTTTAGTAAATCGATTGATGGAATAGAACCGAAGTTAAACGATCATGGCTACATTCATTTAGTGAATTGTAAGCATCCGCTTTTAACAGGGCAAGTTGTACCGTTACATTTTAAAATTGGTCAAGAGTATCGTAGTTTAATTATTACAGGGCCGAATGCGGGCGGAAAGACAATTGTGTTAAAAACGATTGGATTGTTAACATTAGCTACAATGTCAGGTCTTCATATTGCAGGAGATAAAGGTACAGAAATCGCTATTTTCGAAAATGTATTCGTAGATATTGGTGATAATCAAAGTATTGAAAATGCACTAAGTACATTTTCGTCTCATATGAAAAATCTTTCTGAGATTATGAGGATGTCAAATAATAATACGTTACTTTTATTTGATGAAATAGGGAGCGGTACAGAACCAAATGAAGGTGCAGCACTTGCAATTTCTATTTTAGAAGAGTTGTACTTTGCGGGATGTATTACCGTTGCGAGTACGCATTACGGAGAAATTAAACGATTCTCAGAAATGCATGATGACTTTATGAATGCAGCGATGCAGTTTAATAGTGAAACGCTAGAGCCGCTTTATAAATTAGTTATCGGAAAATCAGGAGAAAGTAATGCACTTTGGATTGCGAATAAAATGAGCGTAAAAGAACATGTACTGAAAAGAGCGAAAGAGTATATGGGAAATAAAGAGTACGCTTTAGAAAAAGTGAATGAAAGTAAAATTAGAAAACCGAAATTTGTACAAGAAAAAAGAGAATCTCATTATGAGTACAAAATCGGCGATCGTGTTAATTTATTGGATCATGATGATTTTGGTGTGCGCCCATACGGGCATGTAGAGAATCTCCTTAGACAAGAGATGGGAGTCTGTGCTTAACTCATTTACCACCTTGCTTACCTAGAAGGGGAAACCCGGAGGGGACCAGAGCATGCAAGGAAAGCCCTAAGTTACCAAAATGACCTAGGTACGACTGAGGGGCAAGGTAAAAATGTTATGAATAAGGATGAAGGCTAAACTGCTTGAACCATAGTCCAAAGTGGAGTATCGTCGCCCGAAGTGCAGGGTCATTGAAACGCTTCGCAGTCTAAGAATGGAAATATTGCCGAAGTTTCCATTGAACATACGTGTTACGTATGGCAGACCAAAGACTGACTAACTT
>NZ_QJTG01000032.1:0-47422 GCF_003217275.1 Bacillus sp. 196mf
AAGGGATAAGTGCTGAAAGCATCTAAGCATGAAGCCCCCCTCAAGATGAGATTTCCCATAGCGTAAGCTAGTAAGATCCCTGAAAGATGATCAGGTTGATAGGTTCGAGGTGGAAGCATGGTGACATGTGGAGCTGACGAATACTAATAGATCGAGGACTTAACCATATAATATGTAGCAAATGTTATCTAGTTTTGAAGGAATATGCCTTCATAGTTTGGTGATGATGGCAGAGAGGTCACACCCGTTCCCATACCGAACACGGAAGTTAAGCTCTCTAGCGCCGATGGTAGTTGGGACCTTGTCCCTGTGAGAGTAGGACGTCGCCAAGCAACTAAAACACGAGTCAAATGACTCGTGTTTTTTCGTGTTTTATTTTATAATCCATAGTAATAAAAAATGTGTTTAAAGTATTCATATTTTGTTTAAATACAAGGGAATGTGGCTAGGATAGTGAATAAGCAAAAGAGTTGCAAATTTTATTAATACGTATATAATTAAAGTCAAAGATAGTCAAAGTCAATAAAGGTGGCGGATAAATGAGAAATATATCTGATATCATTGAGCAATATCTAAAGCAAGTTATTGACTTAAGTAATAATAATGTGATTGAAATCAAGAGAAATGAGATTGCGGATCGATTCGAGTGCGTACCATCTCAAATCAATTATGTAATCAATACCCGTTTTACGTTAGAAAGAGGATTTGTAGTAGAAAGTAAACGTGGTGGAGGAGGTTACATTCGCATTATAAAAGTCAAACTGCATGATGATATAGACATTATTGATCAAATGCTTCATATGATTGATCATAGCGTTGCGCAAGGGAATGCAGAAAGTATGATTATACGTTTAATAGAAGAGGGAATCATAACAAATCGTGAAGCGAAACTGATGTTAAGTGTAATAGACCGTTCTGTATTATCAATGGATGTTCCTTCTCGAGATGAACTTAGGGCTCGAATATTATGCGCAATGTTAAGAACACTGAAATATAAATAAATATAACTTTTGTAAAAGATTGATAACTAAGATAAAGCAGTTAAATATTGTAGAAGTTTTGAAAAAGAACATGCACTTTTATTTAAATGGATTCAGGAAAGCGAACAATCTAGTAATGTATGAAAAGTATCATGAGATAGAGCGTTCCTGTTGTAAAGGTGGGGATAGTGATGACTTGTCAAAACTGTAACATAAGACCAGCAACTTTACATTATACAAAAGTAATTAACGAGAAGAAGGCGGAAGTTCATCTTTGTGAGCAATGTGCAGAGCAAAGTGGCTATACGTCTTTCTTTCAATCATCGCAGTCTAACTTTTCATTTCATGATTTATTTGCTGGTTTATTACACGGTGAATCAACAATGTTTGAAGAAGGAAAAAATGGATTTTCAAATGCAGATATAGTAAGGTGTCCAGATTGTAAGATGACATATGAACAATTTACAAAAGTCGGACGTTTTGGCTGTTCTTCTTGTTACGATACATTTAAGGAGCATTTAAAGCCATTATTAAAACGCCTTCACGGTGGGCATACAGAACATTGTGGAAAAATTCCGGAACGTATAGAAGGAAATATCCACTTAAAGAAAGAATTAGATGAACTAAAACTTATTCTGAAACAATACGTACAGAAAGAGGAATTTGAGAAAGCTGCAGAGGTAAGGGATAAAATCCGAGGTCTTGAAATACAGCTTAGTGAGCATAGGGAGGGGGAATAATTCTATGTCACTGGACAAAATTATGAACGAAGCAATTAGTCCATGGATGAAGGGGGATGGCCCTGATTCTGATATTGTTTTAAGTAGTCGAATTCGTTTGGCTCGTAATTTTAAACAATATCAATTTTCCACTATGCAAAACGAAGAAGAAGCTAAACAGATTCATGAATTATTCAAAAAGAAATTTATAAATAAAGCAGTAGGGTCCTTTGGGGAGTTTGGACTATTAAAGATGAATGAATTAACCCCTCTTCAAAGGAGAGTTTTAGTCGAAAAGCATTTAATTAGTCCAAATCTTGCAGGGACAGAATATGGAGCATGTCTACTATCAGAAAGTGAACATATTAGTGTTATGCTTAATGAAGAAGACCATATTCGGATTCAGTGCCTATTTTCAGGATTACAGTTATCAGAGGCGCTTCAAAGCGCCAATCAAATAGATAATTGGATTGAGAAAGAAGTTGAATACGCTTTTGATGAGTCACTTGGATATATTACAAGTTGTCCTACTAATGTTGGCACAGGGTTAAGAGCTTCTGTGATGATTCATTTACCGGGACTGGTTTTAACAAAAAGAATTAGCCGTATTATACAAGTAATTCAAAAATTAGGGTTAGTAGTAAGAGGAATATACGGTGAAGGTAGCGAAGCGTTAGGTAATATATTTCAAGTTTCAAATCAAATGACGCTAGGAAAGTCTGAAGAAGATATTATTGCAGATTTAAAGAGTGTCATTCAACAAATTATACAGCAAGAAAAAATAGCTAGAGAATTAATTGTACAAAATTCAAGTATTGAACTTGAAGATAAGGTTTATCGTTCTTACGGCATACTAGCAAACAGTCGTTTAATTCAATCTGCAGAAGCAGCCAATTGCTTATCGGATGTACGACTTGGTATTGATCTAGGATATATAAAAGGTATATCGAGAAATATTTTGACTGAGCTAATGGTTCTTACGCAACCAGGTATTTTACAACAATACGCAGGTGGACCTTTAGGGCCAGAAGAAAGAGATTATCGAAGAGCAACCTTAATCCGTGAGCGATTACGTATTGAAAAAAACTAAGCGCAAGTAGGAGGCGATTTCTATGATGTTTGGAAGATTTACAGAAAGAGCACAGAAAGTATTAGCTTTATCTCAAGAGGAAGCAATTCGTATTGGGCATAATAATATTGGAACAGAACATATTTTACTTGGGCTTGTACGCGAAGGTGAAGGAATTGCAGCAAAAGCATTAATTGCTCTTGGATTAAGTCCAGAGAAAGTTCAAAAAGAAGTAGAGGCGTTAATTGGGCGTGGAACAGAAGCTTCTCAAACTGTACATTATACACCTCGTGCTAAAAAGGTTATTGAATTATCTATGGATGAAGCGCGTAAGCTAGGCCATTCTTACGTTGGAACAGAACACATTTTACTCGGTTTAATCCGTGAAGGTGAAGGTGTAGCCGCACGTGTTTTAAATAATTTAGGTGTAAGTCTAAATAAAGCAAGACAACAAGTCTTACAACTTCTTGGAAGTAATGAAGCTAGTTCAGGTCATCAAGGTGGTTCAGCATCAAATGTAAATACACCGACACTTGATAGTTTAGCAAGGGACTTAACAGTTGTTGCGCGTGAAAATCGCTTAGACCCTGTTATTGGACGTGGTAAAGAAATTCAACGTGTAATTGAGGTATTAAGCCGTAGAACGAAAAACAACCCAGTATTAATTGGTGAGCCTGGTGTAGGTAAAACGGCAATTGCAGAAGGATTAGCACAGCAAATTGTAAATAATGAAGTTCCTGAAACTTTAAGAGATAAGCGTGTTATGACACTAGATATGGGTACAGTGGTAGCTGGAACGAAATATCGCGGTGAATTTGAAGATCGTTTAAAGAAAGTGATGGATGAAATTCGCCAAGCAGGCAATATTATTCTATTTATTGATGAGCTTCATACATTAATTGGTGCAGGTGGAGCAGAAGGTGCAATCGATGCATCGAATATTTTAAAACCATCTTTAGCACGAGGAGAGTTACAATGTATTGGGGCAACAACTTTAGATGAGTATCGTAAATATATTGAAAAAGACGCGGCTTTAGAAAGACGTTTTCAACCAATTCATGTTGATGAGCCAAGTTTAGAAGAATCGATTCAAATCTTGAAAGGTTTACGTGATCGTTATGAGGCGCATCACCGTGTATCTATTACAGATGACGCTATTGATGCAGCTGTAAAACTTTCAGATCGTTATATTACAGATCGCTTTTTACCAGATAAAGCAATTGATTTAATTGATGAAGCTGCTTCAAAAGTTCGCTTACGTTCTTATACAACACCACCAAACTTAAAAGAGCTTGAAGTGAAGCTTGAGGAGATTCGAAAAGAAAAAGATGCAGCTGTACAAAGTCAAGAATTTGAAAAGGCTGCATCCTTACGTGATATGGAGCAACGCTTACGTGAGAAGTTAGAAGATACAAAACGTCAATGGAAAGAGCAACAAGGAAAAGAAAATTCAGAGGTTACGGTAGAAGATATTGCAAATGTCGTTTCTACATGGACGCGTATCCCAGTTTCTAAACTTGCACAAACAGAGACTGATAAATTATTAAATTTAGAATCCATTCTCCATGATCGTTTGATTGGTCAAGATGAAGCAGTAGTAGCTGTAGCAAAAGCTGTTCGTCGTGCAAGAGCAGGATTAAAAGATCCGAAGCGCCCAATTGGTTCATTTATTTTCTTAGGGCCAACAGGTGTAGGTAAAACAGAACTTGCAAGAGCACTAGCAGAATCTATGTTCGGTGATGAAGATGCAATGATTCGCATCGATATGTCAGAATACATGGAGAAGCATTCTACTTCCCGTTTAGTTGGTTCTCCTCCAGGATATGTTGGATATGAAGAAGGTGGACAATTAACAGAGAAAGTTCGTCGCAAGCCATATTCAGTTGTCTTATTAGATGAGGTAGAGAAAGCTCATCCGGATGTGTTTAATATTTTACTACAAGTATTAGAAGATGGTCGTTTAACAGATTCTAAAGGACGTACAGTTGATTTCCGTAATACGATTGTTATTATGACGTCTAACGTTGGTGCCGAGGCGTTAAAACGTAACAAACATCTTGGATTTAATGTACAAGATGAAAGCCGTGATTATTCGGATATGAAAGGTAAAGTAATGGATGAGCTGAAAAAGGCATTTCGTCCAGAATTCTTAAACCGTATTGATGAAATTATCGTATTCCATATGCTTGAGAAAAAACATATTCAAGAGATTGTAACTCTTATGGTAAATCAGTTAGTTAATCGCTTAAAAGAACAAGAAATCGAATTGCACTTAACGGAAGGGGCAATTTCAGCTATTGCAGATAAAGGATTTGATCGTGAGTATGGCGCTCGTCCACTTCGCAGAGCAATTCAGAAACATGTAGAAGATAGACTATCAGAAGAACTTTTAAAAGGTGCTATTGAGAAAGGACAAAAAGTTATCTTTGATGTAGAAGGAGAATCATTTGTCATTCATAGTGCGGAAAAGGTAAAATAAGTATAGACAAACAAAGAGGGCTACGCGATAGCCCTCTTTCTTGTACGAGAAGGATAAACGTTTATAGACGAAAGTGAAGTGAACTATAAAAAGGTATGGCTAAAAAGAAAACGAAATTTATATGTCAAGAATGTGGTTATCAGTCACCAAAATATATGGGTAAATGTCCTGGATGTGGTCAATGGAATACACTTGTTGAAGAAATGGAGCCAGTTGTATCATCTAGGCGCCTTAATTACGCGAATGCAATTCAAACGGAAGTAACAAAACCAAGACGTCTTACCGAAGTAGAAACAAAGTCTGAGGCACGTATTGAAACGGAATTTCAAGAGTTTAATCGTGTGCTTGGTGGTGGAATTGTAGATGGGTCCTTAGTGCTTATTGGTGGAGACCCTGGGATTGGAAAATCAACATTACTATTACAGATTTCATCACAATTAGCAGATTCTTCATATGATGTATTATACATATCGGGTGAGGAGTCGGCAAAACAGATTAAACTTCGTGCAGATCGTTTGCATGTAAAGGGTAGCAATCTATTTGTTGTAGCAGAGACAGACCTGCAGCGTATTGCAGCACATATTGAAGAGATGAATCCAGCTTTTGTTGTTATTGATTCTATTCAAACGATACATTTACCTGAAGTGACGTCAGCACCAGGAAGTGTGGCACAAGTACGTGAATGTACAGCGGAATTAATGAAACTTGCAAAAACAAAAGGAATCCCTATTTTCATTGTCGGGCATGTGACAAAAGAAGGAGCAATTGCAGGACCTCGTATGTTAGAACATATGGTCGATGCAGTTCTTTATTTTGAAGGAGATCGACACCATACGTATCGTATTTTACGGGCTGTGAAGAACCGTTTTGGTTCCACGAATGAAATGGGTATCTTTGAAATGAAAGAGCTTGGTCTTGCGGAAGTTTTAAATCCTTCTGAAATCTTCCTTGAGGAAAGGCCGGTTGGTGTTGCAGGATCAACAGTAGTTGCTTCAATGGAAGGAACAAGACCGGTTTTAGTAGAAATACAAGCATTAATCTCCCCTACTAGTTTTGGAAATCCTCGAAGAATGGCGACGGGAATTGATCATAACCGTGTTTCGCTTATTATGGCAGTATTAGAAAAAAGAACAGGTTTACTATTGCAAAATCAAGATGCATATTTAAAAGTAGCTGGTGGTTTGAAATTAGACGAACCGGCAATTGATTTAGCAGTGGCTTTAAGTATAGCCTCAAGTTTTAGGGATAAATCTACGGCACCAACTGATGCAGTAATAGGAGAAGTAGGATTAACTGGAGAAATAAGAAGAGTATCAAGAATCGAACAACGTGTACAAGAAGCGGCTAAATTAGGATTTCAACGTGTTATTATTCCTAGAAAAAACTTAGGAGGATGGACAATTCCGGATGGGATTGAGGTTGTAGGTGTTTCTAATTTAGGAGAAGCGCTTCGTTTGACATTAGGAGGCTAGGCTATGGAAGAAAATAAGCAACGTGTCAAAAGTATGATTAATATTTTACAGCTCGTGGCCCCAGGAACACCACTGCGTGAAGGGATAGATAATGTACTTCGCGCACAAACAGGGGGGCTAATTGTTCTTGGATATAATGAGCAGATTAAAAGTATTGTGGATGGTGGTTTTCACATTAATTGTGCATTCTCTCCTGCTAGTTTATATGAATTAGCAAAAATGGACGGGGCACTTATTTTAAATGAAACGGGAAGTAAAATTTTAATAGCGAATGCACAGTTAGTTCCAGAGGCATCTATTGATTCTATTGAAACCGGTATGCGTCACCGAACAGCAGAACGTGTAGCGAAGCAGACGGGCAGCCTTGTTGTGGCCATTTCACAAAGACGTAACGTAATTACGCTATATCAAGGGAACTTACGTTATACACTAAAAGATATAGGGGTTATTTTAACAAAGGCAAACCAAGCTATTCAAACGTTAGAAAAATATAAGGCTGTATGGAATGATGGTATTACGAATTTGGGCATTCTAGAATTTGAAGAGGTCGTTACAATGTCTGAGGTAGTTCACGTTTTACATAGTGTTGAAATGGTACTGCGTATTAAAAATGAAATATTGAGCTATATTCATGAGTTAGGAACAGAAGGTAGGTTAATTCGTTTACAGCTTACAGAATTACTAGCTGATTTAGAAGCAGAGGCAGCATTGTTAATTAAAGATTACCATCAGGAGAAAACACAAGACCATCATCAAATTTTGAAAAAGTTACAGGACCTTGCAAATACACAACTTTTAGAGGATAGTGATTTAGTTAAATTACTTGGTTACCCAGGGCAAACCAGTTTAGAAGAAAGTGTGACGCCAAGGGGATATCGAATTACAAGCAAAATCTCTCGTGTTCCGCCACTTATCATTGAAAATTTAATTAATCGATTCAAAACGTTGCAAGGAGTTTGTCGCGCGACTATTCATGAATTGGATGATGTGGAAGGAATTGGGGAAGTAAGGGCGAAGAAAATACGAGAAGGCCTAAAAAGAATTCAAGAGCATCTATATATGAGTAGACACAATTAAGAATATTACATTGATTCCATAATATAACGACACTAGAACATTTTTGGTATATGATATGATATATTGGTAAATAAAACTATTTATAAAAAAACACGTCCGCTTTTGCATTCGGCGTTTTGATTAGCGAAACAATGGTTAATAATGAGTAGGAGGTGGTTGGATGTTAAAACGGATCGTACAGCTCTTCTTTCTAGTGATCGGGGGAGCGTTAGGGATTTACTTAATCCCAAAAGTTATTAATGTATTAGACATCGGTGCTGTTCCTTTATTGGAAGGATCGTATGTTCGTGCGATTATTGGTGCAATTATTTTATTTTTAACAACATTTTGGCTTGTAGATTATATTGTTCAACTTATTAAGCATATTGAAGAGGCTCTTGTAAAGGCGCCTGTAGCAGATGTTTTATTTGGTACATTAGGATTAATCTCTGGTCTTATTGTTGCATATTTAATTTTAATACCGATTCGTGAATTTACAATTCCGGTTATTAGTACGGTATTGCAAGTGTTCTTCACTCTTTTACTTGGATATTTAGGATTCCAAGTAGGATTTAAAAAGAGGAATGAATTGCTAGGATTATTTACATTACCCCAACGCGGAGGTAAGAAGAAAAATAATAACGAGAACGAAGAGGCAGAAGCAGAAAAATCTACGACTCATTGGAAAATTCTCGATACGAGTGTAATTATCGATGGACGTATTGCTGACATTTGCCAAACGAAGTTTTTGGAAGGAACAATTGTGATTCCACAATTCGTATTAGAAGAGCTTCAGCATATTGCCGATTCTTCCGATGCTTTAAAGCGTAATCGTGGTCGCAGAGGACTAGACATTTTAAATCGTATTCAAAAAGAGATGCCGATTCCGGTAGAAATTTATGAAGGCGATTTCGAGGATATCCAAGAGGTGGATAGCAAACTTGTAAAGTTAGCAAAAATCACCGGTGGAACTGTAGTAACGAATGATTTTAACTTAAATAAAGTTTCTGAATTACAAGGAGTAACAGTGTTAAACATTAATGATTTAGCTAATGCAATTAAACCAGTTGTACTCCCTGGCGAAGAATTAAATGTTTATGTTGTGAAAGATGGTAAAGAGCAAAACCAAGGTGTTGCGTACTTAGATGATGGTACGATGATTGTAGTAGAAGATGGTAGAGAGTATGTAGGTTCGCAACTTAATGTACTGGTTACTAGCGTATTACAAACATCAGCTGGTCGTATGATTTTCGCAAAACGTAAATTATTAGAAAAAGCATTATAGGTAGAGGATTATTAATATGTATACATTAATTATTCCGGCAGCCGGCCAAGGAAAGCGGATGGGTGCTGGCAAAAATAAGTTGTTCTTACTTATAAATGAAGTACCGATTATCGTTCATACATTACGTGCTTTTGAAAGAGATAAAGCGTGCAAAAGTATTGTTATGGCAATTAACGAAGAGGAACGCCCGTATTTTGAAGAATTAATGCAGAAGTATCCGATTGAAAAACAGGTACAATTTATTCAGGGTGGAGCCGAAAGACAAGATAGTGTATATAACGCGATTCAGCATGCGAGTGGTGTTGAATACGTTCTTGTACATGACGGAGCGCGCCCATTCGTAACGAATAAAGTGATTCAAGATGTATTAACAGCAGCAGAAAAATATGGAGCTTCCATTTGTGCAGTGCCAGTAAAGGATACAGTTAAGAAGGTAGAGCAAGGTGTTGTTGTCGAAACGGTAGAACGATCTCAGCTTAAGGCTGTACAAACACCGCAAGGGTTCTCTGTTTCTCTTTTGCTAGAAGCTCATAGAAGTGCAAAACAGAGCTGTTTTCTTGGTACAGATGATGCAAGTCTCGTGGAACGTATTGGAAAGCAAGTAGGTGTAGTAGAAGGGAGTTACTATAATATTAAAGTGACGACTCCAGAGGATTTACTAATTGCTGAAAGTTTCCTTCATGTTCTGAAAAAATAGCCGTGATGGTGTATAACAAAGGAAAGCTCGGCAATGGCCGGGCTTTTCTTTGTAAGGATATCGATATAATATAGAGTCATAAAGCTCAGTGGTTTAGCTCAAGGAGGATGTAAAGAATGTTTCGAATTGGACAAGGTTTTGACGTGCATGAATTTGCAGAAGGTAGACCGTTAATTATTGGCGGAATTACAATTCCACACGAGAAAGGATTAATCGGCCATTCAGATGCAGATGTATTGTTACATACGATTGCTGATGCATGTTTAGGTGCCATTGCAGCAGGAGATATCGGAAAGCATTTTCCTGATACAGACCCAGCTTTTAAAGATGCAGATTCAGCTGTATTGTTGCAAAAAGTTTGGGAATTTGTGCGTGAACAAGGTTACGAGTTAGGGAATTTAGATTGTACAATTATTGCTCAAAAGCCAAAAATGGCACCGCATATTGAAAGTATGCGTAAACGTATTAGTGAACTGTTAGAAACGTCTATAGATAACATTAATGTAAAGGCAACTACAACAGAAAAATTAGGATTTACAGGTAGGGAAGAAGGAATTGCTTCTCAAGCAGTGGTATTATTACAGAAAAAATAATGGTTTTTAATTCGTAAGATGGATAATCACATTTTTTTGTTGTACAATTATAGAATGTGTAGACATTAAGAATGGAAGGTGTACCAATTATGGAAAAGCAAGTGAGAGTGCGCTATGCGCCAAGTCCAACAGGACACTTACATATCGGAAATGCGCGTACGGCATTATTTAATTATTTATTTGCTCGTCATTTAGATGGCAAGTTTATTATTCGTATTGAAGATACTGATGTAAAACGTAACGTGGCTGGTGGAGAAGAAAGCCAATTAAAATACTTAAAATGGCTCGGTATGGACTGGGATGAAGGTGTTGATGTTGGCGGTGAATTTGGACCATATCGTCAAACAGAGCGTTTAGATATTTATAAAAAATTATATCTAGATTTATTAGAGCGTGGTTTAGCTTACAAATGTTATATGACAGAAGAAGAGCTAGAAGCAGAGCGTGAAGGACAAATTTCTCGTGGTGAAACACCTCGTTATGCAGGTAACCACCGTGATTTAACTGAAGAACAAATGAAAGAATTTGAAGCTGAGGGACGTATTCCGAGTATTCGTTTCCGTGTACCAGCTAATCGTGATTACACATTCAAAGACATCGTAAAAGACGAAGTTGCATTCCATTCAAATGATTTTGGTGATTTTGTTATCGTGAAAAAAGATGGAATCCCAACTTATAACTTTGCGGTAGCAGTAGATGATCACTTAATGGAAATTACACATGTACTTCGTGGTGATGATCATATTTCAAACACGCCAAAACAAATGATGATTTATGAAGCTTTCGGTTGGGATATCCCACAATTCGGTCATATGACTTTAATTGTAAATGAAAGTCGTAAAAAATTAAGCAAGCGTGATGAATCTATTATTCAATTTATTGAGCAATATAAAGAGCTTGGATATCTTCCAGAAGCAATCTTTAACTTTATTGCGCTATTAGGTTGGTCACCAGTAGGTGAAGAAGAAATCTTCTCTAAAGATGAGTTTATCAAAATGTTTGATGCAGCTCGTTTATCAAAATCACCTGCATTATTTGATTCTCAAAAACTAAAATGGATGAACAACCAGTATATGAAAAAGCAAGATTTAGATACGGTTGTAGAGTTAAGTTTACCGCATTTAGTGAAAGCTGGACGTGTGGGAGAAACTTTAAGTGAACAAGACCAAGATTGGATCCGTGGTGTAATTGCTTTATACCATGAACAAATGAGTTTTGGAGCTGAAATTGTAGAGCTTTCTGAAATGTTCTTCAAAGATCATGTTGATTATGAAGAAGAAGGACAAGAAGTATTAAAAGGTGAACAAGTACCAGAAGTACTTCGTGCATTTGCTGGTCAAGTAGAAGCACTAGAAGCGATGGAACCAGCAGCAATTAAGGCGGCTATTAAAGCAGTTCAAAAGGAAACAGGTCATAAAGGTAAAAACTTATTTATGCCAATCCGTGTTGCAACTACTGGTCAAACACATGGTCCAGAGCTTCCGAATGCTATTGCACTTCTTGGAAAAGAAAAAGTTTTAAATCGTCTTCAAAAAGTAATTGGTTAACATTTTCTAGGTTTAGAAATATAATAAGTATACTTAAAACCTAATAAGGAAAAGCGACGAGAAGGAGAAGTAGAAAATCAGGCTTTTTACAGAGAGAACCACCTTTAGGCTGGAAGTGGTTTATAAGCGGATTTTTGAAATGCCCCTTCGAGTCTTCTGCTGAACAGTAAATTGTTTTGCGAAACGTCTTAGGGCGTAAAGTAAGCAGAAGCGGTGTACACCGTTATCAGAGATGAGTTTGAGGCTTTTTTAGCCTAAACAGAGTGGAACCGCGCTTATAAGGCGTCTCTGTCAATATGACAGAGGCGTCTTTTTTTATACCGTAAAACTGGGTATGAGTATAAATTTTATCTACGTGTATAAAGATTTAGGGAGATAAGTAGGGAGTTAGTTCATTCGAAAAAGCAGCCCATAAAGGGGAGGGAACGTCGATGTTTAAGAGGCTTCGGGAAGATATTGAAGTCGTTTTTGAACAGGATCCAGCGGCAAGAAGTTATTTCGAAGTCATTTTGACTTACTCTGGATTACATGCAGTTTGGGCCCATCGAATTGCACATGCTTTTTATAAAAAAAATTTCTTCTTTATTGCACGTTCGATCTCACAAGTTAGTCGTTTCTTTACTGGCATTGAGATTCATCCAGGAGCAACAATTGGTCGTCGTTTTTTCATAGACCATGGAATGGGGGTTGTAATTGGAGAAACGTGCGAAATTGGTGATAATGTAACGATCTATCAAGGGGTTACATTAGGTGGTACGGGTAAAGAAAAGGGAAAGAGGCACCCTACAATTCAGGATAATGTATTAATTGCAACAGGTGCTAAAGTACTAGGTTCTATTACAGTTGGAGAGAATTCTAAAATTGGAGCAGGTTCTGTCGTATTAAAAGAAGTCCCTGCACATTCTACAGTTGTAGGTATACCTGGCCGAGTCGTTATTCAAAATGGAGTAAAAATCGGTCAAGAATTAAATCATTCTGACCTTCCAGACCCAATTTTTGATAAGTTAAAGGTCATGGAAGTAGAACTTGATAAATTGAAAAAACAACTTGAAGTAAAGGTAGAAAGGAAGGATAAAAATGACTATTCACATTTATAATACGTTAACACGTCAAAAGGAAGAGTTTACTCCATTAGAAGAAAATAAGGTAAAGATGTATGTGTGTGGACCTACAGTTTATAACTATATTCACATTGGGAATGCAAGACCACCTATGGTATTTGATACGGTACGCCGTTATTTAGAATATAAAGGGTATGATGTGCAGTATGTGTCCAACTTTACTGACGTAGATGATAAATTAATTAAAGCAGCAAATGAATTAGGTGAAGATGTGCCGACAATTGCTGACCGTTTCGTTGAAGCGTACTTTGAGGATGTAACGGCACTAGGTTGCAAACACGCAACAGTTCATCCGCGTGTAACGGAAAATATGGATATTATTATTGAATTTATTCAAGAACTTGTGAATAAAGGATATGCATATGAATCAGAAGGTGATGTGTACTTTAGAACGAAGGAATTCGAAGGATACGGTAAATTATCGCATCAACCAATCGCAGACTTACGTCACGGTGCGCGTATTGAAGTAGGAGAAAAGAAACAAGACCCTCTTGATTTTGCTTTATGGAAAGATGCTAAAGAAGGAGAAATCTTCTGGGAAAGCCCTTGGGGGAAAGGTCGTCCAGGCTGGCATATTGAATGCTCGGCAATGGCACGTAAATACTTAGGAGATACAATCGATATTCATGCTGGTGGTCAAGACTTAGCATTTCCTCATCATGAGAATGAAATTGCGCAGTCTGAGGCGTTAACTGGAAAAACATTTGCACGTTACTGGATGCACAATGGATATATTAATATTAATAATGAGAAGATGTCTAAGTCATTGGGGAACTTTATTTTAGTTCACGATATCATTAAGCAATATAATCCGCAGTTAATTAGATTCTTTATGCTATCGGTACATTACCGTCATCCAATTAATTTCAGTGAAGAGTTATTACAAAGCACAAATAACGGACTGGAAAGAATTAAGACGGCTTACGGTAACTTAAAACACCGTATGGAAAGTAGTACTGATTTAACAGACCATAATGAGAAATGGTTAGCGGAACTGGAAAAATTCCAGACTGCATTTGAAGAAGCGATGAATGATGACTTCAACACTGCTAATGCAATCACTGAGTTATATAATGTGGCAAATCATGCGAATCAATATTTACTGGAAGAACATACGTCTACAGTGGTAATTGAAGCATACGTAAAACAACTTGAAACATTATTTGATATTTTAGGGTTAGAATTAGCGCAAGAAGAGTTGCTTGATGAAGAAATTGATGCACTTATTCAAAAACGCATTGAAGCTCGTAAAAATCGTGATTTTGCATTATCAGATCAAATTCGCGATGACTTAAAAGACCGTAATATTATTTTAGAAGATACCGCTCAAGGTACAAGATGGAAAAGAGGATAAGAATGATTGATGCAAAGCAATTAAACAGCTTAGCGTTAGCATACATGGGTGATGCGGTATATGAACAATATATCCGCTATCACCTACTTCAAAAAGGGAAAGTTCGCCCTAATCAATTACATCGATTAGGGACAAGCTTTGTTTCAGCAAAAGCACAGGCGAAAGTTGTTTATCATTTATTAGAGACGGCGTTTTTGACAGAGGAAGAAGAGGCGGTATTAAGAAGAGGACGTAATGCAAATTCAGGTACAGTTCCAAAAAATACGGATGTACAAACATATCGACATAGTACAGCCTTTGAAGCGCTAATTGGTTATCATCATTTATTAAATAACCGTGAAAGATTAGACGAAATTGTATATAAGGCTATTGCAGTTTTAGAAGAAAAGGAAGGGGGCACATCATCATGAGTAGTGAATATATTATCGGACGTAACCCTGTAATTGAGGCGTTACGATCAGGGAGAGATATAAATAAAATTTGGATCGCAGAAGGTGCTGCCAAAGGACAAGTACAGATTGTACTAGCGTTAGCGAAAGAAAATAAGGTTATTTTACAACATGCACCAAAGAAAAAGTTAGATCAATTAGTTGAGGGTAATCATCAAGGTGTAATTGCTCAAGTAGCTGCATATCAGTATGCGGAGTTAGAAGAGTTATTCAAAGTGGCAGAAAAACGTAATGAAGATCCATTCTTCTTAATTTTAGATGAGATTGAAGATCCGCATAACCTAGGTTCTATTATGCGTACTGCTGATGCGACAGGAGCTCATGGAATTATTATTCCAAAGAGAAGGGCTGTGGGGCTTACAGCGTCAGTTGCGAAAGCATCAACAGGAGCGATTGAATACATTCCTGTTGCGCGCGTAACGAACTTATCCCGTACAATTGATGAATTAAAAGAACGTGGACTTTGGATTGCTGGTACAGATGCCAAAGGGAAAACGGATTACCGTAATTTAGATAGTAAAATGCCAATTGGGTTAGTAATTGGTAGTGAAGGAAAAGGTATGAGTCGTATTATTGGTGAAAAGTGTGATTTCCTAATCACTCTACCGATGGTTGGTAAAGTTACATCCTTAAATGCTTCCGTAGCCGCAAGTTTGTTAATGTATGAGGTATATCGTAAACGTCACGAAATTGGTAAATAAAAGATGAACGATATTTTAATCGTTGACGGTTACAACATTATCGGAGCTTGGGGAGATTTGAAGAAACTGCGGGATGTAGATTTACAATCATCAAGAGATGCACTTATTGATAAGATGGCGGATTATCAAGGTTATACAGGTACAAAAGTGATGATAGTCTTTGATGCCTATACAGTACATGGTATTGAAAAAAAGATGAAACAATCTCGTGTGGAAGTAATATTCACACGAAAGAATCAAACTGCAGACGAAAAGATAGAGCAGCTTGCGATAGAGCTTAGAAATATAAATACACGAATATATGTTGCGACTTCTGATTACACGGAACAATGGGTTATATTTGCGCAAGGTGCCCTTCGGAAATCTGCGCGTGAATTAGAGTTGGAAGTACAGGCAATGGAGCAACAAGTAAGAAGGCGTACAAAAGACACGAAAGAACAGCAACCCGCCATGCGAAAGATATTTAGTAAAGATATTACAGAAAAATTAGAAAAATTAAGAAGAGGAGAGCGTTGAAGCATTGACGCTCTTTGTCTTTTTACTGTATAATATTGCTAAATAAATAGCGGTCGGAGGGATCAAGGTGGAAGCAGGCTTCGTAAGTGTAGGCGACGTTACATTTCGTGATTTAGAGGATGAGGCAATCGTTGAGTTAGTTCGAAAAGGTAATACTGACGCTCTAGAATATTTAATTCACAAATATAAGAACTTTGTTCGCGCGAAATCAAGATCTTACTTTTTAGTGGGTGCCGATCGAGAAGATATTGTTCAAGAAGGTATGATAGGATTGTTTAAAGCAATTCGTGATTATAAAGAGGACAAGCTGTCTTCATTCAAAGCATTTGCTGAACTGTGTATCACTCGACAAATTATTACCGCTATTAAAACGGCAACAAGGCAAAAACATATTCCCTTAAATTCGTATGTGTCTTTAGATAAGCCGATTTACGATGAGGAATCTGATCGAACATTATTGGATGTTATTTCTGAAGCGAAGGTAACTGATCCTGAAGAGATGATTATTAGCCAAGAAGAATATACAGACATAGAATCAAAAATATCAGAATTATTAAGCGATTTAGAAAGAAAAGTACTTTCTTTATATCTAGATGGGCGTTCTTATCAAGAGATTTCAGAACAGTTAAACAGACATGTGAAATCTATTGATAACGCTTTACAGCGGGTGAAGAGGAAATTGGAACGATATATGGAAATGCGAGAAAGTACAACTTTAAATTCATAACAAATAACAAGTGCAACAGGTGTAAAATAAATCACCTGTTTTCTTTTGTAGACAGTACAAAATGCATGTCATTGACATTGTCTTTTATTGTATGATACATTTTTAGGGACATAATGTTACAAGGTTGGTGTAACTAATGAGGAAAAAAGTTGTACTCTCATGTGAAGAGTGTAAAAATCGAAACTACTCTACTATGAAAGATACGAGCTCAATAGAGCGACTTGAAATAAAAAAGTTTTGTAAAACATGCAATCAGCATACAGTTCACAAGGAAACAAAATAAATAATTGAAATAATACACTGGAGGTCCCGCAGATGCGTTTAACGAACTTTTTCGGCGATGTAGGTCGCGAAATGAAAAAAGTAAGTTGGCCTAAAAAAGATGAATTACTCCGCTCAACAGCGACTGTTGTTGCTACAGTTGTGTTCTTTGCGATTTTCTTCGCAGTAGTTGATATGGGCATTTCTTCTTTAATTCGGTTAATTCTTGGTTAATTCTTGAATAAGAAGCACTTATCCATGATATAATGTTATTTATAAGAACTGTGTAAAAGCCCGGTGAACGGGTTTTTTCATTTGCGCAAAAAAATGTACGTCAGGGAGGGAAGGACGCTCGTCCTAAATGAATGGAAAAAAGTTGGTATGTTGTCCATACTTATTCTGGATATGAAAATAAAGTAAAAGCAAACCTAGAGAAGCGTGTAGAATCAATGGGTATGCAAGATAAAATTTTCCGTGTTGTTGTCCCGGAAGAAGTAGAAGTAGAAATGAAAAACGGAAAAGAAAAATTAATGAAAAGAAAAGTGTTCCCAGGTTATGTATTAGTAGAATTAATCATGACTGATGATTCTTGGTATGTTGTACGTAACACGCCGGGTGTAACTGGGTTCGTTGGTTCTTCTGGTTCTGGATCTAAACCATCACCTCTATTAGAAGAGGAAGTTGTTACCATTATGAAACATATGGGAATGGACAACGAAGTGGTTGATTTCGACTTTGAACTTCATGAGACAGTACGTGTAAATGAGGGGCCATTCGCAGATTATACAGGTGCTATTGAAGAAATTGATGTGGAGAAGAAAAAGGTTAGCGTACTTGTGGACATGTTTGGTCGCGAGACTCCAGTTGAACTTGACTTCCATCAAATTGAAAAATTATAAAATGAAACTTGAAATGAATTGTAAAAAGTGATAATATCTTTTAAGTCAGTACGTCTTCGTTATCGGAGACGTTTTTTGAAAGATTTTATCCTTACAGATAAAATATGACGTGGGAGGGCAAATCACTGTCCAATTGACCACATCACGGACTTAAGGAGGTGTGTCTCGTGGCTAAAAAGGTAATTAAAATGGTAAAGCTTCAAATTCCTGCAGGTAAAGCTAACCCAGCTCCACCAGTTGGTCCAGCATTAGGACAAGCAGGTGTTAACATCATGGGCTTCTGTAAAGAGTTTAACGCTCGTACAGCAGATCAAGCTGGTCTTATCATCCCTGTTGAAATTACGGTATTTGAGGACCGTTCATTCACTTTCATTACTAAAACTCCTCCTGCTGCTGTTCTTCTTAAGAAAGTAGCTGGTATTGAGTCTGGTTCTGGTGAACCAAACCGTAATAAAGTGGCAACTGTTAAGCGTGATAAAGTACGCGAAATCGCTGAAACTAAAATGCCTGACCTAAACGCTGCTAGCGTAGAAGCTGCAATGCGTATGGTTGAAGGTACTGCACGCAGTATGGGCATCGTTATCGAAGACTAATTCGATTTGTTTTTAAAAAAGGTTGCGGGTCTGGAATTCCAATTCGCAACCTTTATTATCGTAAATGATTATTGTTTTTAAATAAATGGATGGCGCTCATCCTCAGGTTATACCTGAAAACAGGCGTAAACGTGGGAGGTTATTCCGCTAAAACCACATTCGAGGAGGAAATAAAAATGGCTAAAAGAGGTAAAAAGTACGTAGAAGCTGCAAAGCTTGTTGATCGTGCATCTGCTTACTCTGCAACAGAAGCAGTAGAATTAGTAAAGAAAACAAACACAGCTAAATTTGATGCAACTGTAGAAGCTGCATTCCGTTTAGGTGTTGACCCTAAGAAAGCTGACCAACAAATCCGTGGTGCAGTTGTTCTTCCACACGGTACTGGTAAAGTACAACGTGTATTAGTGTTCGCTAAAGGTGAAAAAGCTAAAGAAGCTGAAGCTGCTGGCGCTGACTTCGTAGGCGATACTGATTACATCGGTAAAATCCAACAAGGTTGGTTCGATTTCGATGTAGTAGTAGCAACTCCTGACATGATGGGTGAAGTTGGTAAACTTGGTCGCGTATTAGGACCTAAAGGTTTAATGCCAAACCCTAAAACTGGAACAGTTACTTTCGATGTAACTAAAGCTGTTAACGAAATCAAAGCTGGTAAAGTTGAATACCGCGTTGATAAAGCTGGTAACATCCATGTTCCAATCGGTAAAGTATCTTTCGAAGATGCTAAATTAGTAGAAAACTTCAAAACAATCGCTGACACTTTATTAAAAGTTAAGCCATCTGCTGCAAAAGGTACTTACATGAAGAACGTAACAGTTGCTTCTACAATGGGACCTGGCGTACGCGTAGACGTTTCTACATTAGCGTAAAAATTGGAAGTTGACTTCATAAAGAAGATTTAATATAATCATTTATGTTGTGAATTTAAATAGTGTACCGTAGACAGTAGGTGTCAATAGACTTAATTTCCTACCTAGGTGTTAATATACGAAACGGAATTTTTTTCTGTGACTATATGCCTCCATGTCTACAAGTTGGGCATGGAGGTTTTTAGTGCACTTTCGGTACATCTTCTATATAATCTACAGGAGGTGTAATAACATGAGCAAAGTAATCGAAACTAAACAACAAGTTGTAACTGAAATCGCGGACAAACTTCGTGCTAGTAAATCTACAATTGTTGTTGACTACCGTGGTTTAACAGTTTCTGAAGCAACAGAATTACGTAAGCAATTACGTGAAGCTGGCGTTGAGTTCAAAGTTTACAAAAACTCTCTAACTCGTCGTGCTGCAGAATCTGCTGAAATGGCTGAGTTAAACGAATTCTTAACAGGACCAAACGCAATCGCGTTCAGTAACGAGGATGTAGTTGCTCCTGCGAAAGTATTAAACGACTTCGCTACAAAACATGAAGCTTTAGAAATTAAAGCGGGCGTAATCGAAGGTAAACTTGTAACACTTGATGAGGTTAAAGCAATCGCTACTCTTCCATCACGTGAAGGCTTACTTTCTATGCTTCTTAGCGTTCTTCAAGCTCCAATCCGTAACCTTGCACTTGCTACTAAAGCAGTTGCAGAACAAAAGGAAGAGCAAGGCGCTTAATTTTTTAAAAGATAATTACTTGTTATCTATAAAACAATACAAACCTATTTAAGGGAGGATATTTACAATGACTAAAGAACAAATCATTGAAGCAGTTAAATCTATGACTGTATTAGAACTTAACGACTTAGTAAAAGCTATCGAGGAAGAATTCGGCGTAACTGCTGCTGCTCCTGTAGCTGTAGCTGGTGGCGCTGGTGAAGCTGCTGCTGAAAAAACTGAGTTTGATGTAGTACTTGCAAGTGCTGGCGCTCAAAAAATCAAAGTTATCAAAGCTGTACGTGAAATCACTGGTCTTGGCTTAAAAGAAGCTAAAGAATTAGTTGACAACACTCCAAAAGCAATCAAAGAAGGCGTTTCTAAAGAGGAAGCTGAAGAAATGAAAGCTAAACTTGAAGAAGTTGGCGCTGCTGTAGAAGTTAAGTAATTAACTTTTGATGCTTTAAAAAAAGCTCGCTCTCATGCGAGCTTTTTTTTTAACTGTAAAGAAAAGAGGTGGCCATATGGCAGACCATTATTTTTCTAACGACCCTTCTAGTAAAAGTGATCGTAAACGATGGGAATTTCCACTTCGTGGATCTCAATTTACTTTTTTATCTGACCATGGGGTGTTTTCGAAAAACGAGGTGGACTTTGGTTCTCGTCTTTTAATTGAAGCGTTTCAAATGCCGGATATTAAAGGTGATATATTAGACGTAGGTTGTGGATACGGTCCTATTGGTTTGTCGTTAGCGAAAGAGTTTCAAGGTTGTGAAGTTCACATGGTGGATGTGAATGAAAGGGCGCTTGGGCTTGCGAAAGAAAATGCCGCTAATAACAGAATCGAGAATATACGTATTTTTCAAAGTAGCGTCTATGAAAATGTAGATGGCGAGTATGCTGCTATTCTATCTAACCCTCCAATTCGTGCGGGTAAGGATATCGTACATGAGATTTTAGAAAAAGCTGTGGAGTATTTAGTTCCAGGTGGAGAACTTTGGATTGTTATTCAAAAGAAGCAAGGTGCACCATCTGCGCTGAAAAAACTAGAAGAAGTATTTTCTGAAGTTGAGATTGTAGAAAAGAAAAAAGGATATTATATCATAAAATCAAAAAAACGTTGACGGTTATTTTTGGCTATGTTAACATTATACAATGCCAATATATGATTTTCTGCGTTGAGAAAGATGTATATTTTTGTTTCTCTTGGAAAAGATAGTAAAATCAGCAGATTATGAAACAGAATGATGGTTTTCTTATAGAAGCCATTTTTCTTTTTTGAGCAGGTAGAAAGACTCAACGTATTTATCTTTAAGAGAACAAGACTACGCTAATAGCAGTAGTTGTATTTATTTGTGATTTTGCACAAATTTTTTTGTGCATTTATAATACTCATGATTTGAGGGGTGAAGCAGTTGACAGGTCAACTAGTTCAATACGGACGCCACCGCCAACGAAGAAGTTATGCCCGTATTAGTGAAGTATTAGAGTTACCAAATCTTATCGAAATTCAAACCTCTTCTTATCAGTGGTTTCTTGATGAGGGTTTGCGAGAAATGTTCCAAGACATTTCTCCGATTGAAGACTTTACGGGAAATCTATCGCTTGAATTTATCGACTACAGCTTAGGTGAACCTAAATACTCTGTAGACGAATGCAAAGAGCGTGATGTGACGTATGCAGCACCACTTCGTGTAAAAGTGCGTCTAATCAACAAGGAAACTGGTGAAGTAAAAGAACAAGATGTGTTCATGGGAGATTTCCCACTCATGACAGAGACTGGAACATTCGTAATTAACGGTGCAGAACGTGTTATCGTTTCCCAGTTAGTTCGCTCTCCAAGCGTATACTATAGTGGCAAAGTGGATAAAAACGGAAAACGTGGTTTTACTGCTACTGTAATTCCAAACCGCGGAGCTTGGTTAGAGTATGAGACAGATGCTAAGGATGTTGTATATGTGCGTATTGACCGTACGCGTAAACTTCCTGTAACTGTTTTGTTACGCGCATTAGGGTTTGGCTCTGATCAAGAAATCACCGAGCTTTTAGGTGATAACGAATACTTAAGCAACACATTAGAAAAAGACAACACAGATAGTACAGAAAAAGCATTGCTTGAAATTTATGAGCGTCTACGTCCTGGTGAACCACCAACAGTAGAAAATGCTAAGAGCTTACTTGTGTCTCGTTTCTTCGATCCAAAGCGCTACGATTTAGCAAATGTAGGTCGCTATAAGATCAACAAGAAGTTACACATTAAAAACAGATTGTTTAATCAACGTTTAGCTGAAACATTAGTGGATCCAGAAACTGGTGAAATTTTAGCGGCAGAAGGAACAATCTTAGATCGTCGTACACTTGATCGCATTTTACCTTACTTAGAGAAAAACATTGGATTCAAAACAGCGAAACCAATGGGTGGAGTGGTAGAAGGCGATGTTGAGCTGCAATCTATTAAGATTTATGCTCCTGAGTCGGAAGGCGAACGTGTAATTAATGTAATTGGTAATGCAAATATTACTCGTGATGTGAAACACATCACACCAGGTGATATCCTTGCTTCTATCAGTTACTTCTTCAACCTACTATACAAAGTAGGGGATACAGATGATATTGACCATTTAGGAAACCGTCGTCTGCGTTCTGTTGGAGAACTATTACAAAATCAATTCCGTATCGGTCTTTCTCGTATGGAACGTGTTGTTCGTGAGAGAATGTCGATCCAAGATACAAATGCAATTACACCACAGGCGCTAATTAATATTCGTCCTGTTATTGCATCTATTAAAGAGTTCTTCGGAAGTTCTCAGTTATCTCAGTTCATGGACCAAACAAATCCATTAGCAGAGTTAACTCACAAACGAAGACTATCTGCATTAGGACCTGGTGGTTTAACGCGTGAGCGCGCAGGCTTTGAAGTACGTGACGTTCATTACTCCCACTACGGTCGTATGTGTCCGATTGAAACACCAGAGGGACCAAACATCGGTTTGATTAACTCATTATCTTCGTTCGCGAAAGTAAATGAGTTTGGTTTCATTGAAACACCATATCGTCGTGTTGACCCAGAAACTGGTCTTGTAACAGGGCATGTTGATTATTTAACAGCAGATGAAGAAGATAACTATGTTGTAGCCCAAGCGAATATGAAATTATCTGATGAAGGTGAATTCCTAAGTGAAGATATCGTAGCTCGTTTCCGTGGTGAAAACATTGTCACAAATAGAGAACGCATCGACTACATGGATGTATCTCCAAAACAAGTAGTGTCGGCAGCGACAGCTTGTATTCCGTTCTTAGAAAACGATGACTCTAACCGCGCACTTATGGGAGCGAACATGCAACGTCAGGCGGTTCCGTTAATGAATCCGGAATCTCCGATTGTAGGTACAGGTATGGAGTACGTATCAGCAAAAGACTCAGGTGCTGCAGTAATCTGTAAACATCCTGGTGTTGTTGAGCGCGTAGAAGCACGTGAAGTTTGGGTACGTCGCTATGTAGAAGTTGACGGTCAAACAGTAAAAGGCGACTTAGATCGCTACAAAATGCAAAAATTCATTCGTTCTAACCAAGGAACTTGTTACAACCAACGTCCAATCGTAAGTGTTGGAAATGAAGTTGTAAAAGGTGAAATCCTTGCGGATGGTCCTTCTATGGAATTAGGTGAACTAGCACTTGGACGTAACGTGCTTGTTGGCTTCATGACTTGGGACGGTTATAACTACGAGGATGCGATCATCATGAGTGAGCGCCTTGTAAAAGATGATGTGTACACTTCTATTCATATTGAAGAATATGAATCAGAAGCTCGTGATACGAAGCTTGGACCAGAAGAAATTACACGTGACATTCCAAATGTTGGGGAAGACGCATTACGTAACCTTGACGAGCGCGGTATCATTCGCGTTGGTGCTGAAGTAAAAGATGGAGATTTACTTGTTGGTAAAGTAACACCTAAAGGTGTAACAGAATTAACAGCTGAAGAACGTCTATTACATGCTATCTTTGGAGAAAAAGCGCGTGAAGTACGTGATACATCACTACGTGTACCACACGGTGGTGGCGGTATTATCTTAGACGTAAAAGTATTCAACCGTGAAGATGGCGATGAATTGCCACCAGGCGTGAATCAACTTGTACGTGCATATATCGTTCAAAAACGTAAAATTTCTGAAGGTGACAAGATGGCCGGACGTCACGGTAACAAAGGTGTTATTTCTCGTATTTTACCAGAAGAAGATATGCCTTACTTACCAGACGGTACGCCAATCGATATCATGTTAAACCCATTAGGGGTACCATCTCGTATGAATATCGGTCAGGTATTAGAGCTTCATCTTGGTATGGCAGCAAGATACCTGGGCATTCACATTGCAACACCAGTATTCGATGGTGCTCGTGAGGAAGATGTTTGGGGCACAATTGAAGAAGCTGGTATGGCAAATGACGCGAAAACAATCCTGTATGACGGACGTACTGGTGAACCATTCGATAACCGCGTATCTGTTGGTGTCATGTATATGATCAAACTTGCGCACATGGTTGACGATAAACTTCATGCTCGTTCTACTGGACCATACTCACTTGTAACGCAGCAACCTCTTGGAGGTAAAGCTCAGTTCGGTGGACAGCGTTTCGGTGAGATGGAGGTTTGGGCACTTGAAGCTTACGGTGCTGCTTATACTCTTCAAGAAATCTTAACAGTGAAGTCTGATGATGTTGTTGGACGTGTTAAGACTTATGAAGCAATTGTTAAAGGCGAAAATGTTCCAGAACCAGGCGTTCCTGAATCATTCAAAGTATTGATTAAAGAGCTGCAAAGTTTAGGTATGGACGTTAAAATGATGTCTAGCGACGATACAGAAATTGAAATGCGTGATACAGAAGATGACGATGATCATCAATCAGCAGATAAATTGAATGTCGAAGTTGAGACAACTAAGGAATAATTGGGATAACCTGTAGACTAAAAGGGAGGTAGGCCCCTTGATAGATGTAAATAACTTTGAATATATGAAGATTGGACTTGCTTCACCTGACAAGATTCGTTCTTGGTCATACGGTGAAGTTAAGAAACCAGAAACTATTAACTATCGTACGTTAAAGCCTGAAAAAGATGGCTTGTTCTGTGAGCGTATTTTCGGACCACAAAAGGACTGGGAATGTCATTGCGGAAAATACAAACGTGTACGTTATAAAGGTGTAGTTTGTGATCGATGTGGCGTTGAAGTAACGCGTGCAAAAGTACGTCGTGAACGTATGGGTCATATTGAATTAGCTGCTCCTGTATCTCATATTTGGTATTTCAAAGGTATCCCGAGCCGCATGGGACTTGTCTTAGACATGTCCCCTCGCGCGCTTGAAGAAGTAATTTATTTCGCTTCTTATGTTGTAACAGAAAGTGGAGATACACCACTTGATAAGAAGCAATTACTTTCTGAAAAAGAATACCGTGCATATCGTGATCGATATGGTAGCACATTCCAAGCTGCTATGGGTGCAGAAGCGATTAAAAAGCTACTACAAGACATTGATTTAGATAAAGAAGTAGACTTCTTAAAAGAAGAATTAAAAACAGCACAAGGACAACGCCGTACTCGTGCTATTAAACGTCTAGAAGTATTAGAAGCATTCCGTAACTCTGGAAATGAACCATCTTGGATGATCTTAGATGTTCTACCAGTTATCCCACCAGAACTACGCCCAATGGTACAGTTAGATGGTGGACGTTTTGCTACTTCTGACTTAAACGACTTATATCGTCGTGTAATTAACCGTAACAACCGTTTAAAACGTCTATTGGACCTAGGTGCTCCAAGCATTATCGTTCAAAACGAAAAACGTATGTTACAAGAAGCTGTAGATGCATTAATTGATAATGGTCGTCGTGGCCGTCCAGTAACTGGACCAGGTAACCGTCCATTAAAATCACTATCTCACATGCTTAAAGGTAAACAAGGACGTTTCCGTCAAAACTTATTAGGTAAACGTGTTGACTACTCTGGTCGTTCTGTAATCGTTGTAGGACCGAACTTAAAGATGTACCAATGTGGATTACCGAAAGAAATGGCGCTTGAACTGTTCAAACCTTTTGTTATGAAAGAATTAGTTGGAAAAGGGTTAGCACACAACATTAAGAGTGCGAAACGTAAAATTGAGCGTGTACACCCTGAAGTTTGGGACGTTTTAGAATCTGTGATTAAAGAACATCCAGTACTTCTAAACCGCGCACCAACACTTCACCGTCTTGGTATCCAGGCGTTTGAACCTACATTAGTAGAAGGTCGCGCAATTCGTCTTCACCCACTTGTATGTACTGCATACAACGCGGACTTTGACGGTGACCAAATGGCGGTTCACGTTCCGTTATCATCAGAGGCACAAGCAGAAGCTCGTATTCTTATGTTAGCGGCACAAAACATCTTGAATCCAAAAGACGGAAAACCAGTTGTTACTCCATCTCAGGATATGGTATTAGGTAACTACTACTTAACACTTGAGCGTGAAGGCGCAATCGGTGAAGGTATGGTCTTCAAAGATGCAAACGAAGCAATACTTGCATATCAAAATGGATATGTACATCTGCACACACGTGTTGCAGTTGCTGCAAGTTCAGTAAATAACGTAACGTTTACTGAAGAGCAAAAAGGTAAGCTTCTATTAACAACAGTTGGTAAATTAATATTTAACGAAATCTTACCAGAGTCGTTCCCTTATATTAATGAACCGACAAACTCAAACCTTGAAAAAGAAACACCAGCGGAATATTTCGTTGAAAAAGGTGCGAACATTAAAGAAATTATTGCTAGTCGCGAAGAAGTGGCGCCATTTAGCAAGAAGATCCTTGGTAACATCATTGCGGAAGTGTTCAAACGTTTCCAAATTACAGAAACGTCTCGCATGCTTGACCGTATGAAAAACTTAGGGTTCAAGTACTCTACAAAAGCTGGTATTACAGTTGGGGTATCTGACATTCTTGTATTAGGCGAAAAAGATGAAATTCTCCACGAAGCACAAGCAAAAGTAGATAATGTAATTAAACAATTCCGTCGCGGTTTAATCACGGAAGAAGAACGTTACGATCGCGTTATCTCTATTTGGAGTAATGCAAAAGATGTTATCCAAGGAAAACTGATGAAATCCTTGAATAAACGCAATCCAATCTTCATGATGAGTGACTCAGGTGCCCGTGGTAACGCATCTAACTTTACTCAGCTTGCTGGTATGCGTGGTCTGATGGCCAATCCATCTGGTCGTATCATCGAACTTCCAATCAAATCGAGTTTCCGTGAAGGTTTAACAGTACTTGAGTACTTCATCTCTACGCATGGTGCGCGTAAAGGTCTTGCCGATACAGCACTTAAAACTGCCGATTCTGGTTACTTAACACGTCGTCTTGTAGACGTTGCACAAGATGTAATTGTCCGTGAAGATGATTGTGGAACAGATCGTGGTCTATTAATTGGTGCGATTAAAGAGGGTAATGAAGTAATTGAGTCATTATATGATCGTCTTGTTGGACGTTTTGCAAGAAAAACTGTAAAACATCCTGAAACAGGTGAAGTATTAGTTAGTGAAAACCAATTAATTACTGAAGATATCGCTCATATCGTTGAAAATTCGGGTGTTGAAACTGTAAATATTCGTTCAGCGTTTACGTGTAACACTCGCCATGGTGTATGTAAGAAGTGTTACGGTCGTAACTTAGCAACTGGTACAGACGTAGAAGTAGGAGAAGCGGTAGGTATTATCGCAGCTCAATCTATCGGTGAGCCAGGTACACAGTTAACGATGCGTACATTCCATACAGGTGGGGTTGCCGGAGATGATATCACTCAAGGTTTACCTCGTATCCAAGAGATCTTCGAAGCTCGTAATCCGAAAGGTCAGGCAGTTATCAGTGAAATCGACGGTGTTATCGCAGCGATCAACGATGTTAAAGATCGCCAAGAAGTAGTTGTACAGGGTGAAGTTGAAGCTCGTACGTATGCTATTCCTTACGGTGCTCGTCTGAAAGTAACTCCAGGACAGCCAATTAGCCACGGTAAAGAGTTAACAGAAGGTTCTATTGATCCGAAAGAATTACTAAAAGTAACGGACATTACAGCAGTTCAAGAATACTTATTACGTGAAGTTCAAAAAGTATACCGTATGCAAGGGGTAGAAATTGGTGACAAACACGTAGAGGTAATGGTACGTCAAATGCTACGTAAAGTTCGTGTAAGTGATGCAGGTGAAACAGACGTATTACCAGGAACATTACTAGATATCCATCAGTTTACTGATGCGAATGCGAAGGTGTTACTGAAAGGTAAACAACCAGCGACAGCTAGACCTGTTCTACTTGGTATTACAAAAGCTTCACTTGAAACTGATTCATTCTTATCTGCAGCATCATTCCAAGAAACAACTCGTGTCTTAACTGATGCAGCAATTAAAGGTAAACGTGATGAGCTTCTAGGATTGAAAGAGAACGTTATTATCGGTAAACTTGTTCCTGCTGGAACAGGTATGAATCGTTATCGCAAAGTGGATCTTGTAAAAACAACACAAGATAACATGAATGTAGAAAACGATGAGATTTATGTGGAACAGTAAAATTTTCCGTCGTAAATTTTGTATAAAAACATCTAATCCTAGTTGACATTGTATGAGTCAAAATGTTACTATAATCAAGGTTGCTCCTGAACGATGCTTTGGAGGATATTTATATGTCTTATCAAAAAGTGTCAAATGCTGAAAATGTAGTCGTTGGTCATAAACGCACATTGGAAGCAATCAAAAATGGTATAGTTAAAGAAGTTGTTATTGCAGAAGATGCTGATGTGCGGTTAACCCATGTTATCATTCGCACTGCTTTGCAACATAACATACCCATAACAAAGGTTGAATCAGTTCGTAAGCTTGGAAAAGTTTCGGGGATTCAAGTGGGAGCTTCAGCAATAGGAATAATAAGTTAAAACTGTTTTTGTGAGGAGAGAGCATTTGCTCTTCCTTGCAAAAACTTTGTTTTCAACTAATAATGAACCACCTGGATATGTGGTCATACAAACATGCGAAGGGAGGATAATCAAATGCCTACTATTAACCAATTAGTGAGAAATGGTCGTACTGATAAAGTATGGAAATCTAAATCACCTGCGTTAAACAAAGGATTTAACTCTTTAAAGAAAAAATCAACTGATATCTCTGCACCTCAAAAACGTGGTGTATGTACTCGTGTTGGTACAATGACTCCAAAGAAACCTAACTCAGCGTTACGTAAATACGCTCGTGTACGTTTAACAAACGGTATTGAAGTTACAGCTTACATCCCAGGTATCGGTCATAACTTACAAGAGCATAGCGTAGTATTAATTCGCGGTGGTCGAGTAAAGGATTTACCAGGGGTACGTTACCACATCGTTCGTGGAGCGCTTGATACAGCTGGTGTTGACAAACGTATGCAAGGACGTTCTAAATATGGTACTAAGCGACCAAAACCTGCTAAAAAATAATAAACTTATAATGAAAGGAGGAACTCAATATGCCTCGTAAAGGACCTGTTGCGAAACGTGACGTGTTACCAGATCCAATGTACAATTCTAAGCTAGTAACACGCCTTATCAACAAAATGATGGTTGACGGTAAAAAAGGTAAATCTCAAACAATTCTTTATAACGCTTTCGATATCGTTCGTGAACGTTCAGATAAAGAACCAATGGAAGTATTCGAGCAAGCTCTTAAGAACATCATGCCTGTTCTTGAAGTACGCGCTCGTCGTGTTGGTGGTGCTAACTACCAAGTTCCAGTTGAGGTTCGTCCAGAACGCCGTACAACTTTAGGTCTTCGCTGGTTAGTAAACTATGCTCGTCTTCGTGGTGAAAAAACTATGGAAGAGCGTCTAGCTTACGAAATCTTAGATGCAGCTAACAACGCTGGTGCATCTGTTAAGAAACGTGAAGACACTCATAAAATGGCAGAAGCTAACAAAGCATTTGCTCATTACCGTTGGTAGGATTCAACGTAAAATAAATGTATGCATAAACCGCTTTATTTGTCGCTTATGGAAGTGTGGAGAGGGAGAATGCCTCTCCCTTTCGTTGGGCGCTCGTTTTACATAATGAGGGTACTGGACACTGGCATATGTAACAATATAAAGTGGCTTTTTTGCTACTTAAAATAAAAAATCCAATCCATATATGGAAGGAGCAAGACACCAAATGACAAGAGAGTTCTCTTTAGAAAACACTCGTAATATTGGTATCATGGCTCACATCGATGCTGGTAAAACAACAGCAACTGAGCGTATTCTGTATTACACAGGACGTATTCATAAAATCGGTGAAACTCATGAAGGTGCATCTCAGATGGACTGGATGGAGCAAGAGCAAGAGCGTGGTATCACAATTACTTCTGCTGCAACTACAGCTCAATGGAAAGGTCACCGTGTAAACATCATTGATACTCCAGGACACGTAGACTTCACAGTAGAAGTAGAACGTTCTTTACGCGTACTTGATGGTGCGGTAGCAGTACTTGATGCACAATCTGGTGTAGAACCACAAACAGAAACTGTTTGGCGTCAGGCTACTACTTACGGTGTACCTCGTATCGTATTCGTTAACAAAATGGATAAGATCGGTGCAGATTTCTTATACTCTGTAGGAACAATCCACGATCGTTTACAAGCAAACGCACATCCAATTCAGTTACCAATCGGTGCTGAAGATGAGTTCAATGGTATCATTGACCTTGTTGAAGAGTGTGCTTACATGTACGGTAACGATTTAGGAACAGACATCGAGCGTGTCGAAATTCCTGAAGAGCACAAAGAACTAGCTGAAGAATACCGTGGAAAGCTTATTGAAGCGGTAGCTGAGCTTGATGAAGAAATGATGATGAAGTACCTAGAAGGTGAAGAAATCACTGTAGAAGAGCTTAAAGCTGGTATCCGTAAGGCTACAACTTCTGTAGAATTCTTCCCAGTAATCTGTGGTTCTGCATTCAAAAACAAAGGTGTTCAAATTCTGTTAGACGCAGTTATCGACTACCTACCATCTCCATTAGATGTACCTGCTATTAAAGGTACTCTTCCGGATACAGATGAAGAAGTAGAACGTAAGTCTAGCGATGAAGAACCATTCGCAGCTTTAGCATTCAAAATCATGACTGACCCTTATGTTGGTAAGTTAACGTTCTTCCGTGTGTACTCTGGTGTGTTAAACTCTGGATCATACGTGAAAAACTCAACTAAAGGTAAGCGTGAGCGTGTAGGACGTATCCTACAAATGCACGCTAACAGCCGTGAAGAGATTTCAACAGTTTACGCTGGTGATATCGCTGCTGCTGTAGGTTTAAAAGATACTACTACTGGTGATACTCTTTGTGACGAGAAGAGCCTTGTTATCCTTGAGTCTATGGAATTCCCAGAGCCAGTTATCTCTGTAGCTATCGAACCAAAATCTAAAGCTGACCAAGATAAAATGGGTACAGCATTATCTAAGCTTTCTGAAGAAGATCCAACATTCCGTGCTCACACTGACCAAGAAACTGGCCAAACTATCATCGCTGGTATGGGTGAACTTCACCTTGATATCATCGTTGACCGTATGCGCCGTGAATTCAAAGTCGAAGCAAACGTTGGTGCTCCTCAGGTAGCATACCGTGAAACTTTCCGCGCTGCTGCGAAAGTTGAAGGTAAGTTTGCTCGTCAATCTGGTGGACGTGGACAATTCGGTCACGTTTGGATTGAGTTTGCACCTAACGAAGAAGGTAAAGGATTTGAATTCGAAAACAAAATCGTCGGCGGTGTAGTTCCACGTGAATACATCCCAGCTGTTGGAGCGGGTCTTGAAGACTCACTTAAAAATGGTGTACTAGCTGGTTACCCACTAGTTGACATTAAAGCAGCATTAGTTGACGGTTCTTACCATGATGTCGATTCATCTGAGATGGCGTTCAAAATCGCTGCATCTATGGCACTTAAAGCTGCGGTTTCTAAATGTAACCCAGTAATTCTTGAGCCAATGATGAAAGTTGAAGTTGTAATTCCTGAAGAGTACATGGGAGACATCATGGGTGACGTAACATCTCGTCGTGGACGTGTAGAAGGTATGGAAGCTCGCGGTAACGCACAAGTTGTTCGCGCTATGGTTCCACTTTCTGAAATGTTCGGTTATGCGACAGCATTACGTTCTAACACTCAAGGACGCGGAACATTCTCAATGACATTTGATCATTATGAAGAAGTACCGAAGTCTGTTTCAGAAGAAATTATTAAAAAAAATAAAGGCGAATAATTGATTTTTATCAATTGTTCGAGTATAACTACTTATGTAAGCTTAGAAAGTGGGACGTAAGTTTCGCTTTCTAGTCTAAATATAAAATAACCTATATAAACTAAGGAGGAATTTAGAATGGCTAAAGCTAAATTCGAACGTTCTAAACCCCATGTTAACATCGGTACAATCGGCCACGTTGACCATGGTAAAACTACATTAACTGCTGCGATCACTACAGTTCTTGCAAAAGCTGGTGGTGCTGAAGCACGCGGATACGATCAAATCGACGCTGCTCCAGAAGAAAGAGAGCGCGGAATCACAATCTCAACTGCACACGTTGAGTACGAAACTGAAACTCGTCACTATGCACACGTTGACTGCCCAGGTCACGCTGACTATGTTAAAAACATGATCACTGGTGCTGCTCAAATGGACGGCGGTATCTTAGTAGTATCTGCTGCTGATGGCCCAATGCCTCAAACACGTGAGCACATCCTTCTTTCTCGTCAAGTAGGTGTTCCTTACATCGTTGTATTCTTAAACAAATGCGACATGGTAGACGACGAAGAATTATTAGAATTAGTAGAAATGGAAGTTCGTGACCTATTATCTGAATACGGATTCCCAGGCGACGACATTCCTGTAATCAAAGGTTCTGCTCTTAAAGCTCTTCAAGGAGAAGCTGATTGGGAAGCAAAAATCATTGAATTAATGACTGAAGTTGATGCTTACATCCCAACTCCAGAACGTGAAACTGACAAACCATTCTTAATGCCTATCGAGGATGTATTCTCTATCACAGGTCGTGGTACAGTTGCAACTGGTCGTGTAGAGCGCGGAATCGTTAAAGTTGGTGACGTAGTAGAAATCATCGGTCTTGCTGAAGAGAATGCTTCTACAACTGTAACTGGTGTAGAAATGTTCCGTAAACTTCTTGATCAAGCTCAAGCTGGAGACAACATCGGTGCTCTTCTTCGTGGGGTTGCTCGTGAAGACATCCAACGTGGACAAGTTCTTGCTAAAACTGGCTCTGTAAAAGCACACGCTAAATTCAAAGCTGAAGTTTTCGTATTATCTAAAGAAGAAGGTGGACGTCACACTCCATTCTTCGCTAACTACCGTCCTCAGTTCTACTTCCGTACAACTGACGTAACTGGTATCATCCAATTACCAGAAGGTACTGAAATGGTAATGCCTGGTGACAACATCGAAATGACTATCGAACTTATCGCTCCAATCGCTATCGAAGAGGGAACTAAATTCTCTATTCGTGAAGGTGGACGTACAGTAGGTTACGGTGTAGTTGCTACTATCGTTGAGTAATCTTAGCTGATATAAAAAAACCTAAGGGATTTTCCCTTAGGTTTTTTGTTTGCGTTTATATAAAGAAGAAGAGTGTGTTTTTTTGTTTTGACGAGTTTCTTCTATAGTAATATAAAAACAACAAAAGATAATCCAGAAACTGTAAAACGAATTCTGTTAGATGAAAACTTGAAATTCTTTAAAGTGCCATGTATAATAGCAAAAGTAGAGAAAAGCAGATGCAAACAAAAAGATGCTTGCATCTAGACGAATAACATTGTATAATAGACAATGTTGGTCTTTGACTGCGATGAAGTGGAAGGTTGCTGACACACCCGGCCGCTTTGCCATGGCATGGTGTGGGGAAATTTCCATGGAGAAGGTCTATTTTAGAAATAGGCGAACGAAGGAGGGAAAATAATGGCAAAAGAAAAAATTCGTATCCGTTTAAAAGCTTATGATCACCGTATTCTTGATCAATCAGCTGAGAAAATTGTAGAAACAGCTAAGCGTTCTGGGGCAACAGTTTCTGGTCCGATCCCATTACCAACTGAGAAGACTATTTACACAATTCTTCGTGCTGTTCATAAGTACAAAGATTCTCGTGAGCAATTCGAAATGCGCACACACAAACGTTTAATCGATATCGTGAGTCCTACTCCACAAACAGTAGATTCATTAATGCGTTTAGACTTACCGTCTGGTGTAGATATCGAAATCAAACTATAAATTATATAACTTAAAAATGTAGGAGGTGTAACTCATGACCAAAGGAATCTTAGGAAGAAAGATCGGTATGACTCAAGTATTTGCTGAGAACGGTGAGTTAATCCCAGTAACAGTTATCGCTGCTAATCCAAACGTTGTTCTTCAAAAGAAAACAACTGAAACTGATG
The DNA here is from genome assembly GCF_003217275.1 of Bacillus sp. 196mf. NCBI lineage: Bacteria > Bacillati > Bacillota > Bacilli > Caryophanales > Bacillaceae > Bacillus > Bacillus sp. 196mf. The sequence goes on from NZ_QJTG01000032.1 coordinate 34,561, forward strand.
GCTACAATGCAATCCAGTTAGGATTTGAAGATAAACGTGAAAAGTTAACTAACAAACCTGAACAAGGCCACACTGCTAAAGTATCTACAACTCCTAAGCGCTTCATTCGCGAAATCCGCGATGCAGACGTGGACGGATTAGAGGTTGGTCAAGAGGTAAAAGTTGAAGTTTTCGCTGCAGGTGAAATCGTTGACGTAACAGGAATTTCTAAAGGTAAAGGTTTCCAAGGTGTTATCAAACGCCACGGACAATCTCGCGGACCTATGTCTCATGGTTCTCGCTATCACCGTCGTCCAGGTTCAATGGGCCCAGTTGCTCCGAACCGTGTATTCAAAGGCAAAAAACTTGCTGGACGTATGGGTGGAGACCAAGTTACTATCCAAAACTTAGAAATCGTTCAAGTTGACACTGAGCGCAACTTATTACTAGTAAAAGGTAACGTTCCAGGTGCTAAGAAATCTCTTGTAGTTGTTCAAGGCGCTGTGAAGGTTAGCAAATAATTCACAATAGGAAGGAGGAATTCCAATGCCAAAAGTTACTGTATATAACCAAACTGGTTCACAGGTTGGTGAAATCGAATTAGCTGAAGCTATTTTCGGTATCGAACCAAATGAAGCTGTACTTTTCGAAGCTGTAATGATGCAACGTGCATCTTTACGTCAAGGTACACACAAAGTAAAAACTCGCTCTGAAGTTCGCGGTGGTGGTCGTAAACCATGGCGTCAAAAAGGAACTGGACGTGCTCGTCAAGGGTCTATCCGCTCTCCTCAATGGCGTGGTGGTGGTACGGTATTCGGACCTACACCAAGAAGCTATGCGTACAAACTTCCTAAGAAAGTTCGTCGTTTAGCAATCAAATCTGCATTAGCTACTAAAGTAGTTGAGAACAACATTGTAGTTCTTGAAGACCTAGTGTTAAATGCACCAAAAACAAAAGACATGCTAGCAGTACTTAAAGGATTAACTGTTGAGAAGAAAGCTCTTATCGTAACTGCTGATGCAAACGAATCTGTAGAGTTATCTGCTCGCAATATCCCTGGAGTAACAGTAATCACTGCTGATGGCGTAAACGTTTTAGACGTGCTTCATCATGATAAGCTAATCATGACAAAAGCGGCAGTGGAAAAAGTAGAGGAGGTGCTTGCATAATGAGAGATCCTCGTGATATCATTAAGCGCCCAGTTATCACTGAACGTTCTATGGAAATGATGGCTGAAAAAAAATACACGTTCGATGTGGACGTTAAATCTAATAAAACAGAAGTTAAAGATGCTCTTGAAGCGATCTTTGGTGTTAAAGTAGAAAAAGTGAACATCATGAACTACAAGCCGAAAGCAAAACGCGTTGGTCGTCACGCTGGTTTTACTAGCCGTCGTCGTAAAGCAATCGTTAAGCTAACTGCTGACAGCAAAGAAATCGAAATCTTCCAAGGCGTTTAATTCTTACTAAAGAAGGAGGGAAATTGAGATGGGAATTAAAAAGTATAATCCAACTACTAACGGTCGTCGTAATATGACTACGAATGATTTCGCTGAAATCACGACTGACAGACCCGAAAAGTCATTACTTGCTCCTTTAAGCAAGAAGGCTGGTCGTAATAACCAAGGTAAAATTACTGTACGTCATCAAGGTGGCGGACATAAGCGTCAATACCGTATCATCGACTTTAAGCGTAACAAAGATGGAATTCCAGGACGCGTTGCTACGATCGAATACGATCCAAACCGCTCTGCGAATATCGCATTAATTAACTACGTTGACGGTGAAAAACGTTACATTCTTGCTCCTAAATCTTTAGAAGTAGGTATGGAAGTTATGTCTGGCCCAGAAGCTGACATCAAAATCGGTAACGCATTACCATTAATCAACATTCCAGTAGGTACTGTTGTTCATAACATCGAGCTTAAGCCTGGTCGTGGCGGACAATTAGTTCGTTCTGCTGGTACATCTGCTCAAGTACTTGGTAAAGAAGGTAAATACGTACTTGTACGTTTAACTTCTGGTGAAGTACGTCTTGTATTATCTGCTTGTCGCGCTTCAATCGGTCAAGTAGGTAACGAACAACACGAACTTATCAAAATCGGTAAAGCAGGTCGCTCTCGCTGGTTAGGTAAACGCCCAACAGTTCGTGGTTCTGTAATGAACCCGGTTGATCACCCACACGGTGGTGGTGAAGGACGTTCTCCAATCGGACGTAAGTCTCCAATGTCTCCATGGGGTAAACCAACTCTTGGATTCAAGACTCGTAAGAAAAACAAAGCGTCTGACAAATTCATCGTTCGTCGTCGTAAAAAATAATGGGATTGTAGTACGGTTCATTTCTAGAACCGTACGCCAATCACGAAGGGAGGCACCAAAATGGCTCGTAGCTTAAAAAAAGGACCATTTGTCGATGATCACTTAATGAGCAAAATGGAAAAATTAGTTGCATCTGAGCAAAAACAAGTTGTTAAAACTTGGTCTCGCCGTTCAACAATCTTCCCTCAGTTCATCGGACACACAATCGCTGTATATGATGGTCGTAAACACGTACCTGTGTACATCACTGAGGATATGGTTGGCCATAAGTTAGGTGAATTCGCACCAACTCGTACGTATAAAGGTCACCTTGCTGACGATAAGAAAACTAGAAGATAATGAGAGGAGGCACTTCAATGCAAGCTAAAGCAGTAGCGAGAACAGTTCGTATTGCTCCTCGTAAAGTTCGTTTAGTAGTAGACTTAATCCGAGGTAAGCAAGTGGGTGAAGCGATTGCTATCCTTAACCACACACCAAAAACTGCTTCTCCAGTTGTAGAAAAAGTTTTAAAATCTGCAATCGCAAATGCAGAGCACAATTATGAGATGGACATTAACAACCTAGTTGTTGAAAAAGTCTTCGTTGACGAAGGTCCAACGTTGAAACGTTTCCGTCCACGTGCAATGGGTCGTGCAAGCCAAATTAACAAACGCACAAGCCACATTACAGTTGTGGTATCAGAAAAGAAGGAGGGATAATCGATGGGTCAAAAGGTTAATCCAATTGGTCTTCGTGTCGGTGTTATCCGTGACTGGGAATCTCGTTGGTTCGCTGAGAAAGATTACGCTACATTATTACATGAAGACATCAAAATCCGTGAGTACATTAATGTACGCTTAAAAGATTCTGCTGTTGCTAAAGTAGAAATCGAACGTGCAGCAAATCGTGTAAATGTTACAATTCACACTGCAAAACCTGGTATGGTAATTGGTAAAGGTGGTACTGAAGTTGAAGCACTTCGTAAAGCTCTTAACCAATTAACAGGCAAGCGTGTACACATCAACATTTTAGAAGTTAAGAGAGCTGATCTTAACGCTAAATTAGTAGGCGAAAACATCGCTCGTCAATTAGAAAACCGTGTATCATTCCGTCGTGCACAAAAGCAAGTTATTCAACGTGCTATGCGTGCAGGTGCTAAAGGTATTAAAACACAGGTTTCTGGTCGTCTTGGCGGAGCTGATATCGCTCGTGCAGAATCTTACAGTGAAGGAACTGTTCCACTTCATACACTTCGCGCTGATATTGACTATGCAGCAGTTGAAGCTGATACAACATACGGTAAATTAGGCGTAAAAGTATGGATCTACCGTGGAGAAGTCCTTCCTACAAAAAAGAAAGCTTCTGAGGAAGGAGGAAAATAATATGTTAATGCCAAAACGCGTAAAATATCGTAGAGAGCATCGTGGTAAAATGCGTGGTCGTGCTAAAGGTGGAACTGAAGTTGCTTTCGGTGAATTCGGTTTACAAGCACAAGCTGCTTCATGGATTACAAACCGTCAAATCGAAGCTGCTCGTCGTGCAATGACTCGTTACATGAAACGTGGCGGTAAAGTATGGATTAAAATTTTCCCTTCTAAACCTTACACTGCAAAACCTCTAGAAGTACGTATGGGTTCCGGTAAAGGGGCACCAGAAGGCTGGGTAGCAGTAGTAAAACCTGGGAAAATTATGTTCGAAATCGCGGGTGTATCTGAAGAGGTAGCACGCGAAGCATTACGTCTTGCAGCTCACAAGTTACCTGTGAAATGTAAATTCGTAAAACGTGAAGAAAATGGTGGTGAATCTAATGAAAACTAATGATATTCGTGAATTAACCACTGCCGAAATCGAAACAAAAGTTAAAGCTTTAAAGGAAGAGTTGTTTAATCTTCGCTTCCAACTTGCTACAGGACAATTAGAGAATCCAACTCGCATTCGTGAAGTGCGTAAAGCAATTGCTCGTATGAAAACTGTAGTTCGTGAAAGAGAGATCGGAATTAATCGATAAATTGAGGGGAGGTTTGCATAGTGAGCGAACGTAACCAACGCAAAGTTTATACTGGTCGTGTAGTGTCTGACAAAATGGACAAAACGATTACAGTTTTAGTTGAAACTTACAAAACTCATTCCTTGTACGGAAAACGTGTTAAGTATTCTAAGAAGTACAAAGCCCATGATGAGCAAAACCAAGCGAAACTTGGCGATATCGTTAAAATCATGGAAACTCGCCCGCTTTCTGCTACTAAGCGTTTCCGTTTAGTTGAAATCGTTGAAGAAGCGGTTATTATCTAAATAGACGAATCGGAATTTTTAGTCCGAAGGGAGGTTTCATAACATGATCCAACAAGAATCTCGTTTGAAAGTTGCTGACAACTCTGGTGCACGTGAACTTTTAACAATTAAAGTATTAGGCGGCTCTGGTCGTAAATATGCTAACATTGGTGACATTATCGTTGCTACGGTAAAACAAGCAACACCAGGTGGCGTTGTTAAAAAAGGTGACGTTGTTAAAGCAGTAGTAGTACGTACGAAGAGCGGAGCTCGTCGTCCGGACGGTTCTTACATCAAATTTGATGAAAACGCAGCGGTTATCATTAAAGACGATAAGAGCCCACGTGGTACTCGTATCTTCGGACCAGTAGCTCGTGAATTACGTGATAGCAACTTCATGAAGATCGTTTCTTTAGCTCCAGAAGTTCTATAATTTAAGGTATTGCCTTGCTAAGGAGGTGCAGAATTAAGATGCATGTAAAAAAAGGTGATAAAGTACAGGTAATCACTGGTAAAGACAAAGGAAAACAAGGCGTTATCCTTGTGGCTTTCCCAAAGCAAAACCGTGTTATCGTTGAGGGTGTTAACATCGTTAAAAAACACTCTAAGCCATCTCAATTAAATCCACAAGGTGGAATTATTACTAAAGAAGCACCTATTCACGTTTCTAACGTTATGATTTTAGATCCGAAAACAGGTGAACCTACTCGCGTAGGCTTCAAAGTAGAAGATGGTAAAAAAGTTCGTATTGCAAAAAAATCTGGTGAATTATTAGATAAATAATTTTCTTAAGAAAGGAGGTCACTTCATTGAATCGCCTTAAAGAGAAGTTCCAAAAGGAAATTACTCCTGCTCTAGTGAGCAAGTTTAACTATAAATCTGTGATGGAAGTACCGAAAATCGAAAAGATCGTAATCAACACTGGTGTTGGTGACGCGGTATCTAACTCAAAAGCTTTAGACAATGCAGTAGAAGAATTAACACAAATCGCAGGTCAAAAACCTGTTGTAACTCGTGCTAAAAAATCAATCGCTGGTTTCCGTCTTCGTGAAGGTATGCCAATCGGTGCGAAAGTAACTTTACGCGGCGAGCAAATGTATGAGTTCTTCGACAAATTAGTATCGGTTTCTTTACCACGTGTACGTGATTTCCGTGGTGTTTCTAAGAAATCATTCGATGGTCGTGGGAACTACACATTAGGTGTTAAAGAGCAACTTATCTTCCCTGAGATTGATTATGATAAAGTAAGCAAAGTACGCGGTATGGACATCGTAATCGTTACTACAGCGAAAACTGATGAAGAAGCTCGTGAACTTTTAACACAATTCGGTATGCCATTCCAAAAATAATGGAAGCCAACGCTAAGTAGAGGAGGCGAAAACGTGGCTAAAAAATCTATGATAGCGAAACAAAAGCGTACTCCTAAGTTTAAAGTACAAGAGTATACACGTTGCGAACGCTGCGGTCGTCCGCATTCTGTATACCGCAAATTTAAACTTTGCCGTATTTGTTTCCGTGAACTTGCATATAAAGGTCAAATTCCTGGTGTTAAAAAAGCTAGTTGGTAAAACCCACAAATGGGAAGGAGGTAAAACACATGGTGATGACAGATCCAATTGCAGACATGCTTACTCGCATCCGTAATGCGAACATGGTGCGTCATGAGAAATTAGAGGTTCCTGCTTCTAAAATCAAAAAAGAGATCGCTGAACTTTTAAAACGTGAAGGTTTCATTCGTGATGTAGAATACATCGAGGATAACAAACAAGGTATCCTTCGTATTTTCCTGAAATATGGTGCAAACAATGAACGTGTAATCACTGGATTAAAACGTATCAGTAAACCTGGCTTACGCGTTTACGCTAAAGCTGACGAAGTACCACGTGTACTTAACGGATTAGGTATCGCTCTTGTTTCTACATCTAAGGGAGTAATGACAGACAAAGACGCTCGTCAATTACAAACTGGTGGAGAAGTAGTAGCATACGTTTGGTAATATATATTTAAAACGAACGGAGGTGTGACCACATGTCTCGTATTGGTAAAAAGATTCTTGAAATCCCTGCAGGTGTTACTATTACAATTGCAGAAGACAATACTGTAACAGTAAAAGGCCCTAAAGGTGAATTAACTCGTAAATTCAATGCTGATATGTCTATCAAAATTGAAGAAAATACACTAACAGTTGAGCGTCCATCTGAACAGAAGGAACACCGTGCATTACACGGTACAACTCGTGCTTTAATCGGAAACATGGTTGAAGGTGTAACTGCAGGTTTCGCACGCGGACTTGAATTAGTCGGTGTTGGTTACCGTGCTCAAAAACAAGGAGATAAACTTGTTTTAAGCGTAGGTTATTCTCATCCAGTAGAAATGACTCCGGAAGCAGGTCTTGAAGTTGAAGTACCTGCACCAACTAAAATCGTAATTAAAGGTATCGACAAGCAACGTGTTGGCGAATTTGCTGCTAACATCCGTGCTGTACGTGCTCCTGAGCCTTACAAAGGTAAAGGTATTCGTTACGAAGGCGAAGTTGTTCGTCGTAAAGAAGGTAAAACTGCTAAGTAAACCCGTTAGGTGAGAGAAAGGAGTGACAAGAAAATGATCACTAAAGCTGATAAAAATGCGACTCGTAAGAAAAGACATGCACGTGTACGTGCTAAACTTACTGGTACTGCAGAGCGTCCACGTTTAAACGTGTTCCGTTCTAACCAACATATTTACGCTCAAGTTATTGATGATGTGAATGGTGTAACGTTAGTAAGTGCATCTACTCTTGATAAAGACCTTGCTCTTAACGGTACTAGCAATACTGAAGCTGCTACGAAAGTTGGAGAATCAGTTGCTAAGCGTGCTGTAGAGAAAGGCGTTAAAGAAGTAGTATTTGATCGCGGTGGTTACTTATACCATGGCCGTGTTAAAGCTCTAGCTGAAGCTGCTCGTGAGGCTGGATTACAATTTTAATGGTCAAAGGAGGGAAAATTGATGCATCGCATTGACCCAAGTAAATTAGAACTTGAAGAACGTGTAGTTACGATAAATCGTGTCGCGAAAGTTGTTAAGGGTGGTCGTCGTTTCCGCTTTGCTGCACTAGTTGTAGTTGGCGATAAAAACGGTCATGTTGGATTCGGTACTGGTAAAGCACAAGAGGTACCAGACGCAATCCGCAAAGCTATCGAAGACGCTAAGAAAAACTTAATCGCTGTACCATTAGTTGGTACAACAATTCCACACACAATCAACGGTCACTTTGGAGCTGGTGAAGTATTCTTAAAACCTGCTGCTGAAGGTACTGGTGTTATTGCTGGTGGACCTGTTCGTGCGGTACTTGAATTAGCTGGTGTACAAGATATTCTTTCGAAATCTCTTGGTTCTAACACACCAATCAACATGATTCGCGCTACTGTGAACGGATTAAGCGAACTTAAGCGCGCTGAAGATGTTGCAAAATTACGCGGTAAATCTGTAGAAGAGCTACTAGGTTAAGGAGGGAAAACAAATGGCGAAAAAGTTAGAAATTACCCTCACTCGTAGTGTAATTGGTCGTCCACAAGATCAACGTGCGACGGTAGAAGCTTTAGGTCTTAAAAAGTTGAATTCAACTGTAGTTAAGGAAGAAACTCCTGCTATTCTTGGTATGATCAACAAAGTTTCTCACCTTTTAACTGTAAAAGAAGCTTAAGGATAACTCATTAATATAAGGAGGTGCCTGGGAATGAAACTTCATGAATTGAAACCTGCAGAAGGTTCTCGTAAAGTACGTAACCGTGTCGGTCGTGGTATCGGTTCTGGTAACGGTAAAACTGCTGGTAAAGGTCATAAAGGACAAAACGCACGTTCTGGTGGCGGTGTTCGTCTTGGCTTCGAAGGTGGTCAAACTCCATTATTCCGTCGTTTACCAAAACGCGGCTTCACAAACATTAACCGTAAAGAGTTTACTATTGTAAACTTATCAACGTTAAATCGTTTTGAAGATGGTACAGAAGTAACACCTGAATTATTGCTGGAAACTGGCGTTATCAGCAAGTTAAACGACGGTGTTAAAATTCTTGCAAGCGGAGCAGTAGAGAAAAAACTAACTGTTAAAGCGCACAAGTTCTCTTCAAGTGCTAAAGAAGCAATTGAAGCAGCTGGCGGATCAGTTGAGGTGATCTAATGTTTCGTACAATCTCCAACTTTATGCGCGTTGCTGAGATAAGACGTAAAATATTATTCACTTTAGCGATGTTAATCGTATTCAGGATTGGCACGTTTATCCCAGTGCCATTTACAAATGGAGACGTACTGAAAGCACAAGACCAATTAAATGCTTTAGGTATTCTAAATACATTTGGCGGTGGCGCCTTGAAAAACTTCTCCATCTTTGCGATGGGAATCATGCCGTATATTACAGCATCCATCATCGTGCAATTATTGCAGATGGATGTTGTTCCTAAATTTTCGGAATGGTCGAAGCAAGGTGAAATGGGCCGTCGTAAACTAACGCAATTCACGCGTTACTTTACAATTGTTCTTGCGTTTATTCAGGGGTTTGGTATGTCAATCGGTTTTAACGGTATGGTAGGTGGGCAATTAATTTTGAATCCTGGTTGGAGCACTTATTTATACATTGCTACGGTACTGACTGCTGGTACTGCATTTTTAATGTGGTTAGGCGAACAGATTACAGCTAAAGGTGTGGGTAATGGTATTTCCATCCTTATCTTTGGCGGTATTGCTGCAGCGATCCCAAGTGTTATATCTCAAGTGTATCAACAACAGTTTCAAAATATCGGAGATCAATTGTTCATGAGTATCGTTAAAGTTGCATTGATTTTACTAGCTGTGCTAGCAGTTATTGTTGGTGTTATTTTCATTCAACAAGCTGTTAGAAAGATCCCAATTCAATACGCGAAGCGTGTAACAGGAGGGAATGGGAATCATGCTGGAGCACAAAACACACATTTACCGCTTAAGGTAAATAGTGCGGGTGTTATTCCAGTCATTTTTGCTGTTTCATTCTTAATTACGCCTCCAACTATTGCACAGTTCTTCCCGAAACATGATGTATCGCAGTGGATTATTGCAAACTTTAACTATTCTCACCCAGTGGGAATGATCATATATGTTGCGCTCATTCTAGCCTTCACATATTTCTATGCATTTGTTCAGGTTAATCCAGAGCAAATGTCAGAGAATCTAAACAAGCAAGGTGGATATGTTCCAGGTATTCGTCCGGGTAAGAATACAGAACAATATCTAACAAAAATCTTGTATCGTTTGACCTTTGTAGGATCAATTTTCCTAGCAGCGATTGCAATCTTACCAGTTATCTTTACGAAATTGGGAAATCTTCCTCCATCTGCACAGATTGGTGGAACGAGTATGTTAATCGTTGTCGGCGTTGCTTTAGAAACAATGAAGCAGCTAGAAAGCCAACTGGTAAAACGCCATTACAAAGGGTTTATCAAGCAGTGAGTAAGTGGGAAGAAACATCTTCCCTACATGCTCATGTACTGAGGGGGAACAAGGATGAACTTAATTTTAATGGGGCTTCCTGGTGCTGGTAAAGGTACACAAGCCGAACAGATTGTAGCCAAGTATAACATCCCTCACATTTCAACAGGAGATATGTTCCGTGCAGCTATGAAGGCTGAAACTGAAATGGGTCTACAAGCAAAATCTTTTATTGATAAAGGTGCACTTGTTCCAGATGAAGTTACAATCGGAATTGTTCGTGAACGTTTAAGTCAAGAAGACTGCGTAAGAGGTTTCTTACTAGACGGTTTCCCACGAACTGTTGCACAAGCATCAGCTCTTGAAGAGATTATGAAAGATCTTGGCAAAAAAATCGACTATGTTTTAAACATTAATGTGGATTCAGGGTTGTTATTAAAACGCCTTACAGGCCGTCGCATTTGTAAAGAGTGCGGTGCGACTTACCACTTAGAATTCAATCCACCAGCAAAAGCTGATGTGTGCGATAAATGTGGTGGCGAATTATACCAACGTTCTGATGACAATGAAGAAACTGTAGCAAATCGTTTAGATGTAAATATTAAGCAAACAAAACCTTTGCTTGATTTCTACGACGAGCTTGGTTACTTAAAAAGCATTAATGGTGAGCAAGATATCAATAAAGTATTTGCTGATATCGATGTTCTCATCGGAGGCTTAGCGTAATGATCATCTGCAAAACTCCTCGCGAGATAGAAATCATGCGAGAAGCTGGCAGAATCGTTGCTTTAACTCATCAAGAGTTGAAACAGCACATTACTCCAGGAATTACAACGAAAGAGCTCGATCAAATAGCGGAAAAGACGATTCAAAAATATGGTGCTACGCCATCTTTTAAAGGATACAACGGATTTCCGGGGAGCATATGTGCTTCTGTAAATGAAGAGCTTGTACACGGAATTCCAGGAAAGCGCAAGCTCAAAGAGGGCGATATCATCAGTATCGATATTGGTGCGAAATACAATGGGTACCATGGAGATTCTGCATGGACGTATCCAGTTGGAAACATTTCTGAATCTGTTCAAAAGCTACTTGATGTCACAGAAAAATCGTTGTATCTTGGTCTAGAACAAGTAAAACCAGGCGAGAGATTATCAAATATCTCACATGCGGTTCAAACCCATGCTGAAGAGAATGGATTCTCGATCGTTAGGGAGTATGTTGGTCACGGAATCGGGCAAGACTTACATGAGGACCCTCAAATCCCGCACTATGGTCCACCAAATAGAGGCCCTAGATTAAAGCCGGGAATGGTCATCTGTGTTGAGCCGATGGTGAATCAAGGAAGACGATATGTAAAAACACTATCTGATGACTGGACAGTGGTAACGGTAGATGGTAAATGGTGTGCCCATTTTGAGCACACGATTGCTCTTACAGAAGCAGGATACGAAATCCTTACCACTTTATAAGTAGCTGGCTCTCCGGGATTTCAGAGCAGTGTAAAATGTTACTGATTTGAAGAAGGGAGAACTATTGAATGGCTAAAGATGATGTAATTGAAGTCGAAGGTACCGTTCTTGAAACGTTGCCAAATGCTATGTTCAAAGTAGAATTAGAGAATGGGCATGTCGTATTGGCTCACGTTTCTGGTAAAATCCGTATGAACTTCATTCGTATTTTACCAGGAGACAAAGTTACGGTAGAATTATCTCCGTACGATTTAAATCGTGGTCGTATTACGTACCGTTTTAAATAATATAGCACTCCGTAATCTTTAAGGAGGTTCGAGACATGAAAGTAAGACCGTCAGTTAAACCAATCTGCGAAAAATGTAAAGTTATTCGTAGACGTGGAAAAGTAATGGTTATTTGTGAAAACCCTAAACATAAACAAAAACAAGGTTAATCAGAAGGAGGTGCATTCAGAATGGCACGTATCGCAGGTGTAGATATTCCTCGAGACAAACGCGTTGTTATTTCTTTAACTTACGTATTCGGCATTGGTCGCACAACTGCTGAAAAAATTCTTACTGAAGCTGGTATTTCTTCAGAAACACGAGTTCGTGATTTAACGGAAGACGAATTAGGACGTATCCGTGATGTTATCGATCGTATTAAAGTTGAGGGAGACCTTCGTCGTGAAGTATCTCTTAACATTAAACGTCTAATGGAGATCGGTTCTTACCGTGGTCTTCGTCACCGTCGTGGTTTACCAGTTCGTGGTCAAAATTCTAAAAACAATGCTCGTACACGTAAAGGTCCACGTCGTACAGTAGCAAATAAAAAGAAATAATAAGTAAAGGAGGTTGAACTAACAATGGCACGTAAAACAAACACTCGTAAAAAACGTGTGAAAAAGAATATCGAAGCTGGTATAGCTCATATTCGTTCTACTTTCAACAACACAATCGTAACACTTACAGATACTCACGGTAACGCGCTTTCTTGGTCTAGTGCTGGTGCACTTGGTTTCCGTGGATCTCGTAAATCTACTCCATTCGCTGCGCAAATGGCTGCTGAAGCTGCTGCTAAAGTTGCAATGGAGCACGGTTTAAAAACTTTAGAGGTTACTGTTAAAGGTCCTGGTGCTGGTCGTGAAGCTGCAATTCGTGCTCTTCAAGCTGCAGGTCTAGAAGTAACAGCAATTAGAGATGTTACTCCAGTTCCTCATAATGGATGTCGTCCGCCAAAACGTCGTCGTGTGTAATTTTTCTGTATAGAATTTTCCCTTTTGTCTATAATGGATATGATGCATTATCGAGAAATTTCGTACAGAAACATCGCTTGTTGTGCACAATCGGGAACTGCCTAAGGGGGACTTTCGGTTAGACAGGGGTTATACCTTTGTTTAACCGGGGTTTCGACGTTTTGAAGGA
>NZ_QJTG01000033.1:0-47215 GCF_003217275.1 Bacillus sp. 196mf
ATATAAACGGATACAACGTCAATTTACGTAAGGGACCAGGTAGGGACTATCCTGTCATTCGTCAGTTAAATAAACAAGAAGCGTATATGGTATGGGGTGAAAAGGATGATTGGTTACATCTTGGCGGAGAGCAATGGATTCAATATAATCCAGATTACATCCATTATGAAAAGAAGGGCAGGATAGACGCAGTAAAAGGGAAACGAGTGATATCAAAAGTGAATGATCTCCGTTTTTATGCCAAACCTTCTTGGAAGGGTAAGGATGTAGCGGGTACCGTGGATGCAGGATACGGATTTACAATTGAGGAGAAAATAATAGTGGAGGGTTCACCGCAGTATAAGGTTCATAATTCGAAAGGCCAAGTGTTTTATATGACTGCTAGTGAAGTGTGTGTGACGGTAAGGTGAAAATCTAGCTTGCTTATCGATAAAAACGTTGTTTCTTATAACAGTTTACATCATCAACAAATATTAAAACTTTTCTAACGATATATATTGAATATTGTATATCAGGATGATATTATGTGTATGTCACCTTTGGAACTATATAAACAAATCTAGTTTATATAGTTCTGGGGGATGAATTGTTTTACAGGAAAAGGAGAGTGATTTGTAGATGAAATTGAAGTTTAGTAAACATTTGAAAAAAGTTACAGCGCTTAGTGTAGGGTTATTCGCTCTAGGTACATCTATTTCTAGTACTTACGCAGCTGAAGTGAAGGATATTAATGGCTTTACTATAAAAGAGGGATATCTTTATGGAATCAGTCATGCCAATAAAAATCATGCTTGGATGGGATACGATTCTTATGATTCTCGAGATGGTTCTGATTTTTATGATGATCTTGGAAGAGGTAGAAAGGAAAAGCCAGGGTTAGCGTACAAAATTAAGTCGACTAATGTTTCAGCTACAAAAACAGGAAAACCAATTGATAATCAACGCTATTATTATTTAGAGGAATATAGTCAAAATGACAAGGGAGAGTATAATCCGACAGGTCGATGGCTCTATAATGATATGCCCGGCGCAATTAACCCGGTCCGAACATACTTTTTAAGGAGTAAAAGCCCCCTTAAAGGAGGTCCAGCAAATGAATTGAAAATTTCAAATCGAAATGATTCATATGTAGCTCTTGGACATAACAATGAGTTTGATGGTGGCACGGGATTATATACAGCTGGTGAAACAGATGATCGCCCAGAAAACCTGTATGTGAGAGACTTGGCTCCGCCTATATCAGAACCAGGTCGTCGCGATCGAGCACAACGATTTATTTTAGAATCTGTACAGAATGGTTTTGTAAAAAAATCGGGTCAATTACAAAAAAATGGAAGGGACGAACAACGTTGGGAAGAAAAATTGCATGTTGTTCCTGGGAAAACATATACCCTTAAATTTAAGCGATCGGCAGGAATCTCAGTCTACCTTTATAATTTAGAACGTGGTAGAACTTTTGGACCGCTAAGAGCTGAAGAGCGTACAGTGCAATTCGTAGCAGTTGAAAATGAAGTGACAATTGGAGCTGTAGGAACATCTAGTGAGCGAGGAGATTTTGAGATAGAAGTACAGGATTAAAGGGAAAACGAAACTTGTCTTCTCTACATGGTGTAGAACAAAGGTATTTTTACATAGGAAGGCGTTTCATTCATATATCTTAATAGGAATGAAACGCTTTTTTGTTACGCAAAACCTAAATAGAAAAGAGTATATGTGAGCAAAAGGATCAGTTGATGCTTTAGTTCTTTGAGGATACCTGGAGATAATTAGATAATATCGTTGCACGTATTTGGTTGAATATTTTTTGGGAATAAATACAAGTAGATAGGATGGTGTATTCTTGCTACACTTTCAATATCATTTATTGAAACTAAATAAAACTAATATGTTTATTTATTAACGTGATGAAAAAGACATAAAAAACAAGGAGAGAGGAACATGAAAAAATTTATACCGAAAGTTTTGACGACGGCGGCGTTAATTGGTTTGATTGGAGCGCCGATTGTGGGGAGTCCGTTAACGGCTCATGCGGGTGTACATGATGGAGTAAATGAACAAGCAAAAGCAAAAGAAAAGAAAGAGAAAGAGAAAGAAGAAAAAGAAAAGAGAGAGAAAGAAGAAAAAGAAAAGAGAGAGAAAGAAGAAAAAGAAAAGAGAGAGAAAGAAGAAAAAGAAAAGAAAGATGAAACTCCTGAGGATAAAAAAATAAGGGAATTGGAGAAAGAGAAGGATGATGCAATAAATCTCCAAAAGCAATTAGAAGAAAATGAAAACGTTGAAGGTGCGCGAGCTGCTGAGAAAGAAGCAGAGGAGTATCAATCAGAGATTGATAAAATAAAAGAAGCGCAGAAGAAGGTAGAGAATGAAAAAATAATTGATTTTAGTATAGATAAATTTTCGGCGGATGCCTGGGGAAAAGAAGAGTATAAAAAGTGGCAAAAGGGGTTAACTAAAGATCAAAAGAAAGCTGTTATAGATTATACAGGAAATTATTATGGTCTAATAAATAAATATCTTCGACAAAGCTTTGTTTCGCCAGAAGATAAGAAACAAGTAGATGAAAATAAAAAAGATATAGAAAAAATGGTGAAGTTGATAGATGGTGCTTTGAAGAAGAGCAAGACATCAGAAATTATAAATGTGTATCGGCGACTTGGGAGTGATGCGTTTGGATTTAAAGGTGAAGAGTTTGTAAATGGAAATCAACTTCAACGTGAAAAGGTTCAAGAGTTACTTAATAAAGTATTACAAAAAACTGTAAAAGAAGATGGATATATGAGTACATCGTTAGCCCAAGATTCTTCTGACAATCATATAAAATCTTATCCAATTCTTTTAAAATTAAAGATACCTAAAGGTACAAGTGCTGCATATGTGGGTGGGATATCAAAAATGAAAAGTGAGGAAACTGAACTGTTGGTTGCTAGAGGATATTCATATAAAATAACAGATGGGGAAATTATTACACAGGGGGAAAGAGAATATTTACAATTAGAAGGTGTTTTATTACCTAAATCATAAAATACCTGCTTTGTTTGCGATTTGTTAATGATATATTATTTAATTTTAAGGATGGAGTTTTAGGTTTTGTTGAATTGTATAGAGGTAATTTCTATATAAATTTAATTCTTTTTTGAAATGGTTTTATAAATATTTTCAAGTTCAGAATATAATATCTATCCGTGGTACTAGTTGAGTTTCTGTTGTTTCAAAATACCAAAAATGAGTATGTTTCTTCATTGTGAATAGCGCAGAATAGTAGTTTCAATCGGTTTGTTACCTGATATGAAATTGATTTTTGTATAAATTCAAGTGCTTTTATGACATATTTGTTGAACTTACCCTAGTTGTAAACTTAATGGTAGTTAAAATACAAGTTGTGAAAATATGTTAAATATTTCAAGGGTGATATTAAGATGTCGAAGATATAAGCAGTAGGATTTGTATAGAACAGCATTATATTGACCCACTAACTAGAGGGGCGATTCTCAACAAGAATCCCCTCTTTTTTCTTGTATTTGAGCTTGGTAAAAATTCATGTATTATGCTCTGGATAATTATAGATACTTCAATTAGGGTTTTATTCTCAAAAAAAATTTGTGAAAGTATGAATCTCCAAAAAGTACACAACCTATAACTAAAACAAAATGGGAGAACATACAATGAAAAAAGCTATAGCTCATCAAAATCATAGTAATCCTCAAAAAGCAGCATTCATAATTGAAAAAATGTATACAACTCAAGGGTAGTCCCCAGAAGAAATCGCGAAATTGACAGGCCTGACAATTACAGAAGTGTTAATTCAATTAAAGTTAGTTTAGTTATATTTGCGATACTATTCACTTCCACATTTACTCTCCTAACCTCTACGAAAGTCTGTAGCACCACAGACATCTTTAATATAACCCCATCTCATCAGTTTTTTCTGCAGGTATTTTATCAAATATACCTGATAGAAGCGACTTGCTTATTGAACTTGTGGAGGGTATGGTGGAACGGTCTTCTTCTAGCCAATTATAAAATATACCACCATCAGTGCATACAGTTGTCTTACGTTTTTCAAGAATATGCCTCTCTTTAAAATTATCGATGTAATCATAGACCATCTTTTTGAACGTTCTTGTAAAATAACCAATCGGATTGTTCATCAATGTACCGTTATGCTCAAATTTCTGTGTTTTAGCATACAAAGCAACAGAAGCATTCGCAAGAAGGTTGTGAAATACATCAGTATCCGCTAGTAAATTAAATTTCTTAGCAGCCTTCTTCGCAATGTTTCTGGCATTTTGGAATGATTCATTAATAACTTTTGAATCAAATGCAGTAGCTAATTTCATACGCATAGATTGCGGTACACGGTAATCGACGAAATCTTTATCATTTACATGAGATTGAATATCGTCCGCTTTACGTATATGTATATCTTTTATATTTTGTTTTAAAGAAATAGTATTTGTTTTCTTGGTCGGACACTTTTCAGTCATTTCGGTAGGGGTCTTGTCGGACACTTCTTCCACAATTGGTTGAATAATAATCGCATTGGCAGTTTGACGCATATCTTTTTTCCGTTTCATTGCTATTTGATTCACTATTCCTAAATCCACAAGTTTTTTCATGAGACGTTGTACAGTTTTATATGAAACTCCTATCATGTCAGCAATTGAATTTTTGCATAAGAAACTAACGCCTGCATATTTGCAACTGTGGCGTTTTAAAATATCCAATAATGTAAGCAGCTTAGCTTGTACATCGGCACGTGTAACAGACGTTCGAATGACGTCTCTATATGTTCTAACTACTTTGTTTACTTCTTCTACATCAGTAAATGTGGATAAGTTGTGATAGGATTCTTTTTGAGCTATGACATCAATACGTTTCTTCATAATAGTAGGCTCCTTTGTCTAAACAAAAAAGCAACAGAATGCCAAATGTAAGCAAACTGTTGCTAGGAGCCCTTACGTACTGTAAAATAGTGCGTGAGGGTACAGCAAGTGTTTGCCTAGTTGGTGTAGGCGGACGGTTAATAAGGTGGTGGAACACCTTATTAACACGCTGTGCTCTTTTATTTTTTTAGTTTTTATTTCGATTTTTTCGGTAACAGATTTGGTCACAAATAACCAGAAATATGTTGCTATTTATAAAATTGGATATAGTACGAAATTGCGTAATATAGCTGTTTTATGCGGTTTTAAGAAAATAAGGTTTTGTAAGTTATTTATGACGGGATTAAAACCAGATATTCTTGAACCGATGGTAGATTTAATTAAAGAAGTTGAGCCTGGATATAGCGGTATTTTTGCGGTATCAGAAGTGGAAGCGGCCATGCGTGATACTCGTACGAAGAAAACGAAAACAGTATGTACATTTTGTGGTGTAGGTTGTTCGTTTGAAGTGTGGACGAAGGGGCGTAAAATCCTTAAAGTACAGCCATCTTCAGATGCACCAGTTAACGCAATTTCCACTTGTGTAAAAGGGAAATTTGGTTGGGATTTCGTAAATTCTAAAGAACGAATTACAAAACCTTTAATTCGTAAAAATGGAACGTTTGTTGAATCTACATGGGAAGAAGCACTGAATGTAGTTGCAAATAAATTAGGTACTATTAAAGAAGAGTACGGTAAAGATTCTATCGGATTTATTTCTTCCTCTAAAATTACAAATGAAGATAATTATGTAATTCAAAAATTAGCTCGACAAGTATTTGGAACGAATAATATTGATAACTGCTCACGTTATTGCCAATCACCAGCAACGGATGGTTTGTTCCGTACAATTGGTATGGGCGGTGATGCAGGAACGATTAAAGATATTGCGCAATCTGGTCTTGTTATTATTGTAGGATGTAATCCGACAGAAGGTCATCCTGTTTTAGCTACACGTATTAAACGTGCACATAAATTACACGGACAAAAGTTAATTGTAGCTGATCTTCGTAAAACAGAAATGGCAGAGCGATCAGATGTCTTTATTAGTCCAAAACAAGGAACAGATCAAGTTTGGTTAATGGCTGTTACAAAATATATGATTGATCGAGGTTGGCATGATCAGGAATTTATTAATGAGAATGTAAACTTCTTTGAAGATTTCAAAGAAAGTCTAGAAGAATATACACTTGCATATGCAGAAGAAGTAACAGGTATTTCAAAAGAAACACTTATTCAAATGGCTGAAATGATTCGTGATGCAGATGGTACATGTATCCTTTGGGGTATGGGGGTAACGCAAAATACAGGTGGTTCTGATACTTCCGCTGCAATTTCAAACTTACTTCTTGCAACAGGGAACTATCGTCGTCCAGGAGCAGGTGCATACCCACTTCGAGGTCACAATAACGTACAAGGTGCTTGTGATATGGGTACTTTACCAGGATGGCTTCCAGGATATCAGCACGTTACTAACGAAATGGAACGTGCGAAATTTGAAACTGCTTACGGAGTGAAAATTGATAGTGAACCAGGTCTTAATAATATTGAAATGCTTCACGCAATTGACGAAGGAAAAATGAAAGCAATGTATCTTGTCGGAGAAGATATGGCTCTTGTAGATTCTAATGCAAATCATGTACATGAAGTGTTGTCGAGCCTTGATTTCTTCGTTGTGCAAGATGTTTTCCTTTCTAAAACTGCTCAATATGCAGATGTTGTATTACCAGCAGCGCCATCTCTTGAGAAAGAAGGTACTTTCACAAATACAGAGCGCCGTGTCCAAAGATTATATCAAGTTCTTCCTACGCTAGGAGATGCGAAACCAGACTGGTGGATCGTCCAGGAGGTTGCGAATAAACTAGGGGCAAACTGGAATTATAGCCACCCAAGTGAAATCTTTGCTGAAATGGCAAGTTTATCACCATTATTCTCGCAAGCGAACTATGGAGTGCTTGAAGGATGGAACAGTTTCCATTGGGGAAGTTTTGATGGAACCAATACACCACTTCTGTTCCAAGATGGATTTAACTTCCCAGATAAAAAAGCTCGTTTTGCGATTGCTGACTGGGTACGTCCAGCTGAATTTCCAGCTGAGTTCGACCTTCACATTAACAACGGTCGTATGCTTGAGCATTTCCATGAAGGGAATATGACAAATAAATCAACAGGTATTCAAACGAAAGTACCTGGTGTTTTCGTTGAAGTCTCTCCAGACCTTGCAAAAGAACGTGGCGTAAAAACAGGTTCGTTAGTTCGTCTTGTCTCTCCTTTTGGAGCATTAAAATTACGTGCACTCGTTACAGATCGTGTAAAAGCGAATGAGTTATATTTACCGATGAACTCTACAGATAACGAAACGGCAATTAATTTCTTAACAGGTCCTGCTGTGGATGTACGTACGAATACACCTGCGTATAAACAAACGAAAGTGCGTATGGAAGTGTTAGAAGTTGATGGCGAAAATCCGATGCCAAAAGCGAACCCACGCAATAAAAAACGTCACCCTCAAGCTGGAATTGAGGTACATCGTAAGTGGGCACGTCCAGGGTATGTGCATTTAACGGATAAGTAGGAGGAGAAAACTATGGCTGCACCTATAAAAATGATTCAAAAACAAGAATTAACTGAGGAAGAAATAAAACAGCAAAAATTAGATGATTTAAAGGAGCTTTTAACAAATAATGAAGAAGCTCTAAATCAGATGTTTAATATAGTAGGGGAATTAAATGACATTGGAATGCTAGAAGCTGCAAATTCTATGCTGAAAGCGAAAGAACCAATTGCAAAGATTGTTCTAGGTCAAGTAACTCGTGAGCCTGTTACAAATTTAATTAATAATATGATGGGTGCTGCAGGTGCGTTAACTGAACTTGACCCAGAACTTACGAAAAAGCTTATAGGTAGTTTATTAGTCGGGCTAGAAGAAGGTAATGAACATCTAGAAAGTAATAAAAAAGTAGGGGTATTCGATCTTATGAAAGTATTGAAAGACCCAGATATTAACCGCGCTATCGGGTTTGGGCTTCATTTCTTAAAAGGAATGGGGAAAGGGTTAAAAGACGAATAAACTTCATGAAGTGAACCTTTCCGCCCAAATATTTGTAGGAAATAGTTTGGGCGGAAGGCTCATTTTGGTAAAATATATAATAAAGTAAAATGAGGCTTTTGGGAGGTATAATTGTATGTCAAAAAAAGTACATGAATTTAATGATATGATCCGAAAACTTCGAAAGGAACTTTTCGGAAAAGGACCAGAACGAATTCATACTGTTTTTGCGGAAAATATGGCTATAGCGACTCTTTATGGAAACTTAACACCTACTGAAAAATTTATTTCAAGTACGATGGACGGTGCGGAAATGGTTCATATGGCTAGAACGAAAATGATTCAAGAAGTGTATGCTGCGAATTCCCGTGAACATTTGGAGGAACTTGTTGGAGCAAAATTAGTGAATTTGTTTTCAGATATGAAAGTAGAAGAAGATATTGCAGTTTCGGTATTTGTTTTCGATAAAAATATAACGTGAGAGAAGGATACTGATCGTGAAACCGATACAGGTAGAAAGAGAAATCTTTCGTTATGAACAAGGGGCGTTTAAGCATATAGAGGACAGCATTGTAACAGAGTTTCCTGTCACCATTAAAATGAACGGACAGGAGTTTGTTACAATGGTTAGTACTCCAGAATATATAGAAGATATGGTAATAGGCTTCTTGGCGTCTGAAGGAATCATTCGGAAGTATGAAGATATTGATAGCATATGGATGCAGGAGAAAGAAGGATTTGTACATGTAACAACGACAAAAGTAAATCCGTATTATGAACAAATGCAAAATAAACGATATATTACGTCTTGTTGTGGTATGAGTAGGCAAGGGTTTGTTTTTGCTAATGATGCACTAAGTGCAAAAAAAATGAAGGGTGTCCATGTACAGGTTGCGGCAGAGGATTGTTTTCGGTTAATGAAAGAAATGCAGCAATCTGCGGATACGTTTCATCATACTGGCGGGGTTCATAATGCAGCTTTATGTGATGTGAATGGTATTATTTTAAGCCGAATGGATATTGGTAGGCATAATGCACTAGACAAAATTTACGGTTATTGTTTAAGAAACGATATTTCTATAAAAGATAAAATCATTGTTTTTAGTGGTCGTATTTCTTCGGAAATATTATTGAAAGTTGCAAAAATCGGTTGTGAAATTATACTATCAAAATCAGCTCCAACTGAGTTAGCTTTGCAACTAGCGGAAGATTTAGGTATTACGACAATAGGGTTTATTCGTAATCACTCCTTAAATGTATATACCCATCCAGAACGTGTTTTAAATATAAAATAAAAGTGAGGCAATGAAGATGAAATCAGTTACATTAGACAAGTTGCAACGTCCGTTAAAGGATTTACGTATTTCAGTTACTGATCGCTGTAATTTTCGCTGCCGATATTGTATGCCAGAAGAAATATTTGGTCCTGATTACTCGTTTTTGTCTAATGATAAAATTTTATCTTTTGATGAAATTGAAAGGATAACACGTATTTTTGTTTCTTTAGGTGTAAGAAAGTTACGAATTACGGGCGGAGAACCGTTACTTCGAAGAGGTCTTCCAAAGCTTATTGAGCGCCTTAATAAAATTGATGGTGTAGAAGATATCGGTTTAACAACCAATGGATCGTTACTTAAAAAGTTTGCTCCTGATTTATATAAGGTGGGACTATCACGTGTAACAGTTAGCTTAGATTCCTTGGAAGAAGATCGGTTTTTCTATTTAAATGGTAATAGGAGCAAAGTGCAAAGGGTTCTGGAAGGAATACAGGCTGCTGCTGAAGTTGGTATGAAAATTAAAATAAATATGGTCGTTCAAAAAGGGAAAAATGAACAAGATATTTTGCAGATGGCGCAATACTTTAAAGAAAATAAGCATATTCTTCGGTTTATTGAGTATATGGATGTTGGGAATTATAATGGCTGGGAGTTAGGTGAAGTTATTTCCAAACAAGAAATAGTAGATACGATTCATCAAGTTATGCCGTTAGAACGGATAGAAGCAAATTATTCTGGTGAAGTGGCTACTAGGTATCGTTATATAGGAAGCGATGAGGAAATAGGTATTATTTCATCAGTAACAGATTCTTTTTGCTCATCATGTACGAGAGCTCGTATTTCTGCAGAAGGAAAATTATATACTTGCTTATTTGCTTCTAAAGGAAATGATTTAAGAGAATTGCTTCGTTCTGAACATACAGATGAGGACATTACAGATGTAGTACGCGATATATGGAATAATAGGGAAGATCGTTATTCAGATGAACGCTTAAATCATACAAATAAGAAAGCAATACCTAAAATTGAAATGTCACATATCGGTGGTTAATATATAAAGCTAGCTTCATAGTGAAAAATGGAAAATTTACAAGAGTTGTGGATTTTCTATTTTATAGTAAAAGTGATGATTGATATCTCTGTAAAAGATGTGCAGAGAAATTAAGCAGCATTCAAAAACCTTTATTTGAGGAGGTTTTTTGAAGCTGCTTTTTTATTTGGAGAAAATGGAGGAATGGGTAATGGCATTTCATAAGCCGGAACAAATTGCTGAGCTTGTCATTGAGGCCGGTGTTCAAAAAGTAAGACAGACATTGCCAGCGATGCTTATTCTCGGTTTTTTAGGAGGAGCGTTTATTGCGATAGGTTTTTTACTTAACATTCGAGTTTTAGGGAATTTACCTGAGCGCTGGGGAAGTCTAGTGAATGTTTTAGGAGGAGCAGTATTTCCTGTTGGACTCATGCTCGTAGTATTAGCAGGAGGAGAATTAATTACGGGAAATATGATGTCACTGTCTATGGCGCTTTATGCAAAGAAAATTACATTGATAAGTGTACTGAATAACTGGGTTTGGATTACTCTCATGAATTTTATTGGGGCAATTTTCGTTGCGTATTGCTTTGGGCATCTTGGCGGATTAACAGAGGGAGAGTATTTAAATAAAACGGTAGCGATAGCGGAAGGGAAGTTACATGAATCATTTGGGAGAACTTTAATTTTAGCAATTGGTTGTAATTGGCTCGTTTGTCTTGCTCTTTGGCTCGCTTACGGGACGAGTGATTTTGTCGGAAAAATCATCGGAATTTGGATTCCAATTATGGCATTTGTAGTGATTGGATTTCAGCAAGTAGTAGCAAATATGTTTGTCATTTCCGCTGTTATTTTTGCTGGTCATCTAACGTGGATGGATTTGGCTAAAAATTTTGTTCCTGTTTTTATCGGAAATGTAATTGGAGGAGCTGGGTTTGTTGGTTTTGCTTACTTTGCTTGTTATCAGAAACAACATTCTAATATGAAATAGAGTTCTTGAGAGGAAGGGTATGTAATGGCTGATCGGTATTCACGACAACAGTTGTTCAAACCAATTGGGAGTAAAGGACAAGAAAAAATTCGAAATAAACATGTGTTAATTGTAGGGGCAGGCGCATTAGGAAGTGCAAGTGCCGAAAGTTTCGTACGTGCAGGTGTTGGCAAGTTGACGATTATTGATCGTGACTACGTTGAATGGAGTAATTTACAAAGGCAACAATTGTACTCTGAACAAGATGCGAGAGAGAAAATGCCGAAAGCAATTGCTGCAAAAAATCGGTTAGAACAAATTAATTCGGAAGTACAAATACATGCTTTCGTAATGGATGCAACTTCAGAAAATATGGAAGGTCTATTAAAAAATGTAGATGTAATCATTGATGCAACAGATAATTTTGATATTCGATTTGTAATAAATGATTTATCACAAAAACATAATATTCCTTGGGTATATGGTTCTTGCGTTGGATCGTATGGTATGAGTTATACAATTATTCCGCAAGAGACACCGTGTTTACATTGTATGCTGAAAAATATTCCTGTTACAGGTGTGACATGTGATACCGCTGGAATTATTAGCCCGACTGTTCAAATCGTCGCAGCATATCAAGTGGCAGAAGCACTCAAAATTTTAGTGGAAGATTTCTCAGCAATTAGAAAAACATTTTTCATGTTTGATATATGGAGTAATCAAAATCATTTTATAAAATTAGGGAAAATAAAAACAGACACTTGTCTCTCATGCGGTTTGAATCGAACTTATCCTTATTTATCATACGAAAATCAAACGAAAGCAGCTGTTTTATGCGGAAGAAATACAGTTCAAATTAGAACAGTAGACAATAGGAAATACAATTTTGATGATATAGAAAAAGTATTACAAAAACTGGGGAAAGTAGATCGGAATCCGTATTTACTATCTTGCCAATTCGATGATTACCGCGTGGTTGTTTTTCGAGATGGTCGTGTTTTTATTCATGGTACAAATGATATTTCGAAAGCGAAACAACTATATTATCGCGTATTCGGTTAATAGAGAGGGTGTCAACAATGGAAAGAAGAGTGCCAATTACGGTTGAAGAAGCTGTTCGTAAAGTGATAGGATTTGCTGATAAAGGCTTAAAGGAGCTATTACCAATTGAATTAGCTTATGGACGTATATTAGCAGAGGATTTAGTAGCTGACCATGATGTACCGTCATTTAATCGTTCGCCGTATGACGGATTTGCTATTCGAGCAGAAGATACTAATTTAGCAAGTTATGAAACGCCAATTGTATTTGAAGTAGTGGGTGAAATTGGTGCAGGATCGCTATTCCATGAGAAAGTAGGTCCGTTTCAAGCAGTTCGAATTATGACGGGAGCACAAATTCCGAATGAGTGTGATGCGGTTGTTATGTTAGAGCTGACTCGTCAATATGAGAAGAATGGCAACAATTATATGGAAGTGAAGCGATCATTCAAAACGGGCGACAATATTTCTTTTCAAGGTGAAGATGCTCGTAAAGGAACGGTTCTTGCAAAGAAAGGATCGTACATTAATCCAGGTATTTCAGCTCTTCTTGCTACATTCGGTTATAGTGAAGTGCCAGTTGCGAGAAAGCCTGTAATTGGACTGTTAGCGACTGGGAGTGAATTGCTTGATGTCGATGATTCATTACAGCCAGGGAAAATCCGAAACAGTAATACGTATATGATATTGTCTCAAATTCGAAGAGCGGGCGGCAGAGTAAAATATTTTGGGAGGTTTAGTGATGATTTTAATACGTGTTTTACAGCTGTGAAAGAAGCGCTTGGCCAAGTAGATATGTTAATTACAACGGGCGGTGTATCTGTAGGAGATTATGATTATTTACCAGCTATTTACGAAAAGTTAGGTGCATCTGTTCTTTTTAATAAAGTTGCAATGCGACCAGGAAGTGTTACGACTGTAGCACAATTAAATGGCAAGTTATTATTTGGTTTATCAGGAAATCCATCAGCTTGTTACGTAGGGTTTGAATTATTCGTAAGACCGTGTATTCGGACGTATATGTTTAGTGAAAAAGTACATTTAAAAAGAGAAAAAGCGTTATTAGGAGAAGATTTTCTAAAACCGAATCCATTTACAAGATTTGTACGAGCAAAATTGCAATATGATGAGGGGAAATTAATCGCTTATCCATCAGGGTTTGATAAATCTAGCTCAGTTTCTTCATTGGCAGAATCAAATGCGTTTATCGTATTGCCGGGCGGGACAAGAGGATATAAAAAAGATATGTTTGTTGATGTTCTATTATTAGAAGATAACGAAGGTAGTGAATGGCCTTGGACATTTCATAAAGTGAGAGGTGGTTCTAATGAGACAAGCGCTATTTGAAATTGTAGATAATCCGATTTTAGTTGAAGAAGTAACGAATAAAGTCGCAAGAAGGGAAGCAGGTGCGATTACAACATTCATTGGTACGGTGAGAGAATTAACAAAAGGAAAACGAACGCTACATTTAGAGTATGAAGCATATAAACCGATGGCAGTAAAACAACTTATGAGAATTGGTGAAGAGATTAGTGAAAGATGGCCGGATGCAAAAGTAGCAATTACGCACCGTGTAGGGCGGCTAGAAATAATGGATATTGCGGTAGTCATTGCAGTTTCATCACCGCATCGTAAAGTAGCTTATGAAGCGAATGAGTACGCGATTGAACGTATAAAACGAATTGTTCCAATTTGGAAAAAAGAATTTTGGGAAGATGGAACGATGTGGATTGGAGATCAACTTGAAAACACACCATATCCAGAAGGAAAACCAAAGAAGGAAGAATGAGAAAATGATTACAATTTTATTATTTGCAAATCTGCGTGAGGAAGTTGGATCGGATCGATTAGTAATTTCAGAAAAGCAAGAAATGACAGTGCAGCAATTAAAAGAATGGCTCAAAGTCAGCTATTGTTTACAATCGCTGGATAAAGTGATGGTGGCTGTTAATGAGGAGTTTGTAATGAATGAAGAGATGATAAAGGCTGGAGATATAGTCGCATTAATCCCGCCCGTTAGCGGCGGGTAATAAGCTTTTTCACCAGATGAAGCGCCAAGAAGATGTTGTATATAAATTAGAATAAGAGAAGGGATGAGTTCCATGCTTACTCAAGAACAAATAATGAATGCATTAAAACATGTAGAGGACCCAGAGTTACACAAAAGTGTTGTAGAATTAAATATGGTTAGAAATGTACAAATGAACGGAACAGAGGTTAAACTTGAAGTAGTACTAACAATCCAAGGTTGTCCGTTAAAAGCAAAAATTCAACAAGATATTGAAGAATCACTTCACGCAATTGGTGCTTCTAAAGTGGATGTAACATTTGGTTCTATGACACAAGAAGAACGTGCAGCTTTAACAGAGAAGTTAAAGAAAAATACTAGAACAGAAACTGGTATGCCGAGTATGCTTCGCCCGGAGTCAGGAGTACGTTTTATTACTGTAACGAGCGGAAAAGGCGGAGTTGGAAAATCAACGGTGACAATTAATCTTGCAACTGCACTAGCTCGTATGGGGAAAAAAGTGGGGATATTAGATGCGGATATATATGGTTTTAGTATTCCAGCTATGATGGAAACGAATACGAAACCAACGATGATTGATCAAACGGCAATTCCAGTCATTAGTCACGGTGTTAAAATCATGTCGATGGGATTTTTTACAGAAGGAAATAACCCAGTTATGTGGCGCGGTCCGATGCTAAATAAATGGATTCAAAATTTCCTTGCGAATACGCACTGGGGAGAATTAGATTATTTATTACTTGATTTACCACCAGGTACAGGAGATGTTGCGATTGATGTTGCAGCGATGATTCCGCAAGCGAAAGAAATAATTGTTACAACTCCGCACAATGTAGCTTCATTCGTTGCTTCAAGAGTCGGTGTAATGGCAAAGCATACGAAACACGAGATTTTAGGTATTGTGGAAAACATGGCTTATTATGAAGAACAAGATGGATCGAAAAATTATCTGTTCGGAAAAGGCGGCGGCGAAATGTTAGCAGAACAATTGCAAACAGAAGTGATTGCGCAAATACCTTTTGCAAAACGAGAAGAAAATAACGGTTCATCTGTATATGATGAAGACTCTCTTGTAGGAGAAGTGTTTACATCGTTAGCGGAGGATATTATTTATAAAGGATAGAGGGGGAAGTTTAGTATGGCGTGTAATATAGATCATTCTATTGAAGATGTAATGAATAAGCTCGAAAGTCAAAAGAATTCTTTACCTGAAGGGATCTTTAAAGAGTTAAAGAGTTTTTTACAAGGTAATCATTCGCAGAAATTATTAAATGATATTTTTCACCTTCTAAAAAAGTATGATTTAGTCAGTGAGGAAGAACGAGAGACGAGAAACGCACAATTATTGCACATTTTGAATTAAGTACTTTTTGGCTTTAGAATTTTTTCAGAAGGGGTGAATGTGATGGATATGAAAAAGATGATTGAAACGATAGAAGTAACTAGAGTGACTGACGAGGAATTATCGATTTCGAATTTACATCCAAAGCTTGTGAAGTTGTATAGTCAAAAAGATAGTACAGAGTATACGAAGCTATTAAAATATATTTTATCATTATCCGTGCAGTTGAAGCTGAATCTCGTATTGAAATATTTTGGTGTGCGTCCGATTGTTGCTGCAGACGAGCGTATGCAATTTCAAGAGATATTTAAATGCTTAGCTAAGAAAGATGAGAATGGGGAATGGTTTCTAAATTTGGTTTCTTTATATGTAGGGCTAATTGTAGTTCTTCATTTTGAGGAGAAAGTGATTGAGAGCAGTTTTTTTGATGATATGGTAGTGGGTGAATGTAATGAAATATAAGATTCTGCTCATAACATTTTTCTATTTAAATGCTTTAATTGCGATTTTAGTTGGTTTTGTAAATATGAAGGTAACTAATTAAGAAAAAGGAATGAAACTAGTTTGATAAAAAGAGTTCTTCAGTTGTTTCCGGCGTTTTTTCGTGTTACCATTAAGCGGATTTTTCATAAGGAGAGAAAGCGATGAAATGGATTTATTTTCTTATTATTAACGTTATAGCTTTTAGCCTTATGGGGCTTGATAAACGAAAAGCAAAGAAGAAACAGTGGAGAACGCCAGAAAGTACGCTGTTTTTATCAGCGGCAGCTGGGGGAGCAGTTGGAGCTTGGATTGGTATGTATATGTTTCATCATAAAACTCATAAAAAGAAATTTGTTTTCGGCATACCGTTACTTGTTGTAATAACGGTATGTTTATTATTCGTTGTATGAGAAATGTCGAAAGAAATGCAGATTGATTATTGGTAAAGTGAGCATGTGAGACCGTATAATGGAGAAAAAATGAGAAGAGGAGAAAAAGGAAGATGGGGAGTCAATCAGCAGAGCAAAAAAAAGGGATACTATATGCGGCTGGTGCTTATACGATGTGGGGAATTCTACCGATTTATTGGAAATGGGTTGAGGAAGTTCCAGCAGATGAAATATTAGCACACCGCATCGTTTGGGCGTTTGTTTTTATGTTACTTGTATTAGGTGTTACGAAGAGGTTTCGCCAGTTTATTGGGGAATTTGTGAATCTTTTTAAACGACCTAAATTATTAATGTCATTAACAATAGCTTCAGTCTTGATTAGCGGAAACTGGTTTGTTTACATATGGGCCGTTAATCATAATCATGTTATTGAAGCGAGTCTTGGCTATTATATTAATCCGCTTATTAGTATTTTACTTGGTACAGTCGTTTTAAAGGAAAAGTTAAACTTTTGGCAATATGTTGCAGTTGGTTTAGCAGGAGTAGGGGTTGTCATTTTAACAGTACGTTTCGGATCTATTCCGTGGGTTTCTCTTTCACTTGCCTTTTCATTTGGATTATACGGATTAACGAAAAAACTATTAAATTATGATGCTACAATTGGACTTACGATGGAAACCATGTTAGTGACGCCGTTTGCGATCATTTATCTTGTTATGACAGGAGCACATGGTTTCGGCTCATTTGGATCTATTTCAATGTTATCAACGTTACTTTTAATAGGAGCAGGTACTGTAACGGCATTACCACTATTTTATTTTGCAAAAGGAGCACAACTTATTCCGCTTTATATGGTGGGATTTTTACAATATATTGCGCCAACAATTAGCTTAATTTTAGGTGTATTTGTATTTGGTGAACATTTCACATCCACACATATGATTGCATTTTTCTGTATATGGGTTGCTTTATTTGTATTCTCGGTAGCGAAGACAAAGTTCTTAGTGCAGAAACAACCGAAATTTATAAAAAATAAATCAGCAAAAGTATCATAATGCGTAGTATTTTCTACGCATTTTTCTTTATACTGATACTATATAGGATTTCCATCATAGCTAGTAGGGAGCTGAGAACGTGGAAACAATTTTACATAATGATCCGCTTATGGCCGCTGTAATTTCATGGTTTTTAGCACAATTAACGAAAGTAGTCTTTAAATTAATCAAAACGGGTGAATTTGATTTTGCAAAGTTTTTTGCTTCAGGTGGGATGCCAAGTTCTCATGCTTCAACAGTGACAGCACTTGCTACAGGAGTTGGGGTAGTAGAAGGTGTGGAAAGCTCGATGTTTGCGGTTGCTACTATTTTTGCCATTATTGTTATGTATGATGCTTCAGGAGTAAGGCTTGCAGTAAGTAAACAAGCAAAAATATTGAATGAGTTTTTTCACGGTAGAGAAACAGAATATAAGAAGTTAAATGAACTTGTTGGGCATACACCGTATGAAGTAGTAGTTGGTGCTTTATTAGGGATTATTGTCGGAGTAGGATATTGTTTATGAGCGGAACATTTTATATGTTCTGCTTTTCTTTGTTTTTATACATATTCAGCTACCTTTTTGAATATCGTTATACGGATTTCGAAAGGGTGGGTGAGTAACTTGTTATTATATGAAAAAGTGCATGAAGAAATAGCGAGAAGAACAACTGCACTTCAAACAATGCAACGGCAAGATGGTACGTGGCAGTTTTGTTTTGAAGGAGCGCCACTAACAGATTGTCATATGATTTTTTTATTAAAATTATTAGGTAGAGATAAAGAGATAGAACCGTTTGTAAAAAGATTAGCATCACTTCAAACAAATGAAGGAACATGGAAATTGTATGAAGATGAAATGGGTGGTAATTTATCTGCTACAATTCAATCTTATGCTGCCTTACTTGCATCGGAAAAATATACAAAAGAAGATGCGAATATGAAGCGAGCGGAAATGTTTATAAATGAGCGCGGGGGGGTAGCGCGTGCTCATTTTATGACGAAGTTTTTATTAGCAATTCATGGAGAATATGAATACCCTTCTCTCTTTCATTTGCCAACACCAATTATGTTTCTGCAGAATGATTCCCCTCTCAGTATTTTTGAACTGAGTAGCTCAGCACGTATTCATTTAATTCCGATGATGTTGTGTTTAAATAAAAGATTTCGAGTAGAGAAAAAGTTATTGCCAAATTTAAATCATATTGCAGGCGGGGGCGGAGGATGGTTTCGGGAGGACCGATCTCCGGTTTTTCAAACATTATTAAGTGACGTGAAGAAAATTATAACGTATCCACTTTCTTTGCATCATAAAGGATATGAGGAAGTAGAACGTTTTATGAAAGAGCGTATTGATGAAAATGGAACATTATATAGTTACGCAACTGCCTCGTTTTATATGATTTATGCTTTACTTGCATTAGGACATTCTATTCAATCACCAATTATTCAGAAGGCTATAACGGGAATCACATCTTATATATGGAAGATGGCGAGAGGGAGCCATTTGCAAAACTCTCCGTCAACTATATGGGATACAGCTTTACTCAGTTATGCTTTGCAAGAAGCTCAAGTTCCGAAAGCAAGTAAAGTGATTCAAAATGCATCAGCGTATTTACTAAGAAAACAGCAAACAAAGAAAGTAGATTGGAGTGTACATGCACCGGATCTCTTCCCAGGTGGTTGGGGCTTTTCGGATGTGAATACGACGATTCCAGATATTGATGATACAACTGCTACGTTAAGAGCATTGGCGCGAAGTAGAGGGAACGAAAATGTAGACAATGCTTGGAAGCGAGCGGTTAATTGGGTTAAAGGATTGCAAAATAATGATGGTGGTTGGGGGGCTTTTGAAAAAGGGGTAACGAGCCGTATATTAGCAAATTTACCAATCGAAAATGCAAGTGATATGATTACAGATCCTTCTACACCAGATATTACAGGAAGAGTGTTAGAATTTTTCGGGACGTATACGCAAAATCAATTGCCCGAGAAACAAAAACAAAGTGCGATAAATTGGTTAATGAATGTACAAGAGGAAAATGGATCGTGGTATGGGAAATGGGGAATTTGTTATATATATGGTACGTGGGCAGTGTTGACGGGTTTACGGTCACTCGGAATACCATCTAGCGATCCATCATTGAAACGAGCAGCTTTATGGCTTGAACATATACAGCATGAAGATGGTGGCTGGGGAGAATCTTGCCAAAGTAGTGTGGAAAAAAGATTTGTTACTTTGCCATTTAGTACACCATCCCAAACAGCATGGGCGTTAGATGCCCTCATTTCTTACTATGATAAAGAAACGCCAGTCGTTCGCAAAGGTATTTCATATTTGCTCTCCAACCCTTATGTAAATGAAAAATATCCTACTGGAACAGGCTTGCCAGGTGGGTTTTATATTCGTTATCATAGTTATGCTCATATATATCCGTTGCTTACTTTGGCTCATTATGCAAAAAAATATAGAAAATAAACCGAGAGATGTCTCTCGGTTTATTTTGTTGGGTAGTAGGTCCCTTTTGAAAAGAATAAGGTTGTGATGTACCTTATTTTTCGGTTGATTGGCGTTTTTGACGTGCATCAGCGGCATTTGCACGTGCGTTTGCTTCTAAGTCATTGTGGTCAGCGAGTTCGCGAGAGAACTCAACATCAATGCCATCAGTTGCTTTGCTTTGTTTGAAATTCTTTTTGTTCATTCGACATAATCTCCTTGCACTTTATGCGACGTTGCAAAGTTAGTTTGACACAAATAGACTTTTTTATACAAAGAGGAATTGAAAAGCAAAAAGCCGAAATATACAGTATAAGTAATAGAAATGGGGGATAGGAATGGAGTTTTTATATGGGAAAACAGCTGTTGTAACAGGAGCTGCACAGGGAATTGGAAAAGAGATTGCAAGGGTTTATGCAAAGCTGGGGGCGAAAGTATTAATTAGCGATGTAAATGAAGAGAAGCTACAAAAAACGACACGTGAGTTATCAGATGAAGGATATGAAGTGTGCTCATATCGATGTGATGTAAGTGATCAAAATGAAGCAAAGTCGTTAATTGAATATGCGGTTCAAAAATTTGGTACATTACATATTTTGGTGAATAATGCTGGAATTACAAGAGACGCAATGTTACATAAAATGGAGAAGTCTGCTTGGGAACAAGTATTACAAGTGAACTTAACTGGAGTTTTTTATTGTATGCAACCAGCGCTTCTTTACATGAGACAACAAGGGTATGGACGCATTATTAATATATCTTCAATTAGTAGAGAAGGAAACATAGGTCAAGCAAATTATGCGGCTACAAAGGCAGGAGTTGTCGGTTTAACGAAAACAGCAGCGAAAGAAGTTGGAAGCTTCGGTATTACTTGTAATGCGATTTGTCCGGGTTTTATGGATACAGATATGACAAAAACGATACCAGATAAAGTGAAAGAAAAGATGGTTGGCGCGATTCCAGTTGGTAGAATTGGAACGCCAGAAGATATTGCGAACGCAGCAGCTTTTTTAGCATCAGAATACGCATCTTATATTACAGGTGAAGTATTAAATGTGAGCGGAGGACTGCAAGTTTAAAGGAATACATAATGAAAAGAACCTGACCAGGTAGGTCAGGTTCTTTCTCATTAATTTAAGTTAAGCCAAACGCTCTTTACTTCTGTATAGTTATTTAATGCGTAAGATCCCATTTCACGGCCAAGACCAGATTGTTTAAATCCTCCAAATGGAGATGCTGCATCAAAGACGTTATAACAGTTTACCCATACTGTACCTGCACGTACTTTACTTGCAACATAGTGTGCTGTTTTAACATTTTCTGTCCACACACCAGCCGCTAAGCCGAATTGTGATTTATTTGCACGTTCAATTACTTCATCAATATCGTTAAACGGTATTGCAGAAATAACTGGACCGAAAATTTCTTCTTTTGCGATCGTCATTTCATCATTTACGTCAGCGAATACTGTAGGAGAAACGAAGTAGCCTTGATCGAATGGATTACTTCCTCCGCATAGTACTTCAGCTCCTTCTTCAATCCCTTTTTCAATGTAGCCCATTACACGTTTTTGTTGTTCTTCAGAAACGAGAGGACCAATTGTTGTTTCAGGGTTAAGACCGACACCTTGATTTAGTTTTTTAGAATAGAGGACGAGATCAGCCATGACATTATCATACATTTTCTTCGGAACAAATAAGCGTGACCCAGCAGAGCATACTTGTCCTTGGTTAAACATAACACCAGAAAGTGCACCAGGAATCGCGCGAGATAAATCAGCATCTGGCAAGATGATATTTGGTGATTTACCGCCTAATTCAAGTGTAACGCGTTTTAATGATTCGGATGCTTGTCGCATAATTTGTTTACCGACAGGAGTAGAACCGGTAAATGCAATTTTATCAACGAGTGGATGATTAACGAGAGCTTGTCCAGCTGATTCACCGAATCCAGGTACGATATTAATAACACCTTTCGGGAATCCAGCTTCTTCAATTAATTCAGCTAAGTATAGAGCAGATAGTGGAGTTTGTTCTGCAGGTTTTAAAACGATTGTACATCCTGTAGCAAGCGCTGCTCCCATTTTCCACATTGCCATAAGAAGCGGGAAGTTCCAAGGGATAATTTGACCAACGACACCAACAGCTTCATGGCGTGTATAGTTAAAGTAATCACCGGAAACAGGAATTGTTTGACCAACGATTTTCGTAGCCCATCCAGCGTAATAGCGCATATGCTCAATTGCAAGTGGTATGTCTGCTGCCATTGTTTCACGGATTGGTTTTCCGTTATCTAATGTTTCGAGCTGTGCAAGCTCTTCTTTATGTTCTTCCATTAGATCAGCTAACTTGTACATGAGACGGCTTCGCTCAGCAGTGCTCATACGAGACCAAGGACCTTCGTCAAAAGCCATACGAGCTGCGACTACAGCTTTATGAATATCTTCGCGACCAGCTTCAGAAACGACGGCAAGTGTTTCACCAGTTGCTGGGTTAGGTGTTTTAAATGTTTTACCGGAAGCGCTTTCAATGAAAGATCCATTCACATATAACTTTTTTGTACCTTGAAGAAACTTTTCTACCTTTTCATGAAGATTTACAGCTAGTTGACTCATTGTATAACCCCCTTGAAAATATAATGTAAACGCAGTACGAGACGGCGCTTATTCCGAAATCAAGGATGTGGAAACTAGATGGAAAGCCTCTAATTAAAATCATAATTAATAAATACTGAAAATTCAAATTTCATTTGTGTTACAATTGTAAAAAATATGTAATGTAAGAGAAGCTTCTATATGATTATAAAAAATCCTGCTTGTTTTTGCTTTCTAGTAGGAAAAACTAGAAGAACAATGGTACAATAATACATCGTGAGAGGAGGGGGAAAAATGAAAGATTATCATGATGATCCACGCTTTCGAATAGCCCATAGAGAAGCGTTAATTGGTCTTGGACTTGCTATTATTAATTTTATAATATGGTACGGATTTGCTTATGGGCTTGGTAGTAAAGATCCGAGTGAATATACATATGTATTAGGTTTTCCCGCATGGTTTTTTTATAGCTGTATCGTTGGATTTATCGTTATGGTTATTTTACTTAGTTTAGTTGTTCGTTTTGTATTTCAAGATATTTCACTCGATGAGGAAGAAAAAAGTGAGGAATAATAGATGAATTGGTATGTAATCATTCCAATGATAATTTCGTTTATCGTTGTATTTTTAATTGGTGTATATGCTTCAAGACGCGTGCAAGCAACAGCACATAATAAATTTTTACAAGAATATTTTCTTGGTGGGCGTGAGTTAGGCGGTTTATTATTAGCGATGACAATGATTGCTACGTACGGTAGTGCAAGTAGCTTTATTGGTGGTCCCGGTATTGCTTACAATATGGGGCTTGGATGGGTACTATTATCTGCGATTCAAGTTGTAACAGGATATATCGTTTTAACGGTTATCGGTAAAAAGTTTGCAATTATTGCTAGGAAGATGGAAGCAATTACTCTTATCGATTATTTAAAAGGAAGATACAATAATAAAGCAGTTGTTATACTCTCTGCGTTATGTATTATTATCTTTTTATTTTCAGCGACAGTAGCCCAGTGGGTCGGCGGTGGACGATTAATCGAGTCACTAACGGGTCTATCGTATACAACAGCACTATTTTTATTTACTTTTTCTGTACTTGTGTACGTATTAATTGGTGGATTTCGTGCAGTCGCGCTATCAGATACATTATTAGGAATCATTATGTTAGTTGGAACGACAATCATTTTAATTGCTACTGTCATTGCTGGTGGTGGAATTGAAAAGATTATGCAGGAACTTGTTCAAATTAATCCAAATTTAATTACACCATTCGGAGCAGATGGCAGTTTAACGAAATCATATGTTACATCATTTTGGATTTTAATTGGAATTGGCGTTGTAGGTTTACCGCAAATTAGTGTGCGTGCCATGTCTTATAAAAATTCAAAAGCTATGCACCAAGCTTTAATAATTGGAACAGTTGTCGTTGGTACAATTATGATTGGTATGCATTTAACAGGTGTATTTGCAAGAGTAGTACTTCCAGGTATAACGGTACCAGATAAAGTAATGCCGCTACTCGCGATGGAAGTGTTGCCACCTTGGTTAGCTGGAGTTTTCTTAGCTGCACCAATGGCGGCGATTATGTCTACAGTAAACTCTTTATTATTACTTGTAAGCTCGTCAATTATTAAAGATATATACGTAAATTACATAAATAAAGATGCAGCAGACAGTACGATAAAAAAAGGAAGTTTGTGGATTACTGGTATTGTAGGGCTACTCGTTTATGCAGCGGCGATTAAACCACCAGATTTTTTAATATGGCTAAATTTATTTTCTTTCGGTGGATTAGAAGCAGCATTCATTTGGCCAATCGTATTAGGGTTATATTGGAGAAAAGGAAATGCTACAGGAGCGCTTGCTTCCATTTTCGTTGGAGTAGGTTCATATATGTGTATTCATCTTTTCTATCCAAATCCGTTCGGTATACATACAGTTGTCTTCCCAATTTGTTTTGCGTTTATCGCTTATGTTATTGGAAGTATGAGTGCTGTAAAAAAAACAGTATAGGTTAGCTGAAGAACGTAGTCCTTATAAGACTGCGTTTTTTCGTATGAATTTGTTCTTTTTTATTCTGTATATCCACGTTTATTCATAAATTAATAACAACTGAGGGGATGGAGTTGAGGTCGATGAAAAAAGTGTTATTTTTAGGAGACCCAGGCATTGATGACTCTTTAGCAATTATGTATGGATTGTTGCATCCTGATATTGATATTGTTGGAGTAGTAACGGGATATGGAAATGTAACACAAGAAAAGGCGACAAGTAATGCCGCATATTTATTACAAATGGCAGGACGGGAAGATATACCTGTTATTAATGGTGCGAAAATTCCTTTATCCGGAGATGTTACAACGTATTATCCAGAAATTCATGGGGCAGACGGTTTAGGGCCAATTAAACCTCCAAAAACTTTTTCGCCAAATATAAAGCCTTTTTGTGCATTTTTTGATCTTCTTGAAAAATATAAAGGGGAATTAATAATAGTCGATGCTGGTAGATCAACAACACTAGCGACGGCATTTATTTTAGAAAAGCCGATGATGAAGTATGTGAAAGAATATTATATAATGGGCGGTGCTTTCTTAATGCCTGGCAATGTAACACCAGTCGCAGAGGCGAATTTTCATGGTGATCCGATTGCGTCGCAATTAGTTATGCAAAATGCTAAAAATGTGACATTAGTACCACTTAACGTTACATCTGAAGCAATTATTACGCCGGAAATGGTAAAATATATTACGAAACACTCTAAAACGAGTTTTAATAAGTTAATCGAGCCGATATTTACGTATTATTATAAAGCTTATAGAAAGTTAAATCCGAAAATAAAAGGAAGCCCAGTACATGACGTCGTTACAATGATGGTTGCGGCAAATCCATCTCTTTTAGACTATGTATATCGTCGTGTCGATGTAGATACAGCTGGAATTGCAAAAGGAGAGAGTATTGCTGATTTTCGGCCTCAACCTGATGCAAAAGCATTAAAAAATTGGGTGCGAATTGGTTGGTCGTTACATTATAAAAAGTTTCTTGAGGATTTTGTGAAATTTATGACGTAGACATAATAGGAGCATACAAGTTAAAATAATGGAGATGGTTATTTAAATGACCATCTCCATTATTTTGTTTTTTAAATGATAAATAGAGAAGAGTTACACAATAGGAGAGGAATTTTACTTGAAAAAAACTATAGTATGCGCAGTAATTGTGGGTATTTTTGTTTTGCTAATATCGGGTAACTTTTTAGTGAAAAAAGTGTGGAGTTCAAATAATGATGATGCACAGTATATTGCATCTTTTATTGAAGAACATAAAGATGAAAAAAATAGTGCGCTTCTAGTAAAGAGAAATGATAAAGTTGTTTATTCTGTAAACCCAAATGTTGTATTGCCAGTTGCAAGTACGATGAAATTAATTGTGGCGCTTGAATATACGAAACAAGTTACTGAAGGGAAAATTGATTCGTCTAGTTTCGTGTCGATTAACGATGTGAATCGCTATTATGTGCCGAATACAGATGGTGGTGCACAAGATAGATGGCAAAAGTATTTGGAGAAGACGGGCAAGATAACTGAAGGAGCGGTTTCTTTAGAAGAAGTGGCAAAAGGAATGGTTAAGTTTAGTTCGAATGCAAATGCTGAATACTTAATGGAATTGTTAGGATTAGACAACATCAATCGAAATTTACAAAGTTTATCACTTCCTGCACATCAACCACTATTTCCAATCGTTTCATCTTTGTATATCCCGGGATATTTGCATAAAGAATTACATGTTCCAAAATATAAAATAGAGAAAAAGTTAAAAGAAATGTCTCAAGAGCAATATCGTGAATATTCGATGATTATTCATGAACGCTTAAAGAAGAAGGGAACATTATTACAGAAGGAAATTCCGCTTTATTTAGAGGAACGTTACGACAAAATTTGGTCAGATAGATTACCAGCAGCTTCTGCAAATGATTATATGGTATTACTTCAAAAGGCAAACCATAAAGGTGGCTTGACAGAAGCTGAAGAAAAAGTGTGGGCAAATATCGTTGAAACAGACATGAGTGCCAAGAAATACCGTAAAACATTTAGACATGCTGGGCAAAAGAATGGTTACACACCATGGACGGTTACAAAAGCAGTTTACGCTATGGATAAACATGGAAACTGTACAGAGATTGTGTTTTTGGCGAATAATTTAAATGAAGACGATAGTGCAGAAATACGGAAACATTTAGCAAACTTACATTTCCAAGTGTTGCAAAGTGATAAGTATGATGCGACTTTTATTAAATAAACTCGGTGCAGAGAGCACCGAGTTTATTTTTATGTACAGGCACTTTTTTTCTATCAACGGGTATGATGGGTAGTAATACTTAGGTGAGAGGGGAAAAGGTGATGAAACAGAGTAAGGAAGAGTTTATAAAGAGTGAAGGCGCTGATTTCCCTGGAAAAACATATGTGGATTGTGTATTACAACATGTATTTGATTTTCAACGAAATTACTTATTGAAAGATATGTTTCAAGTGCATAAAGCACATATTACGATGCTGACTGAAGAAAGTTTAATGAAAATAGAAGAAGCTAAAGTTATATTAAACGCACTTAGAAAAGTAGAGCGAATACCAAAAGATAAATTGGTATATACAGAGCGGCATGAAGACCTCTTTTTTTTAATCGAACATTTAATTTCTCAAGAAGCGAAATGCGATTTTGTAAGTAATATGCATATTGGTAGAAGTAGAAATGATATGGGTGTAACGATGTATCGCATGAGTTTAAGGCGGTATATATTACGATTAATGGAACATTATTTGCTATTGCAAGAAAGTGTACTGCAACTTGCTGATGATCATAAGGAAACGATCATGCCAGCTTATACACATACACAACCGGCACAGCCAACAACATTTGGTCATTATACTTTAGCAATTTATGATACGATGCAAAGAGATTTAGAACGAATGAAAAAAACGTACCAGCTTTTAAATCAGTCTCCAATGGGGGCGGCTGCACTCTCTACAACAAGTTTCCCGATTAAACGAGAACGAGTTGCTCATCTACTTGGATTTACAACTGTAATTGAGAACTCATATGATGCTGTTGCCGGAGCGGATTATTTATTAGAAGTTAGCTCGCTACTTATGGTAATGATGACGAATACGAGTAGATGGATTCATGACTTTTTGTTGTTAGCAACGAAAGAATATGACGGTATTACTGTTGCAAAGCCATATGTACAAATTAGTAGTATTATGCCGCAAAAACGAAATCCGGTTTCAATTGAACACGCTCGTGCAATTACGAGTAGTGCTTTAGGAGAAGCATTTACAGTATTTCAAATGATTCATAATACACCATTTGGTGATATTGTTGATACGGAAGATGACTTGCAGCCATATTTATATAAAGGGATTGAAAAGGCGATTCGTGTTTTTTGTATGATGAATGCAGTGATCCTAACGATGAAAGTAGAAGAAGAAACGTTAAAAAGTCGTTCCTATAAACATGCAATAACGATAACGGATTTCGCTGATGTTTTAACGAAAAATTATGAAATTCCATTTCGGCATGCTCATCATGCAGCAAGTGCTATTGCAAATATGTCATTGGAGCAGAAAAAAGAACTACATGAATTACACTTCAAAGAGATAAATATGTACTTGCAAGAACATTTTAAAATAAATTTATTAGAAAAAGAGTGGAAAGAAATTATATCGCCAGAAGCTTTTATTCAAAAAAGAAATGTATACGGTGGACCGAGTAAAAAAGAAATGAAGCGTATGATTAAAAATCGAAAAGAGTCCTTTCGAAAAGAAGAAGATGTATTTGAAAAGGAAAAACAGAGAATTTTACAAGCTGAAAATGCCTTGAATACATTAGCTTTGAATATTATTGAATCGTAAAAGAGGGATTTAATGAATTAATCGCCAATACTTAATTAAAATATAAATAGAGAGAAGAGATTGTCGATGATTCAATTACATGTATATGAAGAGATTTTTCATTTTAAAGAAGATGTTACACCATTTCTAGAAAAGAATGAGCAGGAAAACAATCTCATATTAGGTGTATTACAAATGGTTCAAGAACCGATATTTATGGGGGTAGCGAAACAAGGAGAAGACATTGCGGTTGTATTTCTGCAAACAGAAGAGAAGAAACAAATCATTGTTGCAACTTCTGAAATTTCGGGAGTAGCTATTGAGGAACTTGCAAAAGAGTTAACGAAAGTATATCCGGATATTCCTGGATTGATCGGTAATAAGAAAATTGTACAGAAATTAGCGGAAGAGATTGCGGTATTAGAAAATAAGAAAATGAATGTTGCAATGGAGCAAGGTGTGTATGAGCTGAACAGAGTAAAGAAGAAGTGTAATGCGAACGGACTTTTCCGGGCGGTAAATAATGATGAATTACCATTAATAGAACAGTGGATATATCAATTTTGTGAAGACGTAAAGCTTCCTACTACGAAAGAAGAAGCAAAACAAACTGCGCATACATTAATAACTACAAATCGACTGTTTGGTTTGGAAGTAGATAGGAAACTTGTTTCTGTAGCTGCAAAAACGAGACCAACTAAAAATAATATAACAGTTAATTTCGTATACACGCCGAAAGAAGCAAGGAAAAAGGGATACGCATCTAATTGTGTAGCGGCACTTAGTCAACGTATGTTAGATGAAGGGTACAAGACGACTACGTTATATACTGATTTAGCGAATCCGATATCGAATAAAATTTATCAAGAAATTGGTTATGAGCAAATTGCGGAGTCTGTGCTTATATTTTTAGAGAAGTAAAACAAAAAGGTGTGCAATTTTAGCACACCTTTTTGTTATTCATCAATTCTAATAATCTCGCCTTGAGGGAAGTCCTCAGTTTCTAGTAAGTTACGAATAGCTTTCGCAACATATTCAGGTGGTAATAGTTTTCCTTCTTCTTTTAATGCAATGAAGCGGTCCAAATTTATGAAATCTTCTTTATTTGTTTCACGAATTTGTGATTGCATATTAGTATCAACAACACCAGGTGCAAAAGCGACGATTTTTACTGGATATTCTTTTTCTACTTCTTCAGTTGCTACGCACTGTGTAAACATATTTACACCAGCTTTCGTTGTACAATAAGCGCCCCAGCCAAAGTAAGGGTTTTTTCCTGCACCAGATGAAATGTTAATAACGCGTTTATCTACTTTCCAGTCTTTCGTATGTTTCATAAATGTAGATGTAAGAATCATAGGTGCAAGTAAATTAATGTGAACGTTCGTAATGAATTGTTCACTTTCAGCTTTTTCAATTGGCTTCATAGGTGCAACTGTACCCGCATTATTAATTAAATGAATAGAGGATACATTGTCTTTTTTAATAGATGAAATGATCTCTTTAAAGTTAGTTTCTAAGTTATGTACATCTTGAAGATCTAGGGAATGAAAAATGCAATTGCTGTTATATTGCTCTGCAAGTTTTGTAAGCTCTTTATTTTCTCTTCTAGAAATAGAGATGACAGTTGTATTTTTTTCTAATAATTGCGTAGCGATTGACTCACCTAAACCTTGTGAAGTTCCTGTTATGATAACGTAGCGCATAGTTTTATAAACCCCTCTCATATGTGCGGAATTTTGTTGGACAACGTACATTGTATAGTTTGTCTACATTTTATAGTATAGAGCACTTTTTACTATAATTGAAATGAGATGATTGTGTGCCTTTTATAAATAGGTTT
The DNA here is from genome assembly GCF_003217275.1 of Bacillus sp. 196mf. NCBI lineage: Bacteria > Bacillati > Bacillota > Bacilli > Caryophanales > Bacillaceae > Bacillus > Bacillus sp. 196mf. Next base: position 30,384 of record NZ_QJTG01000033.1, read on the forward strand.
ACGACAACAGTACCTGGTGCCGTCACGTTTACTGGGAATACGCTGGGACTTAGCCCTACATCACCTGCACCAGGTAATATTTTTGGTACACTTGCTGTGTTTACGACAGTAAATACAGCATTGCAAGTACCAGGGTTCCCAGCAGGGACAACAGATGAATGGCAATTGAATTCTTCAAGTGCAATTTTAAATCTTCCAGCGGGAAGCAGTGTATTATATGCAGAATTAGTTTGGGCTGGTACTTTCCGGACTGATACGGAAGATGTGTTACCATTTTTAAATGATAACATTACATTTACAACGCCAGCAGGGACGTTTTCTGTTACGCCAGATCCTGCTACCGCGCAGCAAGGTTCAGTAGGAAATCAATTTTATTATGCTCGCTCTGCCAATGTAACCAATCTTGTTAGTGCAGGTGGAGCAGGCACATATACAACGGGTGCTGTGCCAGCTGCAAGAACTTCAGCCGACCCAACAATCAGTCGTTCAGCTGGATGGACGCTTGAGGTTGTGTATCAAAATGCAAGTTTACCACTTCGAAATTTGTCAGTATATGCAGGTCAAGAAATTATCGATGCTTCATCCCCGCCAGTTGATGCTACAATTTCAGGTTTTGCTACGCCGGCAACAGGAGCTGTTACAGGAAGAGTGCTCGTAACTGCTCAAGAAGGTGATTCTAACATTATTGGAGATCAACTTCGCTTTGGGCCGAATGCAAATGCTACAGTTGCATTATTCGGACCGAGAAATCCTGCGAATAATTTCTTTCAGTCACAAATTTGTAATGATAGTGGAAATTTAGATACGAGCGGCACGTTTGGAGATTTGAATCAGCCGTTAGGGGTAGCTTTGGCCGTCCGAAGACAAGGGTGGGATATTACGAATGTAGATGCCTCCTCATCTTTAGTAAACAGTCAAACATCAGCAACGGTTCGATTTGTTACAAATGGAGATGGATACGCAGCAGCTGGTTTTGGTGTTCAAATTGATGCAACAGGTCCAATTATTAATCCTGTTAAATCAGTTAATAGAACAGTCGCGGGGGTAGGGGATACTCTCACTTATACAATTACGGTCCCAAATACAGGAACAGGAAGTGCAGAAAACGTTGTATTACGTGATAGTATTCCGAACGGAACGACGTTTGTTGCAGGTAGTGTTACGGTAGGGGGAGTAACACAGCCGAATGCAAACCCTGCTAATGGAATTAATTTAGGTACAATCCCAAATAACACGCAAAGAATTGTTACATTTCAAGTTCGAATAACATCATTCCCGAATCCCAATCCTATTTTAAATCGTGCAATGGTGTCATATCAATTCCGTCCCTTCGTTGGTAGTCCTCCTATTACAAGTACGTCTTCTTCAAACACAGTACAAACGACAGTGAACCAAGCAACTATTAGTATGCAAAAATCTGTAGATTTACAGACGGCAACACTTAATGATGTATTAACGTACACAGTTAATGTCACAAATAATGGAAACGTCACTGCGAACAATGTTATTTTTGTTGATAGTATCCCTGCTGGAACAACATTTGTCGCAAATAGCGTTACGGTAAATGGAGTAGCGCGTCCAGGAGCGAATCCAGCAAGTAGTATTAATCTTGGAAGTATTAATGCATCGCAAACGACTGTAGTGCGCTTTCAAGTTCGAGTAACATCGAACCCTCTTGTCAATCCAATTCCAAACCGTGCGAGTGTAACATTTAACTTTACTCCAGTGCCTGGTCAACAACCAGTTTCAGGGCAAGCGACAAGTAATACTGTAGTTACGACAATTAATATAGCTGATATAACAACGAGAAAAACAGTGGATAAAGCTTTTGCAACGGTTAACGACGTTCTTACGTACACGGTAACAATTCAAAATACAGGAAATGTACTTGCAACGAACGTTATTTTTCAAGATCCGATCCCAATTGGAACGACATTTATCGCAAATAGTGTGACTGTGGATGGGGTTTCACAACCTGGGGTAAATCCAGCGACTGGGTTTACAGTAGCTAATATATCTCCTGGCGGAAGTAGGACTGTTACATTTCAAGTACGAGTAACATCTACACCATCGGGAGGTACGATTGCGAATCGCGGAAATGTATCTGCTAATTTCGTCGTTATTCCGAATCAGCCACCGATAACAATTAATAGACAAACGAATACAGTTGTGACACAAGTTAATACAGGCGGTTTAAATGTAATAAAAGAAGTAAATACAACGCAAGCGGCGGTAGGGGATACTTTAACGTACACAATTGCCGTCCAAAATACAGGGAATGTTCCGTTAACAAATGTATTTTTCCAAGACCCTATTTCTTCTGCTGTTTCATTTGTTGCAAATTCTGTAACAATTAATGGAGTACAGCAAAGTGGACTAAATCCGAATACAGGATTCTCTCTTCCGAATATTCCTGCGGCTCAAACGGTTGTAGTCACATTTGACGTAGTAATTGTACAGAATCCAGAAAATGAAGATATTTTAAATCAAGCAAATGTAACAGCAAGCTTTCAAGTGAATCCGAATGAACCACCAGTAACAATCAATGTACCGAGTAATGTTGTGAATACGACAGTACAATCAGGAAACTTTGAAGTTGTGAAAGCAGTCAATACGGATGTTGCAACAGTAGGGGATATTTTAGTATATACAATAGAAGTCATAAATGCAGGTAGTGTACCAGCTACGAATGTATTTTTCCAAGATTCAATTCCCCAAGGGACATTATTTATTGAAAATAGTGTAGTTGTGAATGGTGTTTTACAAGAAGGGGCAGATCCAGAACTTGGATTCCCATTAAATAATTTGCCTACTGGCGCCAGTGTTATTGTTACATTTGAAGTATTAATTGATGAAATTCCCCAAGGAAATAATGTTGTAAATAATGCGAATGTAACTGGAGATTTCCTTGTAAATCCAACAGAGCCGCCGATTACTGTAACAGTACCAAGTAATACTGTTATGACGATCGTGAATTCTTCAGGGTTAAATGTAATGAAAAGTGTAAGTGCTACTGAAGCCGGTGTAGGAGATACGTTAACGTATACAGTTCGTATACAAAATAGTGGAACGGTGACAGCGACAAATGTATCATTCCTTGATCCGATTCCAGTTGGAACCACTTTTGTAGCGAATAGTGTAACAATAAACGGGACACCTCAACCAGGTTTAAACCCGACAACTGGATTTCCACTTGCTAATATTCCAGTAGGAGGAATGGTGACGGTCACTTTTCAAGTGACAATCACGAGTGTACCACCAAATAGAGTTCTTCCGAATAATGCGAATGTCACTGCTGATTTCCAAGTAAGTCCTCTCCAGCCACCAATTACAATTGTAACGATTAGTAATATTGTTGTGACGCGAGTGAATGTAGGATCACTTAATGTGATGAAGAGTGGAAATACACTACAAGCCGGTGTAGGAGATACGTTAACGTATACGATTCTTATTCAAAATACAGGAACTGTTCCTGCAACGAATATTGTTTTTCAAGATCCAATTCCGTCTGGTACTGCCTTTGTAGCAAATAGTGTGACGATAAATGGAGTCGTACAGCAAGGCGCGGATCCTATGCTAGGTTTCCCGGTACCAAATATTCCGGTCGGGCAAACGGCTACGATTACGTTTCCCGGTACCAAATATTCCGGTCGGGCAAACGGCTACGATTACGTTTCAAGTTACAGTGACGAGTGTTCCGAGCGGTGGAAATATAAGAAACCAATCGAACGTTACTGCAAGTTTTCTTATAAATCCAGCAAACCCTCCAATAACGACTGTTACAAATAGTAATTTTGTAGTGACGCAAGTAAACACAGCACAGTTAAATATACAAAAATCTTCATCTGTACAACAAGCAGCACTTGGAGAAACTTACACGTATTCTGTTGTCATTCGAAATAACGGTACAGTAACAGCAACGAATGTCTCTTTCCTTGATCCAATTGCTTTAGAAACAACTTTTGTAGCAAATAGTGTAACGATAAATGGAACGCTACAACCTGGATTTGACCCAAATGTTGGTTTCCCGCTTCCTAATATTGCAGCTGGAACATCATTGACAGTAACGTTCCAAGTTACGGTAGTTGCACCGTCTACACGTGGAGCAGTATTAAATACAGCATCTGCTACAGCCACTTTCTTATTAAATCCTTTACAGCCACCTGTAACAACAACGAATTCAAGTAATACAACGGTAGTTACAATACCGTTACCTCCTCCTGGTGAAGTAACTGCAACAAAAACAGTTGATGTTGCAACTGGGGCCGTTGGGGATGTATTAACGTATACTGTGCTCATTTCAAACGTAGGAATTATCCCTGTTACAGATGTGTTCTTCCAAGATGTCATACCAGAAGGAACGACGTTTGTTGACAATAGTGTAACGATAGGTGGAGTGCAGCAACTTGGTTTAAATCCAGAAATAGGATTTACAGTTACTCCATTATTAATCGCTGGTGGAAGTATTGAGGTCACATTCCAAGTGACGATTACAGAAATTCCAGATAATGAAGTCATATTAAATGATGCAGATGTTACATTTACTTCACAACCAAATCCGCAGGAACCACCGATTACGGAAACGATATTAACAAATTTAGTCGTTACGACAATTAATATAGCGTTTATTTTTCCATTGAAACTAGTAGATAAAGAAGTAGCGACGGTAGGAGAAATATTAACGTATGATGTATTGATTTTTAATTTCGGAACAGTGCCAGCGACGAATGTTCAATTTATCGATACTACTTCCGCGGGTGTAGCATTTGTACCAGGAAGTATGAGCATAAACGGGGTACCAGCACCAGGACTAGATCCTTTCATTGGTTTTACAGTTCCAGATATACCTGTCGATGATTTTGTACTTGTCACATATCAGGAAGTGGTTACAAGCATACCAGAAGGTGGAACGATTGTTAATTTTGTAGACGTTACAGCTACATTTGCTGTAAGTGAAACAGAACCCCCTATTACGGAAACAACGACAAGTAATACGACATTAACAGAAATCAATGAGCCTGGTTTGAATGTTTTAAAATCAGTGAGTCAGCCGGTTGTTGCAGTAGGCGATACAATCGCATATACAACAGTAGTTCAAAATACAGGAACAGTGCCAGCAACGAATGTTCAATATAGTGATGTATTACCTTCCTCTATAGCATTCGTGCCGAACAGTGTAACGATAGATGGTGTGTTACAACCTGGATTCAATCCGAATAACGGATTCCCGCTTCCAGATATAAATCCAGGTGAAAGTGTAGAAGTCATCTTCCAAGTAACCGTTGTTAGTGCGCCATCAAACGGAACAATTGCCAATACGGCAAATGTAACTGGAAGTTTTGTATTAGTGCCAGGAGAACCACCAGTTATAGTAACAGAGCCGAGCAATACAACACTTACAACTGTAAATAGAGGGCAATTTAATGTTATTAAACAAGTAAATAGGGTTGCTACTCTCGTTGGAGATATATTAACGTATACGGTTCAAATAACAAATACAGGAACAGTAACAGCTAATGCTGTTCAGTTTGTTGATACCATTTCAGCAGGAGCGTCATTTGTACCAAATAGTGTAACGATAAATGGAGCCCCGCAACCAAACTTAAATCCGATTACTGGATTTGGAGTTGGAGATATCCCAGTTGGTGAAACAGTTATAGTGACGTTTCAAGCGACAGTTACAAACATCCCGTCATCAGGAACAATTACGAACGTTGCAAATATAACAGGAAGCTTTACTTTAGTGCCAGGAGAACCACCAGTTGTAGTAACAGAGCCGAGTAATACGACGATAACTAGAGTGAATAGAGGACGATTCAGCGTTATAAAATCTGTAAATAAAGAAGCGACACGATTAGGAGATACGTTAACGTATAGTGTGCAAGTTACAAATACGGGAACGGTAACAGCAACGAATGTTCAGTTTATCGATGTTCCATCACCTAGTTTAGAATTCGTTCCTGGAAGTGTACAAATAAATGGGATTCCGCAAGTAGGTTTAGATCCATTTGTAGGCTTTGCATTGCCTGATCTTGCAGTAGGGGATAGTGTATTAATTACATTTGAAGTAAATGTAATCGCAGTTCCGCCTTCTAGTAGCATTATGAATACAGCAAGAGTAACGGGTGATTTCGAATTGATTCCAGGAGAACCTCCGTCTACAATTACAAATTCAAGTAATACGACGGTTACGCCGGTAAATAGAGGCAGCTTAGATATGCTAAAAGAAGTAGACCATTCAGTTGTTGGTGTAGGAGAAACGGTAACGTATACTGTTCGTATATTAAATACTGGTACTGCTGATGCAATGAATGTTCAATTTATCGATGTGCTATCTCAGGAAGCTGATTTCGTTCCAAATAGTGTAACGATAAATGGGGTTCCGCAACCGGGGTTAAATCCGCAGATTGGATTTACGATACCTGATATACCAGTTGGTGAGACGGCACTTGTAACATATGAAGCTACGATTACAAGTTTTCCGGATGGTGGTACAGTAGTGAACGTTGCTGGGGCGTTAGCAGAATATATTTTAGTACCAGGGGAGCCGCCAGTTACAGTGATGGATACAAGCAATACAGTTATAGTGACGGTAAATACTGCAATCTTATTTGTTGCAAAAGGAGCAAACTTTGAAGTAGCAATGATAGGGGATGTTGTCACTTACGGAATCGCTGTTATAAATGATAGTACAGTTCCTGTGACCAATATTGTGTTAACAGATATCATTGATCCGAATACGCTATTTATAAATGGTACGGTAACGGTAAATGATGTACCTCTTCCATTTGCTAATCCGAATACTGGTATTCCGTTAGGTGATTTTCAGCCAAATGATGCAGCAATTATTAATTTCCAAGTTGTAATAATAGGAGGGCAAGTAAATAATTTAGTTACAAATACCGCTACAGCGAATGGGCTTGCAACTGTAAATCCGAATGAGCCGCCAGTAGTAGTTGAAGGTGATAGTAATACAGTTGTTATCCCGTTTATTCCTCAAAATGTCTCAACGACAGTCGTAAAAACGGCAGATTTACAGGTAGCAACAATTGGAGATGTCATTACGTTTACGACAGTCATCACAAATACGGGTGATACTGTAATGCAAAATATTCGTTTTCAAGATATGTTAGATAGTAGTGTTCGATTTGTTCCTGGAAGTGTAACGGTTGATAATACGCCAGTGCCGAATGTAAGCCCGGCAGTAGGGTTTCTTATCGGAAGTTTAAATCCTGGTGAAGCAAGGACAGTTTCGTTCCAAGTAGCAGTACAGAGCGCGCCAAATGGTTCAGGAAATTATATAAATCAAGCGAGTATTCGTTTTGAACATCAAGTAGGCACAGTATTGCCACCTGTTACACAAATAGTAGAAAGTAACATAGTTGTCATTCCATTTGTTCCAACGATTGAACAAATTTGCGAAACAAACTTTAATTGCTTAGATAAGATTCCATTTCAATGTTCTCCGTGTAATCATTTGCATGGACATAAAAAATAAAAACAGAAAGAGCATCCAATTATTTTTCAGGATGCTCTTTCTGTTTTAATCATATAGATTCATTTTCGGGCGAGGTGAAAAATTCGTCGATTTTGTCGGAGAGTAGTAATGGAATGGCTCCTTTTATAACAGAAATGTCCCAGTCCCACCATGCGAGATTCTCTAGTTTGTCAATCGTTTCTTGTGGGAAACGATATCGAACAAATTTTGCAGGATTACCAGCTACAATTGCATACGGGGGTACGTCTTTTGTAACAACGCTCCTGGCGCCGATAATGGCCCCGTTACCAATTGTAACGCCAGATAAAATACAGGATTGATAACCAATCCATACATCATTGCCGACTACGATATCACCTTTTGAAGAAGGGTGACCAGTAATATGTGCTCCTTCATCAAAAAGTGCATTAAATGGATAAGTCGTTATCCAGTCTGCGCGATGTTCACCGCCAAGTATGAAAACGACTTCTTCTGCTAATGAACAAAACTTACCTATTTTTAATTTTGTTTCATCGTTCCAAGAAAAAATGGTTGGCCCTACTTTACTATAAGTATAATCACCAATATCATATTTATTATATTCAGGTTTTTGATTTAAATATAACATGCTTCTTCAGCCTCCTTTCTCAATTAAGCGATACGTATGGAATATTATATGCAAGATGTAGTAATGTGAACTCTATTAATAGGTGAAATGAACAAAAGGGAGTGGGATGTATGCGATACGAAATGGGTTTATATAATAAACCGTTTCAGTCAATTCAATCAGGGAAAAAAGTATATGAAGTACGCCTATACGATAAAAAACGTCAACTAATAAACAAAGACGATGAAATCGTATTTACGAATCTTACGACAACAGAAATGATGACGGTAAAAGTAACGGAAATAAAGCGATACGAGAGCTTTAAATCTATGTATGAACAAATTGATAAAAAATTATTGGATTGTGAAAATGATAGTTTAGAGGAAATGTTAGAAAGTACATACAAAATATATACGAAAGAACAAGAAAAAGAGTGGGGAACAGTTGCGATTCGTATTGAGGTAATAAAATGATAAGAAATCGCGGGGCGGCTATTATTGTACAGGAAGGGAAAATCGCTCTTATAAAACGTATTCGAGAAGAGGAAATATATTATGTTTTTCCTGGCGGAGGGATTGAGGAAGGTGAAACGCCTGAAGAGGCAACGAAAAGAGAGATATACGAAGAATTAGGGCTACATATAAAAGTGAAGCACCTTATTGCAAAGGTAAAGGAAATGAATATTATTATGGTGCCTATATTACAGGTGGAGTGTTCGGAAGTGGAACAGCTGAGGAATTTCAGCGGGAAGGTAAAGGAAGTTATATTCCGTTATGGCTACCGATAAACGAGTTGGAAAAAGTGAATATAAAACCTTATGAAGTGGTCGGAAATATATTTAATCATTATAAAATATAACGTCTGACAACATACAAAAAAAACCATTGACATAGGCTTCTGATTTAAGTATTGTATTCGAGTATGTTTATAATCAGGAGGTTTATATGAGCAATCAAACTACTACACATCATGTGAAAATGACAACAGCGGATCCATCTGGAATTGGTCTATTTGGATTAGCGATGGTAACACTTGTAGCATCATCTCAAAAGTTAGGCTTAACAGATGGCGTTTCACTTGTATTACCATGGGCAATCTTTTTAGGAGGATTTGCACAAATCTTTGCTTGCATTCACGATGCAAAGCATAACAATACATTCGGTACGACAGCATTTGGTGCGTACGGCCTATTTTGGTTAGGTGTTGGAATGACTTGGTTAATTCAACTTGGAGTATTTGGCGAAAAATTAGCACAAGTTGCAGATTCAAAACAGCTTGGTGTAGCCTTTATCGGATATTTGATTTTCACAATCTTTATGACGATTGGTGCAATGGAAACACATAAAGTATTATTTATGATCTTCGTCCTTATTGATTTCTTATTTATTGGTCTTTCATTAAGTACTTTAGGTGTTATGCCGCACGCAATGCATAATTTAGCAGCATATTCTGAACTTCTTATTTCATTATTATCTTTCTATGGTTCAGCAGCAGCAGTGTTAAACACACACTTCGGAAAAGTTGTTTTACCAGTAGGGAAGCCTTTTGGTATTTTTAAAAAGTAATAAAAAAGCACAGATGATTGTATAGTCATCTGTGCTTTTTTTTATTTATTCCTCTATTTGTGGGCTGTCTGAAAAATCCTGATTGGTGAGGGCTCATTAAAGTTTCACTTTATTTGAAATAAGTAATGTGAAATGTAAATAAAAGTAGAAAAAAATCAATTGAAATTGATTATCATTATTAATATAATGAGAATGAGAATCATTTATTGTTAGAGGGGGGATGCCAAAGTGGCAAAAATTTTAATAGCTTATGCAAGTATGTCAGGAAATACAGAGAGTATTGCTGATTTAATTAAAGTTAGTTTAGATGCTTTTAATCATGAAGTAGTATTGCAAGAGATGGAAGGCATGGATGCTGAAGAATTATTAGCTTATGATGGAATCATTTTAGGATCTTATACGTGGGGCGATGGTGAATTACCATTTGAAGCGGAAGATTTTCATGAGGACTTAGAAAATATAGATTTAGCTGGGAAAAAGGTAGCGGTATTCGGATCAGGTGATACGGCGTATGAACTGTTTTGTGAAGCGGTAACGATATTTGAAGAACGCCTTGTAGAACGAGGTGCAGAGCTTGTACAAGAAGGGCTGAAAATTGAATTAGCTCCAGAAGATCAAGAGGATGTTGAAAAATGCAGTAATTTTGCAATTGCATTTGCTGAGAAGTTCTAAGAATGGGAGTGTCAACGTGGAGACGATGTTAAGTGCAACTGCTATTACAAAGTTAAGAGATGGAAAACTGTTGTTAGCTACTACATATAATGGCTTATTTGTTGAACAAGACGGAGAATGGAAACGAATTTTAAATGGTTTTCAAAAACGAATTAGGGATTTACATAGCGAAGATAATGTAGTTTATGGTGTAGGTGACGAAGGGATTTTTATTCGTAGTATGAATGGTGGAGAGAACTGGACAATTCAGCGTTTTCCAACAAAAGCAACAAGTTGGAATGTATGTAGCAATGTACAAGGAACTGTTGTTGCTCATGGAGAAAAAACGCTGTATCTTTCTAATAATTTCGGTTCGACATGGGAGACTATTCATCCGTTTCTTGAGTATGGCAGTGCGGCGCCGTCTATTCGATCATTATTTTTATATAAACATTACTTATTTATTGGTACGAAAATACATGCTAAGTATGGTGGTGTTTGGCTCTTTGATTTGAAGACACGTAAATTAAAGAGGATTAAAATTACGATGAATCAAATGATTTCTGCGTTGACTTTACACAATTCTTATTTAGTAGCGGCAAGTGGATCGTGCAAGGGAGTTAGCGGGAATATTTCTTATTGTAAAATAGATGACAGTATTGCGAGTGAAAAAATATATTGGCATACATGTCAAAGTGAGCAGAAAGCAAGTAGTTATTTAGACTTAAGTGTAGACCAACATGTCTTATATACAACTTCAACACAAAATAAGGCGGGTATTAGTAGTGTGTGCCGTGTACTTCTTGACGAAGGTATTGTTACAGTATGTGATTCAGTTAAAGGGCACGGATGGCGCATTGTTAATCAAAAAGATGGTTATGTAGTAGCTGGATCAGGTGAATTAAAAGCAATGCAGTGGGAACAAAAAATAATTTAAGAAAAAACTTTACTTTTATTATATTGATATGATATAGTATGTTTAAACCATTTTACTTTTAATAATATAGAGATTTAAATGAGCTGTAACTTCCGAGGAGGATAGCAATGTTAAATCTCCTCAGGGGTTGCAGTTTTTTAATATCTGGCTTATTATTGTAAGGTGGTTGAAAATGAATATGTACATATAGGTACATTGTAGGAGGATTTTTTTCATGCAAAACGGTAAAGTAAAATGGTTTAACTCAGAAAAAGGTTTCGGTTTCATCGAAGTTGAAGGCGGAGAAGACGTATTCGTTCATTTCTCAGCTATCCAAGGCGAAGGCTTCAAAACTTTAGAAGAAGGTCAAGAAGTTACTTTCGAAGTAGAACAAGGTAACCGTGGACCTCAAGCTACTAACGTAAACAAGAAGTAATTTTTGAAAAAAGAAGGGCTCGCCCTTCTTTTTTTTTGCATTTTTATAGATATCCTCCTACTTACATATCATAACAAGACTGAATTTTCATTTATTTATTCGTAGTATTTTTGTATAAAGTACATGAATAAATAAATACTGAAAATAAAGTGTTTGTGTGAAAAGGAATTTAGAAAGAGGTAAATAAATTGAAAAACGCTACACATTTCATTGTGTTTGATATTGAGAGGAATTTCAGACCGTATAAATCAGAAGATCCGTCAGAAATAGTTGATATCGGAGCTGTAAAAATAGAAATAGGTACAATGAAGATAATTGAAGAATTTTCGGAGTTAGTAAAACCAAGTGCACGATTAACTCGTCATACAACAAAATTAACCGGTATTACGAAGAAAGATTTAATGGATGTAGAAAAATTCCCTCAAATTATAGAGAAATTTATTCAGTTCATCGGAGAAGATTCTATATTTGTTTCATGGGGAAAAGAAGATTATCGATTTCTATCTCATGATTGTACATTACATGGTGTTGAATGCCCCATTATAGAAAAAGAAAGTAGAATTGATTTGCAAAAATTTGTTTTCCAAGCATATGAGGAATTGTTTGAACATACGCCAAGTTTACAATTTGCGATAGAACAGCTCGCTTTAACGTGGGAAGGGAAACAGCACCGTGCTTTAGCAGATGCCGAAAATACAGCAAATATACTTCTTAAAGTGTATAGCGAGAGAGATATTAATAAGCGATACAAAAGACATGGTGAACTTGAACTTGTAAAGAACGGGAAACTAACGGAAAAAGCGAAAAAAAAGATGCGAAAATGGGTGTTTAAAGAACTAAAGAAAAATACAGAACGCCCTTTTGAATGGAGTACATTTGAAAGTAGTGACACGTGGGAAAGTATAACGGAAAGATATTATATAAGTGAAAATACAGTAGAACTCCTGAAAAAACATTTTCGTACGGCAGTGAGAAAAGCGGAACGACAGATTAGGTATTTGGCTGAGATGGAGGAGAATGTAGAGGTTAAATGATATTCTCCTCTATTTCTAGCTACATAAATTAAAATTCATCGTATTAAATAGCGATTAATTTGTTGCTGTAATTGAGCAGTCATTATTGCTTTGAAATTTAGGGCGTTAGTTAGAATGTTAATCTGTTGAGGAGTAGTTAATTTTTCAAATCCTTTTGCATGTGCAAAGAAATGTTGTAGGAATTTTTTCTTCTCTTCAGTTAACCTTTTATGATTTCCTATTGGAAGACCTGCGCATTTATATAAAAATTGTTTAGTATTACTTTTTAACTTTAAATCACTAATCCAATTCATAGTTTTTTCAGTGGTATGGCTGTTTATGTAGTTTTTTGGAACGGTTACTTTATAATTGTAATCCCGTAAATCATTTTTAGTAAAACCTGTCTGCTTTAAAATTTGTAATAGAGGGAAATGATTTTCCTCAAGTTTATTTAAAATAAATTGTCTATTGGTTTTATTAGAATCGCCTTTGTTATGAAGTCTACGAAGTATTTTGAGGTATTGTGAAGGTTTTTCTGTAAAATCTTCAATAATACAGGGGATTTGTTTTATATGTGGATTATTAGTTATGAAATTGTAACAATCGTATTTTCCAACTAAAATGTATTCATCTTTTAGAGGATGCTTTTCGACTGGTAAGAGTAAATCAAATATATCAAGATATTCAATAGTACTGTTCATTTTTTTAGAATAAGATTTTGTAATGTGTGGATTATACAATAGATTTATTTTTTCAATAGGAATCATGCTAATTTCAGTTAAAGAATGAGGACTATGGTAAATGATCATATGTATTTACCTCCTTAAATCAAATATATAGCGTTAGAAAGTTGTCTTATGATAGCAATAGGAAAATACGTGATTAATGTGAAAGATCCTACCTCTTTTATAGAGGTAGGATCTTTTGCAGTTGTTCTATTCAATTCCTTCTGGACTATAGCTATACTGCTGCTTATTCTCAATCCGCTCAATCACATCCTGCAGCTCATCTGGCTTCAGAAACTCAATCGGAGAGAAGCCCTTCTCAAATGTAAGTGTATCAGCCTCAATCATTAATACGTATCGATCATTTACCTTTGCAATATGTATTTGATCCCCGAAATCAGCAAGCAAAGCCTTCACAGAGATATGATCTGCTTTTAGTTTTAATTCCACTTCAGGAGCATGCTCGACGATTTGGGCAGTTGCTTCCATTACTTCTTCGGTTGAAAATTGTTCCATAATTTCGCGTTTCGGACTGGCAGCCCATACTTCCATCGCTTGGTCGAATTGTTCGCGTTCTTCCGTACCTTCTTCAAATACATCTTCAATTTGGTCGTATACCATGTCCATTACTTGTGTTTTCATAATTTCAGGCATAGAGCGTTCATATTCGACGAATTTTAAGAAGTCTTCAAAGTAGCGGGCATGTGATGCTTGGTGTATTTTTAGTTCGCCTACTTCAACCATACCTTCTTCAGGCATGTATGGGTATTGGATAGATTTCATATTCTTTGTTGTGATGGCCATTTCAACGTTACGAATCAGTGTTGATTCATCAGAAATAGAAGCAACCTTTGGTTCGAAGTCGCATTTCATTACGAATACAAATGGATCATCAAAGTATTTGCGTAGTTTTGCCTGAGCAATTAAAAATACACCACCGCGTACAGCGCTTGTGTCAAGATATGTATAAACGAGAGGTTCACTCATATCTTTAAAGTTGTCCTTTGTTTCTGCAAAGCGAATACGATTAAAAAGGTTGTAATGAGGGTTTGAATCAAGTTCGTGCCCTTCCTCTACAATAAAGCGACCAATTTTTGTTGGGGCTTGTTCTGTTTTTGCATGACGTTCTACTTTTCGCTTCGATATTTTTAATAACTCACCATTCAAAAATTCTTTTAAGGAGCTATCTTCATATTCTTCAGCGTCTAAAGTTTGAAAATGTTTGTAGCGTTTATCAACTGCTTCACCTTTTCCTTCTACTTGTACAACATAAAAGGAAAGATAATTTATTTCAAAATCCATATTTATCACCTTGTTTCATTTCATTAACTCTTATCAGTATAGAGATGGAAAAAACTTTCGTCAATTTATATAAGGAAGGGGGAGCCCCTTCCTTATATAATTTTTATTTTCTCGATTAAAATCCGTCTTCTAATGCTGCGAATGGAATGTTTAGTCTGTTTTCTACTGTACGTAAACGTTGGTTTAAGCGGTTTAGTCTACGTGTATGGCGCTCAACTGTATTTTCTAGTTGACGTACTCTTTGTTCAAGCTCATTTACGCGTCTTTCTAATTGACGATTTCCAGTGCCAGGAAAAGAGATTGGAAGTTGGAATTGTCTATTTTGGTCATATGGATTCGTTTGCTCTGCCTGATCTATATAAGATTGATATTGTGCTTGTAAGTCATACTGTGGTTGTTGGTACGCATATTGATTATATGGATCATATGGATTGTAGGGATACATAATAACATCCTCCATTTCTTTAAAATAGGTTGAATTCACCATAATGTATGTGCAAAAGCGGAGCGGTGGCACGGCAAATACCTATTTATGTTGACGGGATTTTTCTTTATCCCGCATTAACGGGCAGTAAGACCCCACTGATTAAAGTTTCACTTTATAAAAAATAGCTTGAGGGTTTTTGATTTGTATTTCTTTTGCTTGATGGTATATACTGGATAAAAGAGAGAGTTTACATAAAAGTTACAATTCTATCAAACTCAAACTTTTATGTAAATATGTATAGACATTTATAAAAGAAAAGAGTAATTTATATAGAGTGAAAAATAACTTGTAACATTTTATAAACATATTGTAAAATGATTGTAACAAAACATACATAAAAATGAAATAAATACATAATAGTGATGTTGGGGAAAGGGAGAGAGTATATTGTTCCGTAAAGTAAAGGGTATATTAGTTGGGGTGTTATGTGTAGCTGTAGTGAGTGGCTGTGGTGCAAAAGTAAGTGATGTTGCATTGGTAAGTGATATTGGTGGGCACACTGTAGAGGCTAAAGCAGAAGTGCAAGATACTATTAGTTTAGTTGATGGTCGAACTGGTACTGAAGTGAAAAAATTAGATTTATCTGGTTTAGGCTATTTTGAAGATGAAGCGAAATTTAAAAAGTCTGTAACAAAGGTTGTTGGTGAGGTTGGAAAAAGCGTCGACAAAAAAATGGTTCCTTCACGTATAGCACCTGATGGAAGTTGGCAAGAAGGAAAACCTTCTTATGAATTAATGGAAAAAGAATTAGTAGATAAATTGTTAAACGTTGGTATGTGGGATGCTACGTATCAGTTGCCGATTGTGGAGAAAAAACCAGTCGCAACATTAAGTGATGCGCAAGGAAATGGTACGGTAATTGGTAGATATGAAACGAACTTAGGTGGTTCAACAGGTGGCCGTATTGAGAATATTCGTTTGTCAGCAGCGAGCATAAATGGAGTTGTGTTAGCAAAAGGAGATCGTTTCTCTTTTAATTCATTAATCGGTGATACGACACCAGATAAAGGATATCAATTAGGGAAAGAAATAGTTGATGGTAAATTAGTAGATGGATATGGCGGTGGTGTTTGTCAAACATCTTCAACTTTATACAATGCAGCAGATCAAGCTGGCCTGAAAATGGTGGAGAGAACTACACATTCTAAAACGGTAGGTTATGTTCCACAAGGAAGAGATGCTACAATTGCATATCCATATTTAGATTTAGTATTTGAAAATACGAATGATGCACCTGTGAGGCTTTATATGGGCATTCAGGGTGGAAAGCTAGTTGCTGAAGTACATAAAATGAGATAAGAGTTAAAAAGCCACCTTTTCTAAAAGTTAGAATGAAGTGCACCCCAATTGTTAGACACAGTCTAACAATTGGAGGTGCATTTTTTATGGCTAAATTTTCTTCAAAAGAAAAAACCCAAGCGGTGAAACGATATTTAGATGGTACAGAAAGTGGAAAAATAATTGCTAAATCTATAGGAGTTAACCCTAGCGTACTTCGTGAGTGGATTAGACGATATGAGTCTTCAGGTGAAAAGGCCTTTGAAAAGTGCTATACATTCTACCCAGCCCAGTATAAACTAGATGTACTTTATTATATGAATGAACACGGGACATCTATCAGAGAAACAGCAGCACTTTTCAATATACCGTCTT
>NZ_QJTG01000034.1:0-41633 GCF_003217275.1 Bacillus sp. 196mf
GGAGGTATACCCAAGTTCGGCTGAAGGGATCGGTCTTGAAAACCGACAGGCGGCGAGAGTCGCGCGGGGGTTCGAATCCCTCTACCTCCTCCATTTTTTCTTAAATTACATATTATATCATCGCGGGGTGGAGCAGTACGGTAGCTCGTCGGGCTCATAACCCGAAGGTCGCAGGTTCAAATCCTGTCCCCGCAACCAAATGGTCCCGTGGTGTAGTGGTTAACATGCCTGCCTGTCACGCAGGAGATCGCCGGTTCGACCCCGGTCGGGACCGCCATTTATGTTGGCTCGGTAGCTCAGTCGGTAGAGCAGAGGACTGAAAATCCTCGTGTCGGCGGTTCGATTCCGTCCCGAGCCACCATTTTTTTATGCCGGCTTAGCTCAATTGGTAGAGCAACTGACTTGTAATCAGTAGGTTGGGGGTTCAAGTCCTCTAGCCGGCATCATTTAGGGGCATAGTTTAAAGGTAGAACTGAGGTCTCCAAAACCTCCAGTGTGGGTTCGATTCCTACTGCCCCTGTAAAGTATATGGGCCTATAGCTCAGCTGGTTAGAGCGCACGCCTGATAAGCGTGAGGTCGATGGTTCGAGTCCATTTAGGCCCACCATATATTATTCCGCAGTAGCTCAGTGGTAGAGCTATCGGCTGTTAACCGATCGGTCGATGGTTCGAGTCCTACCTGCGGAGCCATGGCCCGTTGGTCAAGTGGTTAAGACACCGCCCTTTCACGGCGGTAACACGGGTTCGAATCCCGTACGGGTCATACAAAAAAGAGTCAGCATTATGCTGGCTCTTTTTTATTTTGTTGATCCTTTTTATCATGTTACTTTCCAGAAATAAATAAAGGAATTTTGGAAAAGCTATGGTATGTATAAAAAGGAGGAAATAAATAATGACACGAGTTAGAGACTTAATGAGTACCCATATTGTACATTGTACACCGCTAGACAATGTATATGAGGCAGCTGTAAAAATGAAGGAAGAATCGGTTGGGTTAATTCCTGTTGTTGAAAATGAGCAAGTTATTGGGCTTGTTACTGATCGAGATTTAGTTGTTCGAGGGATTGCTGAAAAACATCCTGGATCTAATAAAATTACAAATGTAATGACAACAAATATTATCTCAGTTTCTCCAAATGATTCTATTGAAAAAGCTACAGAGCTAATGGCACAGTATCAAATTAGACGGTTACCAGTAGTTGATAGTGGTCAGCTTATTGGCATGTTAGCACTAGGGGATTTAGCTATAAGGGAATCGGCAGATGATCAAGTTGGATTTGCCTTGAGCGAAATCTCAGAGCGTACAGAGTAAATTGAAACTTTAATTAACCGAGATTTTAATGGTCACTCATAAAGAGCTAAATTATATATAAAGTTCAGATGCATTATTCTAGTATATATGGATTAAACTAATATGTTAGCGTGATGTATCTGAGGCATTATATAATAAGTATATGGTTAATAATTTCCACAGTTTTTTTAAATTTGTTATTCTTCATTTTTAATAAGAGAAAAGATGATATACTGATAGATATAAGTATTATGAGAGATTTTGAATATAACAATATTAATTTTTAGTGGTACGATAATAAATTAATATTTCCTACATAGATGAAAAGGGAAGGGGAATTATATGAAGGCTGTACAGGGCGATCCAAATTGGAATTTGGTTACAGATACATATATAGAACCAAATAATTTTGCTGAATTATTTTCTTTGCTTGTACCTTGTCACCCAAAAGGTGAGGGGAAAGAACGAACTATATTAGTATGGAAAGAGAAAGAATTTTATAAAGAAGAAAATTTAGCGGCATTTATCGTATATGGCATGAATAAAGTAAAGAATTTACCGCAGTTTCATAAAGATGAAATTCCAACTTTAGTGCGTATTCTTCGCTTATGCCAAGAGATTGGTTGGTATGAAGAGGCAAATGCTTTTATGATAGCACAAGGATTAGCTGAGTTTGTTCATACTTCATTGGAATATGAAACATGGGATCTTTTGACGCAATCAGTTGCTTTAAACTATTTAATTATTAAATATCGTATAGGTGAATTGACAGATAGGGATATTGAAATTTGGGATAGAGTTAAATTTAATGAGAAATGTATAACCGATTGTAAACATTTATTATCTCATAAAGAAGTATTGGAATTTACATTCTTTTATATGTGCAAGAGAGCGAAATCATTATCAAAAGAGCAATTAAATAGTAATATGATGAGTTTAGCAATGTATTGTAATACTTTCGTATATGATTTATATACACATGATTTATTACGGAAATATCGTAAGTGTACAGATTTCCTATCATATTATGGACCTAGTCAGGCAGTTTTAGCATGTCAAAGAGCTGTATTATCTCAAATTTCCGATCGCTTAGACCCATTAAAGACAACACATGTAGATGATTATTTATATGTAATGAAAGAAATGATGGAGCATATGACGATAGGAGTAATGGATCGATACGGTCATTTTATTGGAAAGCTACTATCTTATGTGCCATTTTTCGAGATGATACAAGTTCCACAGCATGCATATTATTGTGAAGAATTACTGTATATTTGTAAGGGCATTGAATATAAAGAAGAAACACTACGCAATTATATATTTATACAATTACATGATTGTTTACCATCATTCTTTAGGCTATTTCTTAAAAATAAGCGTTACGCAACGATTCATGATATTCTTTTCTATTGGTGCGATGACGAACAACGAATGAGCTTAGAGAAAAAATATAATCTGAGCTTTATTTATGAAAAATATGCTTGTGGATAAACAATATTTTCGATATGAAAAATTAATATAAATTAAAAAGGATCTCCAGTTTATGTGAGATCCTTTTTTGTTAGTAAAACAAGGAGAAAGTGATTAAAACAAGAAACAACATTCCATATAGAAGAAGTTGTGCAGTATAACTTCCTTGTATACCAAAAAAAGTATTGGCTTTCTTATACAAATGCAATATGTATTTTATTGGAGTATCTTTGAAAGATTGGTACACAGTGTCTCCTCTTTCTAAGCTTCTTGTTTTTGTTTTTGGTTATAAGGGACATTAATATATCTAGCTACAAATAATAAAACAGCCATAAAGAATACTGGAAATACAGTAGATAAATAAAAGCCATTACTAATTATATTTGTTATGAGAGCACTCAAAAGAAATATAGCGTTATAAATATGGGCAATTTTTTGTTTTAGTTGCACTTGAAATGATTCCATCATAATTTCTAATGCAACAAAAGCAATAATAATAGATAAAAATACAATGTTTGTATTGTAAATGATTAAACAACAGATTAAACCTAAAAAGGCTGCGTATTCAATTATAAGAGGTATATTGCGTGGCATACAATTTACCTAACTAAATATGGCAGTGGATTTACTGCATTTGTTTTTTCAAAATTCCATTCTCCATTATGTAATTCAAAATGAAGATGTTGCCCGTATGAATGACCTGTGTTGCCCATATGACCTACTAATTGTCCAGCTTGTACTTGATCACCAGTTTGTACAGTGCGATCCTTCATATGAGCATAAACAGTTGTATATAATTTCCCATTGATTTGATGCGCAATGAACACAACATTGCCATAGCTAGCTGAATAATAAGATTTCACAACTTTACCTGCAGCAGCAGCTTGGATAGAGACGTTCCCTGGAGCAGCAATATCTATACCATAATGCATTTGTTCCCAGCGTATATCAAAGGTTGAGCTAATTCTTCCTTGAGCAGGGAATTTGAAAGCAGCTGGAATAGATGAAGGCTGATCTGTTTTAGCCTGTGGTTGATTTTGTACTACATAGTGTTTTGCTACATATCCGTATCCTGTGCCAAAACGAATTTTATACCAAGTTCCTACAGTTTCTACTACTTGTACTTGTGTACCGTTTTGTAATGAACCGAGTAGAGCGCTACTTGTACTAGTGTTGCTACGTACATTCAGATTAGGTGTTGCAACAGTATATTTTGTATTATTTTGAACGGTGATTCCTTTTACTAAGGGTTGTGAACCATTAGAGATGAATGCTTTTTGTACGTAACCCGTTTGGCCATTATGTGATATTTTATACCATTCGCCTTGATCTTCTTGAACGGTAATAAACTTGCCATTTGGTAATACATCTAAAATGGAAGATTCTAAATTAGGTTCAGAGCGAACGTTTAATGCATTAGCATTGACGATGTATTGATCATTAGATTGAAGTTTGTTTTTTAGTAAAATAGCATCTTTTTGTACATAACCTACTTTATTATGAACAGATACTTTATACCAACCATTAGTTGTTTCAAGGATGTTCACTTTTGTATTAAAGCGAATTGTATCAATTGATGTGCTTTTTACGTTATCTTCTGTATGTAATGCTACTTGATCGACTTTGACATACCCAGTTTTAACATTAGATAATTGTTCAGCGTTTGCTTTTTGTACATTTGTTTCACCCATAGAAGGAAGTAAAGAAGCAATCGCTACAGTAGTTGCTGTTAAAGCCGTAGCTTTCATATTCATGGAATAGAGACCTCCTCTAGTTGTATAGTTGTAATTTTATTATAGTATAAAGATATAATATAGTGGGTGTATTCACATAAATGTAATATGAAATCAATATAAAAATAAATTTTTTGAGGATAATGATTCCTTTTTATACAATTAATTTGGATTTTATTTTCTAAAATAGAATGTATGTATTGTATAACTTCAATATTTTGTTGATAATTAAGAAAATTAAAACAGTTGATGATGTCTTATTAGGGTGTTATACTGACAGTGATAATTTTATAGTTTGCTAGGAGAGCTGGTGTTGCCAGCTGAGAGTAGGCCGTAAGCCTTTGATCCTTTTTATTACCTGATCTAGATTATGCTAGCGTAGGGAAGCAATTCGGACACTAACAATGAGTCCCCGTTTCTTTGCGTATAGAAACGGGGCTTTTTTATTTAAAAATTTCATATTGAAACCACTAGGGGTGCTTGATTTGCTGAGAGAGGAATAATCCTTAACCCTTATAACACCTGATCTAGGTAATACTAGCGAAGGGAAGTGGAACATCGAATAAATGTATAATTTTATTTGCTGTAACCACTTCTTATATATAGAAGTGGTTTTTTATTTAGATACATATATTGAAAGGGGATAGAGAAATGAAATTTTGCGATAGATTATTAGAAACTGTGCAACCGGTTTGGGAGATGAGTCATAATCATCCGTTTGTAGTGGGTATGGGAGATGGCACGTTAGAAAAAGATAAATTCCAGTATTATATTATTCAAGATTATTTATATCTGCTAGATTATGCAAAGTTATATGCGATTGGTGTTGTAAAAGCAACGAATCCACAAGTAATGGGAAAGTTCGCTGAACAAATTGATGGGATATTAAATGGCGAAATGACAATCCATAAACAATATGCAAAAAGACTTGGAATTTCTATAGAGGATATAGAGTCTGCGAAACCATCTGCTAAAAATTTAGCTTATACAAATTACATGATGTCTGTATCTCAAAATGGCACACTTGCAGAATTAATAGCAGCGCTTCTTCCATGTATGTGGAGCTACTGGGAAATTGGAAAGCGTTTAAATGATATTCCTGGAGCAAGAGATCATGAGTTTTTTGGTGAGTGGATTCAAGGATATAGTTCGGAAGAATACGGTAATCTTTGTATTTGGTTAATAGATTTATTAAATGAAATGGCAGTTGGAAAGTCTGAGAAAGAACTAGATAGATTAGAGGAGATTTTCTTATATTCCAGTCGATTTGAATATTTATTCTGGGATATGTCCTATCGTAAGGAGATGTGGGGATTTGAGGAGCAAGAACATACTACAGTTTCATAATGTTTCTTTTCATTACGATGAGAAACCAATCATCCATGAATTAAATGCTTCTATACATGAGAAAGAGTTTGTCAGTATTATCGGACCGAGTGGATGTGGGAAAAGTACTTTATTTCGCCTTATTACAAGCCTAGAGAAGGTAAGTATTGGAAAGATAGAACTGACAGAAACAAAGCACCATCCTGTAGGATATATGCCGCAAAAAGATATGCTTTTGCCGTGGAGAACAATTATTGAGAATGCTGCTCTGCCGCTAGAGTGCCAAGGTGTACAGAAGAAAGAAGCCCAAGTAAAGGCAAAGGAACTGTTATATAAATTTGGTTTACAAGGATATGAGACAAAACATCCGAAAGATTTATCTGGTGGTATGAGGCAACGCGTATCTTTTATCCGAACTTTGTTAACGGGCGGGGAGATATTGTTATTAGATGAACCGTTTAGCGCGTTAGATGCTTTAACGAAGGCCTCTTTGCAAGAATGGCTGTTTGAACAATGGCAAGAGTGGGAAAAAACAATTTTATTCATTACTCATGATGTTGAAGAAGCGTTATTTCTTTCGAACCGAGTTTTAGTAGTGGAACAGCAGCCGATAACGACTTTGACTGAGCGGATTGTACCACTTGATCATAACAGAACACGAAAAGATTTATATAAACCGGAAGTATTAGCGCTGAAAGATGAGCTTCTTAGTATGTTACAAAGGCAGGTACTTGTGTGATGAACCGATTGAAAGAATTAGTTCCTGCTATTACACTTTCTAGTATTTTACTAGCTGTGTGGGAAATAGGAGCAAGAATTGTAGATGAGATGTACATTTTACCGTCACCGTCTGCGATTGTAATGAAGATATGGAAACTAAAAGACATATTATTTACGGTTCATTTACCTGCAACGTTATACGTCGTTTTAATAGGTGTTGTTATTTCTATCGTATTAGGTGTAGGGCTAGCGATGTTAATGAATGCAAGTAATTGGATGGAGAGAGCATTTTATCCATTATTAGTTGCCTCACAAACGATTCCTATTACAGCGCTTGCTCCGCTTTTCGTTTTATGGTTTGGATATACCATCTGGAGTAAGGTTGTTGTTACGGTTTTAATTACGTTTTTCCCGATTGCGGTCAATACGTATGATGGACTGCGTAGTACAAAAAAAGAATGGGAGGAGCTCTTAGTTACATATGGAGCAACGAAAAGAGATATTTTTCTTAAATTAAAGTTGCCGTCTGCTCTTCCTTATTTTTTCTCAGCTTTAAAAATTGCAGTTCCGCTTAGTGTTATCGGAGCAGCAATTGGAGAATGGCTCGGTGCACAAGCTGGACTTGGATATTTCAGTAAGAGAATGATGACGCAGTTAGATGGAGCTGGCGTATTTGCACCCATTGTATTGTTATCATTATTAGCTATTTTCTTCGTCGTACTTATTTCCATATTAGAAAAGAAATTCATTAGTTGGAGGAAGCATTCATGAAATTTTTAAAGCGCATCTTTGTGTTTACATTATTAATTGCAATGATTACAGGATGTTCGAGTAATTCAGCATCAGAAAAAAGTAAAAAAGAGAAAGAAATAACAGTCATGTTAGATTGGTATCCAAATGCGGTACATAGCTTTATTTATGCAGCAATTGAAAAAGGATACTTTAAAGAAGAAGGTGTAAAGGTAAATATTAAATTCCCTTCTAATCCGACTGATCCATTAACATTGGCAGCAGCAGGGAAGGTGACAGTTGGCTTGTATTATCAGCCAGATGTTGTTATGGCAAGAGCAAATGAGCAAATTCCAGTGAAATCAATTGGGGCTGTCGTACGTTCACCATTAAATCATGTCGTATCGCTGAAATCAGCGGGTATTCAATCACCGAAAGATTTAGAAGGAAAAACAGTAGGATATTCTGGAACACCTTTAAGTGAGATGTATTTAAAAACGATGGTAAAAGAAGCTGGTGGTAATCCTGATACAGTGAAAGTAGTTGATGTTGGATTTGATTTAGTACCAGCCTTAATTACGAAAAAAGTGGATGCGGTAACAGGGGCATACATTAATCATGAAGTACCGGTTATGCGTCATGAAGGCCATGAACCAGCTTACTTTAATCCAGCTGATTACGGAGTACCGAACTATCATGAACTTGTGTTTGTAACAGGTGATAAAACGTTGAAAAAAGATAAAGAAGCGTTGCAAGCTTTCTTACGTGGTACGAAAAAAGGCTATGATTTCATGAAGAAAAACCCAGATGAAGCATTGAATATTTTATTAAATCATCAAGAAAAAGAAAACTTCCCACTTGTGCCAGAAGTTGAAAAGGAAAGTATGAAAATTTTATTAGAGAAGATGGAAACGAAAGATGAGCCATTTTTATCAGATTCAAAAGAATCTTGGGAGAAACAAAATAAATGGCTGAAGGACAAAGGAATGACGAAAGAAACCGTTCCAGCCGATGAACTATTCGAAAATATTTTAAAGTAGGCGAATGAATATGAAAAATGAGCTCCACGTAATCTCAAATGGCCATATGCCATTCGAAGAGTTAGTGAATGTAGCGATGCAAATTGAGAGTGAGATTGATTATTTGCATATTCGTGAGCGTGAGAAGAGTACGAAGGAGTTATATGAAGGTGTGGAAAGTCTTTTAATGGAAGGCTTTCCGGCTTCTAAAATTGTCATAAATGATCGAATTGATATTGCAATTTTATTAAATATTCCTCGTGTTCAACTAGGGTATCGAAGCACAGATGTAAAGTCAGTGAAAGAAAAGTTTTCGTATTTGCATGTCGGTTATTCTGTGCATTCGCTAGATGAAGCGATAGTAGCATTTAAAAATGGAGCAGATTCACTCGTTTATGGTCATGTATTTCCGACAGATTGTAAAAAAGGTGTGCCAGCGAGAGGGCTTGAAGAAATTTCTGACATTGCAAGGTGTTTATCTATACCGATTACAGCAATTGGAGGAATTACTCCAGAAAACGCAGTGGATGTCCTTACTAACGGTGTAAGCGGTATAGCAGTTATGTCCGGAATTGTAAGTAGTAGTGACCCGTATAGCAAAGCGAAATCTTATAAGGAATCAATAAGAAAGTGGGCGGAAAAACATGTGTGAGAAGTATGATGTAGCGATTATTGGTGGTGGTGTAATTGGTAGTTCAGTTGCACATTTTCTAGCAGAAAGAGGACATAAAGTAGCGATTGTAGAGAAGCAAAGAATTGCATCGGAAGCTTCAAAAGCAGCTGCTGGTCTACTTGGTGTTCAGGCAGAATGGGATGCGTATGATCCGCTATTTGAACTTGCTAGAGAAAGCCGAGCTATATTTCCACAACTTGCAGCAGTTTTACGTGAAAAGACGGGTATTGATATTGGATATGAAGAAAAAGGAATTTATCGTATTGCTCAAAATGAAGATGAGAAGGAAAGAATTCTTCACATTATGGATTGGCAGCAAAAAACAGGTGAAGATTCCTATTTTCTAACGGGAGACCATGTGCGGGAAAAAGAGCCGTATCTATCCGAATCTATTATAGGAGCAGTATATTATCCGAAAGACGGTCATGTTATTGCACCAGAGCTTACGAAAGCATTCGCACATTCTGCGGCAATGTCAGGTGCTGATATATATGAACAGACAGAAGTGTTTGATATTCGTATTGAAAATAATAAAGTGACCGGAATTTTTACGAGCGAAGGTATTGTCACATGTGAGAAAGTCGTTATTGCAGGAGGTTCATGGAGCACGAAGTTACTCAGTTATTTTCACCGCGATTGGGGTACATATCCAGTTAAAGGAGAAGTGGTTGCGGTAAGAAGTAGAAAACAACTTTTAAAAGCACCTATTTTTCAAGAAAGATTTTACATTGCTCCAAAGCGCGGTGGACGTTACGTAATTGGGGCAACAATGAAGCCACATACGTTCAATAAAACTGTGCAGCCAGAAAGTATAACTTCTATATTGGAGCGTGCTTATACAATATTGCCAGCTTTAAAAGAAGCAGAATGGGAAAGCGCATGGGCAGGATTAAGACCACAATCGAATCATGAAGCTCCTTATATGGGAGAGCATGAAGAAATAAAAGGTTTATATGCTTGCACGGGCCATTATCGGAACGGTATTTTATTAAGTCCTATTTCTGGCCAATATATGGCTGATTTAATAGAAGGAGAGCAAGAGAATCATTTGCTAGATTCATTGCTTTCTAGAAGAGTTTAGAGAGGGGATGGAAGTTTGAGATTAAAAATTAATGGTAACCAAATTGAAGTGCCAGCGAGTGTAAAAACAGTAGCTGAGTTACTTACACATTTAGAGTTAGATAACAGAATTGTTGTAGTAGAGCGTAATAAAGATATTTTACAAAAAGATGATCATACAGATACATCTGTTTTTGATGGAGATCAAATTGAGATTGTAACTTTCGTAGGAGGCGGTTGATTATGTTGAACATTGGACCATTTTCATTTCATTCTAGACTTTTATTAGGTACAGGTAAATTCCCTGATTTTGACGTACAGCAAAAGGCAATTGACGTTTCTGAAGCTGAAATTTTAACATTTGCAGTACGTCGTATGGATATCTTTGATGCAAAGCAACCTAATTTATTAGAGAAACTTGATGTGAAAAAATATACGTTATTACCAAATACAGCAGGGGCAAAAAATGCTGAAGAGGCTGTTCGCATTGCAAAATTAGCAAAAGCGTCTGGGCTTTGTGACATGATAAAGGTAGAAGTTATTGGTGATGATAGAACGTTATTACCGGATCCGGTAGAAACGTTAAAGGCATCTGAAATGTTACTGGAAGAAGGATTTATCGTACTTCCGTACACATCTGATGATGTTGTATTAGCACGTAAATTACAAGAGCTTGGCGTGCATGCGATTATGCCAGGAGCATCTCCAATCGGATCAGGACTTGGTATTGTAAATCCATTAAATTTGGGCTTCATTATTGAACAAGCGACAGTACCAGTTATCGTTGATGCTGGTATTGGTAGCCCAGCTGATGCGGCATTTGCAATGGAATTAGGAGCAGATGGCGTGTTATTAAATACAGCTGTATCAGGAGCAAAAGATCCTATTAAAATGGCGCAGGCAATGAAACTAAGTATTGAAGCAGGCCGTTTAGGATTTGAAGCAGGTCGTATTGCACGTAAGCGCTGTGCAACTGCAAGTAGTCCTTTAGAAGGAATGAGCGTAGTTGAATAATCGATATTCTCGCCAAGAACTATTTTCTCCAATTGGAGCAGAAGGGCAGCAAAAGATAAGAGAAAAGCATGTACTTATTATCGGTGCAGGTGCATTAGGTAGTGCAAATGCAGAGATGTTTGTAAGAGCGGGTGTTGGCAAGATAACAATTGTTGACCGTGATTATGTAGATTGGAGTAATTTACAAAGACAACAATTGTATGCAGAGAGCGACGTAAAGAATAATCTCCCAAAAGCTATAGCGGCTAAAAAACGTTTAGAAGAGATTAATAGCGATGTAACAATAAAAGCTCTCGTTCAAGATGTAACAGCTGAAGAGCTAGAAGAACTTGTTACAAACGTTGATGTAATTATTGATGCGACTGATAATTTCGAAACACGCTTTATTGTGAATGATATAGCACAAAAATATTCTATTCCATGGATTTACGGTGCATGTGTAGGTAGTTACGGTCTTTCTTACACAATCATTCCTAGTAAAACACCATGTTTATCATGTTTATTGCAGTCGATTCCGCTTGGCGGGGCAACATGTGATACAGCGGGTATTATATCACCTGCTGTATCTCTTGTCGTTTCTCATCAAGTAACAGAAGCTCTTAAACTGTTAGTAGAAGATTACGAATCACTTCGAGATGGGCTTGTATCGTTTGATATGTGGAAGAATGAGTATTCATGTATGAATGTGCAAAAGCTTCGCCAGCATAATTGTTCTTCATGCGGAGAGAATGCATTATATCCGTATTTAAATAAAGAGAACACATCAAAAACAGCAGTTTTATGCGGGCGAAATACAGTTCAAATTAGACCACCTCATAAAGAGGAAATGAATTTTGAACAATATAAAGAGTTGCTGGAAGGTCGCGTGAATGATTTAAATGTAAATCCATATTTACTATCATTTTCTGTTGAAGACAAGAGGTTAGTCGCCTTTAAAGATGGCCGTGTGCTCGTACATGGAACGAAAGATATAAGCGAAGCAAAAACGATTTATCATCGCTATTTTGGATAGAAAAGGATGAGTGGGATGAAAGTGAATAAAGCTTTAACAATTGCAGGGTCTGATAGCGGCGGCGGTGCTGGAATTCAGGCAGATTTAAAAACATTCCAAGAGCTTGGTGTATACGGAATGACGGCTATGACGGCAATTACTGCTCAAAACACGCTTGGCGTTCAAGGGGTATATCCTGTTCCGTTAGAAGGTATTACAGAACAGCTGAATTCAATTGGTACGGATTTAACACCAGATGCAGTGAAACTAGGAATGTTATTTAGTAGTGAAATAATTCAAATTGTTGCAGAACAAATTAAAAAATTTGGCTGGAATAATATTGTGCTAGATCCCGTTATGATTGCAAAAGGCGGTGCATCATTATTACAGCAAGAAGCAGTTCAAGCATTAAAAGAATATTTATTACCAGTAGCAACTGTTATAACACCGAATGTCCCAGAAGCAGAAGTGTTAACTGGGATGGAGATTCATAATGTTGAAGATAGTAAGGAAGCTGCAAAAGTATTGCACGAATTAGGTGCTAAATATGTGCTTATGAAGGGCGGACATGCAGAATATCAAGGTAATGAAGTAATTGATTTCCTCTTTGATGGAGAAAAATTTATTGAGTTTAGAAGCGAGCGAATTCCTTCAAAGCAAACGCACGGAAGTGGGTGTACATTTGCTTCAGCGGTTACAGCAGGACTTGCGAAAGGATACTCAATTGAAGATGCTGTTCAAGAAGCAAAACGATTTATTAGTATAGCAATTGAAGAGCCATTGAATATTGGTAGTGGTCATGGACCGACGAATCATTTTGCGTATAAAGTGAATAGAACGCGTGTATAGATAAGTGAAAAGCCAGTTTTATAACTGGCTTTTTTTCTGTTTACTTTTTCAAAATACAGGAGTAATATATCAGCCAGAATATATTTTTTTGTAAACGCTGAGTCCAATTATATGGAGCGGAGGAACCAATTTGTGCAGTGTCACTAGGGGTGAATCTTTCAAATTTGAAAGTAGGGCTACTCTCAAAGCCCGAATCCGACAGCTAACTTCGTAAGCGTCTTGAGAGAGGACGGTGCCATGATGGATACATCACTTCATCGATCTGATTAGTATAGGGGAATATCAATCTATGTTTGATTTCTTTTATACTAAGGAGGATGAGGTACATGGAACTAACACTTATTTGTGTTGGAGAAGAAAGTAAGGTAAATAGTTTAAGAGGTCTAGTTGCATTTCAACATGAGTTAGTTATTTTTACAGCAAATGAAGAGGTAGCGGCTGAAGTTAGGAATTGTGGGTTTGATTGGACTTATAGTTGTAGTAAGGAGCAGGATTTTACTAGTATTTGTGAGTGTATTAAGAAGGTCATTTTACTAGGGGATGAGCTTCCAATCGTTAGTTTCTTCACAGAACACATTCGTTTTTTTTTTCAAGCACCTATTACTGTTGTTACAAGGAATAAACGATATCCAGCGAGGCTCTATGAAACAATTGGAGCTAAGTTTGTCGTGTTTACAAATTGTGATAATATTTCTTTTTTATTTTTTGAATAGGGCGGGGGAAGAAATGATGAAGGTACTATTACTTGGAGATATAGCAAATCGTTGGGCAGTATCGGTAGAGCGAGTTCAAGAATTGGTTCAGATTGATCCTCTTTTTCCCGGGCCATATATTATATTACCGTCAAAAGATGCTTTGTATTTAGAGATGGATATTACCGAGTATGAGCAGCTACATGCAGAATTGACACAAGTTTATATTCGTGGGAGAAATTTACGTGCATTTTTAAGAGGAGAATAAAGGTTGAATAAAAAAGAGCGAATGCTGAGTGCAACAGGCTATGCACTTCATGTCATTCGCTCTTTTTATTTCATATTTAAAAGGTCATTTTTAAGAAAAGAAAAGAGAAATAAAGAAAATAGATGAAATAATAGTAATAATCTTCAATGTAAGCGTTTAAATGAATGTAAATATTATTATTTTCAGCAATTTACCCCTTTACAAGTGAAATATAGAGGAGTATATTTACTCTCATAAATCATTCATAAAATTTCCAAAAAAACCTAAAATCGCTGAGTTCCAGAAATGGAGCGGGGGAACCAATTTTGTGCATCGTCACTTGGGGTGAATCTTTCAGTTTTGAAAGTAGGGCTACTCTTTAGGCCCGAATCCGACAGCTAACCTCGTAAGCGTTTAGAGAGGAGGTTTACTTTTTGTTGTTCATTTTTTGAACACTGAGTAGAGCTCAGTGTTCTTTTTTAATATTTTGATGGTAAATTTTTACAAAAAAGAAGAGAGGGATAGTTATGTTAGATGTTGTAATGGTCGGGATTTTTATTTTATTAGTTGCATCGATGGCAAGTCTTGCAAGTTGGTCAGATAAAGTTGTGAAAGAAGGAAAGCAATCATGATGATTGTCTTATCGGTTATTGTCGCAGCAATTACAGTGTATTTAGTGTATGCATTATTAAATCCAGAGAAGTTTTAATTAGGGGGAATCATTCATTATGATTTGGGTTGCAGTCATTATTACAATGCTCTTGTTTATTTTAGTAGCAAAGCCAACGGGGATTTATTTAGAAAAAGCTTTTCAAGGTAGCAAAACGTTAGATAAAGTATTCGGGCCTTTTGAAAAACTTATTTTTAAAATTACGGGTGTAAAAGCATACAATCAAACGTGGAAACAGTACGCATTATCATTAGTTTTATTAAATGGATTTATGATCGTTGTCGTATACTTCATTTTCAGATTACAAGGTGTGCTGCCACTAAATCCAGCGCATATTGAAGGGATGGAGCCTACGCTCGCTTTTAATACAGCAATTAGTTTTATGGCTGATACAAACTTACAGCATTATAGCGGTGAAAATGGTTTATCTTATTTATCACAATTAATCGGAATTACATTTTTAATGTTTGCGGCACCAGCAACGACATTAGCGCTCGTTATGGCTTTTATAAGAGGACTTGCTGGAAAAGAACTTGGTAACTTTTTCGTTGATTTTACGAGAGCGTTAACGAGAGTGTTTCTTCCTATCGCATTTATTGCGGCACTAGTTTTTGTCGCACTTGGTGTACCACAAACGTTAGATGGGGCGGTTACAGCACAAACGATTGAAGGTGCAAAGCAAAGTATTTTACGTGGACCTGTTGCATCATTCGTTTCCATTAAGGAACTTGGAAATAACGGCGGTGGATTTTTCGGAGCAAACTCTACGCATCCTTTCGAAAATCCAGGACAAATGAGTAATATTTTGCAAATGATGCTTATGATGTTATTACCAACAGCACTTCCATTTACGTACGGACGAATGGTCGGAAATAAAAAACAAGGCCGCATCCTTTTCGTGTCACTTTTTATGGTGTTTTTACTAGGATTTATAACGATTACGACATCTGAACTAAACGGGAATCCGGCATTAAATGGAATGGGTATCGAACATGTACAAGGAAGTACAGAAGGGAAAGAAGTACGATTTGGAACAGTATTTTCTTCACTATACGCAACAGTAACGACAGCTGCTGAAACTGGTGCTGTTAATACAATGCATGATACGTTAACACCAATTGGCGGTCTAGTTCCACTTGTAAATATGATGTTAAATACAGTGTATGGCGGCGTTGGAGCAGGCTTTGTAAATATTATTATGTATGCAATTATCGCGGTGTTTATATCTGGGTTAATGGTTGGACGGACACCAGAGTTTTTAGGTAAAAAGATTGAAGGTAAGGAAATGAAATTAATCGCGGTCACGATTTTATTTCATCCATTGCTCATTTTAGGATTTTCGGCATTAGCTCTTTCAACAAATTTAGGGACGGATGCTATTTCTCATTCTGGTTTCCACGGTTTAACGCAAGTTGTATATGAGTATACATCGTCAGCTGCGAATAACGGATCTGGATTTGAAGGATTAGGAGATAATACACCGTTTTGGAATATTACGACTGGTTTAGTTATGTTTTTAGGACGCTACTTTAGTTTAATTACGATGCTAGCTGTGGCAGCTTCGCTGAAAGAAAAAACGGTAGTGCCAGAAACAGTCGGAACGTTCCGCACAGATAATAGTTTATTTGGTGGTATCTTCATCGGAACAATTGTAATTGTCGGTGCATTAACATTCTTCCCGATGTTAGTACTCGGACCAATTGCAGAATTTCTTACATTGAAGTAATGGAGGGTAAATGATGAGACCGGTAGTAGTAAAAGAAAAACAATTAAATAAGTCACAAATACATGCTGTAGAAGATGAAGTTAGACAAGCGAAAACGATGGATCGTGATATCGTAACACATGCGATGAAACAATCCGTTGCGAAATTGAATCCGAAAGTCATGATAAAGAATCCGATTATGTTCGTTGTGGAAATTGGGTTTATCATTACGTTCATTTTATCTTTTCTTCCAAGCAGTTCTAGTAGTATACCAGGATGGTTTAATATAACAGTTTCTCTTATTCTATTATTTACAGTTTTATTTGCGAATTTTGCAGAAGCATTAGCAGAGGGTCGTGGTAAAGCGCAAGCCGATTCTTTAAAGCAGTCGAAGAAAGATGTGTTTGCAAATGTTGTAAAAGAAAATGGAGACATTGTCCAAGTTTCAGCAACTGATCTTAGAAAAGGTGATGTTGTTATCGTAAAACAAGGAGAAATGATTCCGAATGATGGTGAAGTAATCAAAGGATTAGCGTCTGTAGATGAATCTGCAATTACAGGAGAATCAGCTCCTGTAATAAAAGAAGCGGGTGGTGATTTTTGTTCCGTAACAGGTGGAACGATGGTCGTAAGTGATGAAATTACAATTGTTATTACGAGTAATCCTGGTGAATCATTTATCGACAAAATGATTTCTTTAGTAGAAGGAGCTGCTCGTCAAAAAACGCCGAATGAGATTGCTTTAAATACAGTATTAACGAGCTTAACTCTTATCTTCTTGATCGTCGTTGTGACGTTGCCGATTTTTACAAATTATTTAGGTTTTCAAATTGATACAGCTGTACTCGTAGCATTGTTAGTATGTTTAATTCCAACGACAATTGGTGGTTTGCTATCAGCGATTGGTATTGCGGGGATGGATCGGGTGACAAAATTTAACGTGCTAGCGATGTCAGGGAAAGCAGTAGAAGCTGCGGGCGATATTAATACAATTATTTTAGATAAAACAGGTACAATTACTTTTGGGAACCGAATGGCTCATACATTATTACCTGTAGGAAATGAAACGATTGAGCAAGTTGGAAAGTGGGCCGCTATTAGTTCTGTTTTAGATGAAACACCAGAAGGTCGATCTGTTATCGAGTATGTGCAGGGAAAATCTATATCATATAATAGAGAACTTGCAGAACAAGGTGAGTTTGTTCCGTTTAAAGCAGAAACGAGAATGAGTGGTGTTGATTTACAAGACGGAACGAAAGTGAGAAAAGGTGCTGTAGGTGCCGTTATTGAATGGGTTGAGTCACAAGGCGGAACAATTCCGAAAGATGTAAATCAAAAAGCAGACTTAATTTCAAAAGAGGGCGGAACACCACTTGTAGTTGCAGTAGATAATCGTATTTACGGTTTAATTTATTTAAAGGATACAGTAAAACCGGGTATGCGTGAGCGTTTTGAACAGTTACGCCAAATGGGGATTAAAACGGTTATGTGTACAGGTGATAATCCGTTAACAGCAGCAACCATTGCAAAAGAAGCTGGAGTAGATGAATTCGTTGCCGAGTGTAAACCGGAAGATAAAATTGCGGTTATTAAAGCAGAGCAAGATAAAGGGAAACTTGTAGCGATGACAGGTGATGGTACAAATGATGCTCCGGCATTAGCACAGGCTGACGTTGGATTAGCGATGAATAGTGGTACGACAGCAGCGAAAGAAGCGGCGAACATGATTGATTTAGACTCGAATCCGACGAAAATTATTGAGGTTGTAGGAATTGGTAAGCAATTGTTAATGACCCGAGGTGCGTTAACGACGTTTAGTATTGCGAATGATATAGCGAAATATTTTGCGATTATTCCAGCGATGTTTACACTTGCGATTCCGCAAATGGAAGCATTGAACATTATGAAATTAACATCACCACTGTCAGCGATTTTATCAGCATTAATATTTAACGCTGTTATTATTCCATTACTCATTCCGTTAGCGATGAAAGGTATTGCATATAAACCGATGAGTTCTAATGCATTGCTTAGCCGAAACTTACTTATTTATGGGCTTGGCGGAGTTATCGTTCCGTTCATTGGAATTAAAGTAATTGATATAATTGTCGGCTTGTTCATATAAGGAAGAGGGGAAAAAGATGGAAAAGAAACAAAGTATACTATCACCAATTATCCGTATTACTTTTACATTTCTAGTGTTGTGTGGACTTGTATACCCACTTATTGTTACTGGTATTGCACAAGCAGTGATGAAGGATAATGCGGATGGAAGTCTAATATATAATGATAAAAATGAAGTGATTGGTTCTAAATTAATCGGGCAAAACTTCACGGATCCACGTTA
Source organism: Bacillus sp. 196mf (assembly GCF_003217275.1). Classification (NCBI taxonomy): domain Bacteria; kingdom Bacillati; phylum Bacillota; class Bacilli; order Caryophanales; family Bacillaceae; genus Bacillus; species Bacillus sp. 196mf. The sequence continues at coordinate 18,539 of NZ_QJTG01000034.1, forward strand.
TTTTCAAGGGCGTGTTTCTAGTATTGAATATAAGGCAGAAGCATCTGGTTCAAATAACTATGCACCATCTAATCCAGATTTAGAGAAACGAGTAGAGAAAAGTATTGAAGAGTGGAAGAAACAAAATCCGAGCGTTCCAGTTACAGAAGTACCGATTGATTTAGTGACAAATTCAGGTTCAGGGCTTGATCCTGACATTAGTCCGAAGGCAGCTTCTGTGCAGGTAGATCGCATCTCGAAATTAACAAATATTCCGAAAGAAACGCTAGATCAATTGATTAAAGATCAAACGGAAGGTGCGGCACTTGGCTTATTTGGAGAAAATCGAGTGAATGTCTTAAAGCTAAATTTAGCATTACAAAAATTAATGAAATAGTAACAGTGCTACCTCAATCTAACGGATTGAGGTAGCGTTGTTTCGAATGAAAGGTAGTGTTTATTTTGTATGCGGATGATTATGAACCGAAGTTTCAAAGGCGAACGCCAGAGGAATATTTAGAATATATTCGGCAACAAAATCGGGGAAAGTTAAAGTTATATGTAGGAGCAGCTCCAGGCGTAGGAAAAAGTTATAAAATGCTCTTTGATGCAAGGGAAATGAAAAAAGATGGAATTGATATTGTAATTGGTTTAATTGAAACGCATGGAAGAAAAGAGACGGAAGAAGCAATTGCTGATTTAGAAAAAGTTCCTTTGAAAGAAATACAGTATAAAGGAAAGGTATTTTATGAGCTTGATGTGGAAGGAATAAAAAAACGCGCGCCTCAAGTAGTCGTAGTGGATGAACTTGCGCATAGTAATGTTCCTGGTTCTAAATATAAGAAACGTTATATGGATGTGCAGGAATTGTTAGAGGCTGGTATATCGGTATTATCAGCTTTTAATATTCAACATTTAGAAAGTGTTCATGATATTGTAGCTCAAATTACGAATGTAAAAGTAAGAGAACGAATTCCAGATTTTATTTTACAAAAAGCAAATGAAATTCAGCTCGTTGATGCAACACCGGAAGTACTTCGGAAGAGGTTAATAGACGGAAAGATATATAAAGAAGAAAAAATTCAGCAAAGCTTACAAAATTTCTTTACGCTTAATAATTTAGGAGCACTCAGGGAATTATCGCTTCGTGAAGTCGCTGACGATATGGACGAAAAGATTAGTCAAACAGTGATAGAACCAATCGGAGTGAAAGAAAAAATTCTCGTTTGTGTACAATACAGTTCAACAGCGGAGAAATTAATAAGACGGGGATGGCGCATGGCTGATCGGTTAAATGCTGAATTGTACGTATTAAATGTTGAAAGAGAAAATATAGACTCTCTTTCAGCTGGTAAAAAACAAACAATTGAAGAGTGGAAGACGCTCACGAATCAATTTGATGCAAGTTTTGTATTAGAAGAAGCAAGAGGGAGAAAGCCAGCGGATGTTATTATTGAGGTTGCGAAAAGATTACAGGTGACGCAAATTTTACTTGGACAATCGGCTAGAACAAGGTGGGAAGAAATACGAAAAGGCTCTATTGTAAATGAAATTATGAGACAAACAAAGTATATTGATATTCATATTGTTGCGGATCAAAGAGGATAAATAGAGCCGACCTTTTTGGGGGCTCTATTTTGCTTTTTGTACAGAATGAAAACTGAGCATTTTCATTGCATATAAGATTACAAGTAAAAACATAATTGCGCCTAGGAAGAAAATCCAAAAGTAATTTTGGTTAAATAAAAGAAATCCACCTATAAGTGGCCCTGTGCCCATACCAAGATAGCGGATGAAGTTGTACATACCGATAGCTGTTGCACGTTCTTGCACGAATTCTTCTGTTAATAAAGTAGTGTGAGTTGGCATAGAAAGTCCCATACTAAAACCGTACAAAGATGTAACGATAATGATGAATGGGATATTGATGCTATATGTGAAAGAGAATAAAACGACACATATAATATTGAAGAAACTCGTAATAAATAAAGTTTGCTTTGTTGTGAGGCGTTTTTGCAAAAACTTGTAGCAAAAACTTCCTAGCATGATAGAAAGAGACATTGGTACAAACATAAGACCAATTTCATTTGCAGCTTGATGAAATGAATTTGCTAAAATGCTCGGTAAAAAAACGAGAAAGCAAAAGTAAATACAAAATTGAATGAAGCCAATAAGAGTAATAGAAAATCCAGTTTTATTTTTTAAGATAAGAGAGTAATTCTTTTGTGCTTTAGACTGCTTAATTACATTTGGCTTTGTTTCTGGAAGTAGTGAAATGTTTATAATTAATAAGATAATGCCAAGTGTAGATAAAAAGAGAAATACAGATAAGTGACCATTTATACTGCCAAGAAATCCACCTATGAGAGGAGCCATTGCAGGTGCGAGGGCAAGTAACATTTGGTATAGGCTCATCGCTTCTCCGCGTTCTTTTCCTTCAAATAAATCGCCGATAATCGTTGCTGAAACTACAGGTATAGCCGCTATTCCTATAGCTTGAACAGCTCTAAAAAAGAGAAATAAATAAATGTTTGCCGAAAAGGCACATCCGATAGAACCAATTGTACTAATGACTAAACTAGGGATAAGGACAGATTTTCTCCCTTTTGTATCAATTAAAGGTCCATATACGAGCTGCATAATTGCAAGAACGAATGTGAAAAGTGAAACTGTTACATTTACAAGATAAAGAGAAGTGTGAAAAGAATTTTGAATCATCGGTAAGATAGGTGTGTAAATATTTTGAGCGAAGGAACCGAGTAAGGCACTAATACAGACAACATATAAAATGAAAGTTAGTTTAGATTTTTTCATCTTGTTAACCTCCTTGTATTTTTGGTTTCCTTGGAAACTAAATTTATTTTAACATGATTTTCTCACTTGTAAAGATGAAAAAATAATTTTAAAATGGTATATAGTTAAATTGTTTCTTCGGAAACTTAGGAGGCGAACGGATTGAAGCATGCAACGAAGCAAATGGAAATACTGTCGGACATTCGTACACTTTTGCATAAAAAAGAAGAACATTTAAAACGACAAAACGAGAAGTTTCTTTATGAGACAGGTGTAAGTAGTATGTCTTTATCTGAGTTACATGTAATCGAATGTATCGGAAAAAATGGTTTGATGAATGTAACGGCAATTACGACAGAAATGGGCATGACGAAGGGAGCAATCTCTAAAATTTGTACGAAGTTGTTTCAAAAGCAATTCGTTGAGAAGATGCAAATGTTAGATAATCAAAAAGAAATCTTCTTCAGCTTAACGGAAAGCGGCAATGAAATATATAAAGCTCATGAAAAATTGCATAAGCAAGCTGAAGAAAAGTGGTTGTTACTTTTAGATGGATATACGAAAGAAGAGCAAGACTTTATTCAAAGGTTTATAAAGGATGTCTCCGATCATTTGGAAATATAATTGGAAGAAAAAACTCCTTTTTCTCAAGTCTTTTAAATATAATTTCTGAAAGAACTCATATATAATAGAAAAAGATACTTAACATGGTGAATAATTAAAGAGTCAATATATATAGAGGAGAGAGTAACATGCTTGAAAATACGGGGTTAGTATTAGAAGGCGGCGGTATGCGTGGTGTATATACGGGTGGGATATTAGAATACTTTATGGAACAAGGTTTATATTTTCCATATGTAATCGGTGTATCAGCTGGTGCTTGTCATGCAGCGTCGTATCTTTCCAGACAAAGAAATAGAAATAAAACGGTCAATATTGATTATGCATCACATCCGAAATATTTGTCGTATAAAAACTTATGGAGAAAACGTCAGCTATTTGATATGGATTTCATTTTTCATGAAATTCCAGAAAAGCATGTTCCGTTTGATTTTGAAACATACTTTAATAGCCCAGAACGTTTCCTTGTAGGAACGACGGATTGTGAAACAGGACAATCTGTTTATTTTGAGAAAGAAGGAACGAATGATGATGCACTAAATTTATTACAAGCGTCTAGTTCATTGCCTTTCATTGCACCAGTAGTAAATTATCGTGGTAAGCAGTTATTAGATGGCGGGATTTCTGATCCAATTCCAGTTCGTAAGGCACAGGAAGATGGATTTAAAAAATCAGTCGTTATTTTAACGAGAAATCATGGTTACGCGAAGAAAAAATCAAAATTCGGATGGATTGCAGGAAAAGCTTATAAAAAATATCCGAATCTTGTTAACACGATGTTGAATCGTTATGAAGTGTATAATGAAACACTTCACTATATTGAAAAAGAAGAGCAAGCTGGTAATTTATTTGTTATTCGCCCAGAAGTGCCGCTTCAAGTAGATCGTATGGAAAAAGATACAGCAAAACTACAAAATTTATACGAGCAAGGCTATGAAGATGCAAAGAGACAGTTTGCAGATTTGCAGGCGTTTTTGCAAAAATAATAATTAGGCTGTGGAGATGGAGTTCTCTGCAGTCTTTTTTATTATTGGTTTCAATACCGAATGTTGGTTATACACGCTTTTAGGTTATGGTATAATATGGATGAAAGTATGTAGAGAGGTGATACATATGGAAAATGTATATAAAGGACTTGGACATACTGGATTTATCATGATGCTTATTTTTGGTGGTGTATTTTTACTTCGCTGGTTTATTCATGATGAAATATTATTAGATCAACTTATTGGTTTTAGTGTGGGCATAGTAATGGTTATTTCATCAGTGTTCATTCAAAAGTATAGTAAAGAATTACAGGTAGAAGAGAAGTATTAAAAGGTTATAAGCTCCTTCATATTTTGGAGGTGCCTTTATAGTTTGAATGATTGTTATAAAAGAAAAGTAGAGCATCGGATTTCGATGCTCTACTTTTTTAATGTGGTAAGAAAATCAATTGATAAGCGAACAAGATGCCGAATACATACACAAGTGGGTGAACAGCACGGAATTTACCTTTTGCTACTTTCATAAGTGGGTATGAAATAAATCCAAGTGCGATACCTGTTGCGATACTTGATGTAAGTGGCATGCTTAAGATTACTAAAAATGCTGGGAATGCTTCATCAAATGCGTCCCAATCGATGTGGCGAACTGAACCCATCATAAGACTACCAACGATAATTAATGATGGTGCAGTAATAGCTGATACACCAGAAACAGCACTTACTAATGGGCCGAAGAATGCTGTTAGTGCGAATAGAACAGCTACTGTAACAGTTGTTAAACCAGTACGACCACCAGCTGCAACACCAGCAGATGATTCAATGTAAGCTGTTGATGGTGTTGTTCCGAACATAGAACCAATAGTTGCTGAGAATGAGTCAGATAGAAGAGCTCGTCCTGCTTTTGGAAGCTTTCCGTCTTTCATAAATCCACCTTGTTGTGCAACGCCAAGTAATGTACCTGTTGTATCGAATAGTGTAACAAGGAAGAATGAGAATACAACGCCATATAATCCGTAGTTAATTACGTCAGATACAGCAGTAATTGGATTTGAAACGATAATTCCTTCTGGTAATCCAGGCATTGATGTAACACCGTTTGAGAATGTTAACTGTCCTGTGAAGAAAGCGATAATACCAGTTAATAGCATACCGATAAATAGTGCGCCATTTACATTTAAAGACATAAGAACAATAGTAATTCCAAGTCCAGCTAGTGCTAGTAGAACTGGAGCAGAGTGAAGATCACCAAGTCCAACTAAGTTTGCATCATTTTTTGTAACGATACCTGTTAAACGTAAACCGATAAAGGCGATGAAAAGACCGATACCAGCAGTAATTGCATGTTTTAAGTTTTCAGGAATTGCTTCCATTAATTTTGTACGGAAAGATGTAAATGATAGCAAAATTAAAATCATACCTGCTACGAATACAGCAGAGAATGCAATTGCGAAAGTCATGCCTTCATGTGCTTTTACAACAGAGTAAGAGAAGTAAGCATTTAATCCCATACCTGGCGCGATTGCGATTGGTAAGTTTGTAAAGATTGCCATAAATAATGTTCCGACAACAGCAGCAATAATTGTTGCTGTAAATGCTTGTTCAAATGGAACACCTGCATCTCCAAGGATAACAGGGTTTACGACAATGATATATGCCATTGTTAAGAAGGTAATAATACCTGCCATAATTTCAGTTTTAATAGAAGTTTTATGTTTTGAAAGGTTAAACATATAAACATCCTTTCTGTTTACGAATAATTTTCACAACAGTTATATATAATATTCGTTTTTTAACTATTTTGCAATAGTTTTGCATAAAAAGTTTATAACAATTCATATTTTGTGTCTTAAATTCGAATATTAATCGTAAACCAATGTGTGAATTTCAGCTTTTTATTGTGCACATGCTAAGAAAAAGGAGTTGAAAGTAGCTATGCCACAGCAAAAAAACTTTGTAACAATGCCAGCGCAACATCAAAATAAACAGCCGGGGATTGAATCATTAATGAATCCACTTCCGCAGTTTGAAGATCCAAATTATAAAGGAAGTGAAAAGTTAAAAGGAAAGAATGTGTTAATTACGGGAGGAGATAGCGGAATTGGACGCGCAGTTTCCATCGCTTTTGCAAAAGAGGGAGCAAATGTTGCGATTGCTTATTTAGATGAGGAAGAAGATGCTAATGAGACGAAGCAATATGTTGAGAAAGAAGGTGTAAAGTGTGTATTGTTGCCGGGTGATTTAAGTGATGAACAGCATTGTAAAGATGTTGTTCAAGAGACCGTCCAGCAGCTAGGTAGTTTACAGGTTTTAGTAAATAATGTCGCGCAGCAATATCCGCAGCAAGGACTAGAGTATATTACAGCAGAACAGCTAGAAAAGACTTTTCGTATTAATATTTTTTCTTATTTTCACGTTGCGAAAGCCGCACTTTCTCATTTAAAGCAAGGGGATGTCATTATAAATACCGCGTCTATCGTTGCATACGAAGGAAATGAAACTTTAATTGATTATTCCGCAACGAAAGGAGCAATCGTAGCTTTTACAAGATCACTTTCACAATCGTTAGTGCAAAAAGGGATTCGTGTAAATGGTGTTGCACCAGGACCGATTTGGACACCACTTATTCCATCGAGCTTTGATGAGAAGAAAGTCTCTCAGTTTGGGAGCAATGTCCCTATGCAAAGACCTGGTCAACCATATGAATTAGCGCCGGCATACGTATACTTAGCGTCTGGCGATTCATCTTATGTTACTGGACAAATGATACATGTAAATGGGGGCGTTATTGTAAATGGATAGTTTTCATTTATAAGAGCAAAGTAATGTTAATTCCACTTATTATAGTGAGCGCTAGGGGGGATATAGCTGAAAAAGTTATGTTTCGTCATACTATTATTTTTCATCCTACCAGTTAGTGCTTTTGCTAATACAGATCATTTAATATTAGTGAATCTTACGACAAATCAATTGTCTTTTTTTGAGAATGGAAATTATACAAAAACATTTCTAGTAACGACTGGAAGAGATCGTACACCTACGCCTGAAGGTAATTTTTGTATTATAACTAAATTTAAAAATAAAGAATACCATCGAAAAAAAATACCTGGGGGTGCACCGAATAACCCTCTCGGTACGAGGTGGCTTGGACTAGATAAGAATGAATATGCGATTCACGGGACGAACCGGGAATGGACGATTGGAAGTAGGGAATCAAATGGCTGTATTCGCATGCATGACAGGGATATACAATGGTTATATGACCGAGTACAATTACAAACAAAAGTAATCATTTCTCGTTTTCATACGAGCCCCGAATATGAAGCGAATAAGCTTGGTTATCGCGTTGTGAGCTGGAATGGTCGAAAAATAGAAAAAGAACAAATTGGAGTACTTACGTTAGTAGACCGCGCGGATATATATTGGCAAGAACCAAATGGACAGTTAACGAAAGTAAAAACTGTATTGCCAAATGAAAGATATCCGGTGTACTCAGAACGAAAAGATGGAATATATTATATAGGAAACAATTCGTATATTATAGATGAAACAGGAGAGAAAGTTCGTTACGAGCAAATTCCTTCTTCAATTTTAAGTAATATATATAAACGGAAATACAATGTTCCGTAATGGCTACCGTATTATAGACGGTAGCTTATTTATACTTGGAGTTTAACTGCAACTATTGTATTTTGCTGAATATAATACAGTACAGATAGGGGGCGGTTATATTATGAAAAGTGAATTTGCGTTTAAAGTTTTCTTAGTAACGACCTGTTTATTTATCGTGTATTTATATGCGTTTCTCGTCTTTTCTTTTTATGTTCCATATGTTGATTTAATATTGTTCTTCGGATTTATTTGGGCGTTTGTGAAAGCGAGGGAAGGAGAGAAGAGTATATATCGGCGCATTACCCTATGCGGGACGGCCGTTCTCGTTATTTTGTACTTTTTTATTATGCATGATTTTTGGAGAGGGATGTAAAAAAGCATACGATGAATCGTATGCTTTTTATGTTTAATATTTAGGCTTAAATGTATGACAACAAGTCTCTACACTCGTTGCTACAGAACTTTCTAGCGTCTCGTTTGTTAAAACAGCAGCTGTATATGAATCATTTTCAGTTTGACCAGTTTCATCTGCATCAGGCTGAACGATGATCGCACTTGCTTGACAAAAGTTACCTTGTCCCCAAAAAGAACAGTTGGAAACAGAACATCTTACTTCTGGCATAAAACCCCCTCCTTATACATTAGTGTGGGATTTTACGCCCATTTCATGTGTAGAAGGAGTTTCCTTTTCTCGTTACTTTTTCGTTTGCTCAAGCCATTCTTTTAATTTGTCTTTCGGCTGTTCACCACTAATACGGCTCACTTCTTTGCCATCTTTAAAATAAATGATTGTTGGTGTACCTTGAATTTTATATTCATCCCAAGGAGCATCTAATTTTTCAATATCCATAACTTTCATATCAACGTTCAAGTCTTTAGCCATTGGCACTACGACAGGAGATAATTTTTGGCAATGAACGCAAGAGGTTTGATAAAAGTATACTGTTTCTTCTTTTTTCTCTTTTAAATTCTTTTGAAGATCTGAAAGAGAGATTTTATTTGTGTAGTAGTCAGGACCATCTGTTTGACTACCAGTAGCACCTCCTTCTTCCATTTTTTGGCTGGTAGTAGTTTTTTCTTCCATTTGTGTTACAGCGAAAATTGCCGCAAACAAGGCGATAATAATACCACCAAATATGAGCATTTTTTTCATTCTTTCATCTCCTTATTTGTTTTTGATGACAATAAAGCTACAAACAGCGATTGTAATAAAGCCGATAAGTGCTAAAAACGGGATTGTCACAAAGCCGAACCAGTTTATGTATTCTCCCGTACATGGTACACGTCCACAAGCTGCCCCAGCAGCTGAAAATGCTGCGACTTTTTGAATTGCATAGTGATATAAAGAAATACAAGCACCAATAGTTGCGATTGGTAAAGAATAATTTGCGATGCGATAGTCTTTCTTTGCCACAGCGATACCGAGCCATAAAACGAATGGATACATAAAAATACGTTGATACCAACAAAGAACACAAGGCTCAAATTTCATGATTTCGGAAAAGTACAGACTTCCTAGTGTAGCGATAAAAGAAGCTCCCCATGCGGTAAGTAAAGCATATTCTTGCTTTTTTTCTCGTCCCATATTTTATACCTCTCTTATAATAGTTACATACTAAATTATAGTATGAAGTGGTATGGAAAAGAAAGAAAAAATATGTTTATCAATAAAAGTTTTATAAGGAGAAACTTTTATTGATATAAATATTTTAAAAAAGCGCCATTCTCCGGAAGAGAATAGCGCTATAGTTTACATTTGAATTTGTTCTACTTCTTCTACATGAGACTTTTGGGATGCGTGGTCAATATATTGAAATAGGAGCTGCAATTGTTTATCAACTTCTGGGAGTTCTTTACTGTATTGATAAGCGTGTAAAAAATGCTCAATACGCTTAGAAAATAATTGATCGTTCGTTTGAACCATGAGAACGAGTAATTTATCCCAATTACAGCAATACGTGTAATAGAGAGCTTTATCATAGTCGTTATATGTTTGCACTGTGTACCCTCCTTACCGAGAGTTATATATAGTGTGTGATAAGTAAGGAGAAATACACTTGAAAGAATTTGTTAAGAAAAAAAGTGAATGAAAAGAAAAAACGAGGAGTTTCCTCGTTTTTTAAGCTTTTGGCATTGGCGTAGGTGTTGGTTTACCATAGCCTTCTTTGTATTTATTATCGATATAGTTACGAATTTCAAGCGTTGATTTTCCTTTTTGTTTCATGGAAGCAGATTCAACTGCGATTTCTAGGCAATTGACGCAAGTCGTTGCGTGGGAGTCCCAAACAACTTCACCATTCTTTTTAATTTCACGAATAAAGCAGTTTTTATTATTTTTATGTCCTACACTTTCACCGCAACCACAATAGCATGGAATCCAATCTAATAGCTCTGCATTTTGTCCAGCGACAGTGTAGATATCTTTCATTTGTGGATCAAGCTTATCTAGGAAGGTAGGAAGTGTGTCGACTCCTTTTGTTTTCTCTTGAATGTCAGCTTGCTGAGTGTGCGATGCGTGGTCATGTTCTTCTTTTTTTGATTCAGAAGATTTTTGGTCATTTGTACCAGTACTTCCGCATCCAGCAAGAATTAAGCTTAGTACTGCAAGTAAAGAAAATACATACTTTTTCATTCGCTTGTCCCCTTTACAAATGTATTAATCAAATTGTATCAGAGATTACGGTGTATCGGTTGAAGATTTTTTTGACTGATTTTTGAAGCGCCATCTTAGCGAATGGAATAGAAATAAAATTGGGATATAAGCGTATACAATATATAAACCCGCTTGAGATAGTACGGTATTTAATGTGTTGATACTTTCACGGTTTGTGAAAAGTAGAGAAGCTGAAAATATGATGAAAATAAAAAACGGTAATGTAAATTTAAATGAAATATGAAAGGAACGCTTCATCGTTTGACATGATGACCAAATGGTTAAGCAAAGGTTTGGTAAAATAATTAAAAACCAAACGAAAATAATAATATATTCAAAGCGCTGAATAAAAGGAACTTTAATTATTTTTAACATCGTTAAAGTAGGCCAAATAGTACGGTTTAATTGACCCTCACTATAATACATAAAAGATACGATAGCTAAAACTACATAAATTAAGGTGCTAAAAGCAATTCCAGCATGGGCCCATCGCTTTAAAAATTTTCCTTTTTCAATAAAGGGATAAAAGATAAGAATTGTTTCAAACCCTAGAAATTCCAATGCAGAGTGTTTTGCAGATATAAGCATGTCAAAAGGTGAATGTGTAAAAATAGGTAAAATATTACGGAAATGAGCATATTTCATTGGATAGATTAAAAAGAATACAACGAAAATAGGAAGAACAATACCCCAAAAACATATCCCTGTCACAGAACGGAAGCCACCTTTTATAATGTAGTAAGTGACTAACAAAAACATAAGCGTAAGTTTCCATAACTTAATGGTAGGGAAAATCCAAACTTGTATCACTTCCATATATGTACGAAGAACAGTAAGGCAAAATAATAAGCAATAAAGAGTGAAAATTACAGAAAATATAGAGCCAAACCACTTTCCAAAGGTTGTTGTATGGATACTAATTAAATCTCCGTCTTTTTCAAGCATTTTTAACATACAAAACAGCACAATATGAGTTGCAATTCCCGCAATAATAAGAGAAATCCAGGCATCATAACCAGCGTTTTTTAAAATTACACGTTGATATCCGAGAATTCCTATACCAATCTGGAGAGAATGCAATAAAATAAATGCAAAATATGGAGAGACTGTCTTTGTTTTATTCATTGTATTCATTGCTTATTTCACCTCACTATTCTCCGATTCCAGATTGTACAATATTAAGATCTAAATTTATATCCACCGCTACATTTTTATACATATTTCGAATTTGTTTTATATTCCATTTTCTCGTATGGCTTCTAATTTCATCTCGTATTCCTAAAGGATCAATTTCCTTTTCTTGAAATTGTTTTATTAAATCTTCACAGTCTTTTTCGACATTTCGTTCAATTTGTTTTTTTATATAGTTGATATTTGTTTTTTTTCTTAGATCAATCCAATTAGGAGAGTTTTTAATTAATCCATTTAATTTTAAATGGATTTTTACTTTTGGTATGTCGCCAGTTTGATCTATATCATACTTATTTTCCCCAGCTAAGTTTTGTATAACAACCATACCTTTATGTTTATCCTTTGTTATCGCTGCTTCGTAACGTCCATTTTTCGTAGGGTTAATAAGTAATTTTGCTAAAACAGAATGTCTTTTATCCGTATACATGACGACTTTATCGCCTTTTAAAAAGGCAAGTCCTTTGACAGCGACAGAATGATTATCGTCCATTTTAATATAAGGAACATAGGCATCACATACAGAAGAGTAATAATTATATAAAAAAATGTTTAATTCAGTTTGTGGAATGTTCTCATTTCTTATATTTTGCTCGAGTAAATCAGCAATATATAAAGACCCATTTTTTTTTCCGTAATTTAAAAGCTCTTCAGCCGATCCATCTACAATTGCTAGTTGTACATCACGCCCGATATTTGGGTCACGTTGTAAGTTAGTAATAATCTCTCCCATTCCGCGTTCCCCTAGAGCCTTTCCAAATAGGACGACACGCATTTGACCTACAACAACATTGTGAGGAGATTTCGCATTTAATCGTGAAGCAATTGTTTCAAGTGAACGGGCAGATGTTGTTTGCGTCTCTGGTTTAGACTTTACACCATGTGTGTACTCTGGGAATAGAATAGTTCCTTGGAATTTTTTGTTTTTTGTGATGTCAAATCCAGCAATATGAATAATACGCTGTGCATCCACTATATACGTTTGTGTACAGCCAGTTTGTAAAACGAAGAAGATAATGATAAGGTGCAATAAAATTTTTTTCATTCATTCTCACCATCACGTTTTTGCTTCGATTTGTTTGGATTGTAGCGCCATTTTGATTTTGGTCTAAGAAAAGAAGGTCTTTGTGCCGTTTGACTAAATGGTAATCGAAGAAAACCTTCTGCTGTACCTAAACCACGAAATGGATATAAAGGTAATAAATAAGGTGATCCAAGTGATTTTAATTTAATTAAATGAGCTAAAATAAATACAAATCCGACAATAAGGCCTAATCCTCCGAATGCACCGGCTAAAAGAATAAGAGGAAAGCGTAACAACCGGATAGTAGAAGACATCTTTACAGTCGGTGTTGTGAAAGATGCAAGAGCGGATAAAGCAACTGCAATTAATAAAATTGTACTTGTCAAAGCCGCTTCAACAGATGCTTGGCCAATTACAATCCCCCCAACAATCCCAATCGTTTGTCCAACTTTTGTCGGTAAACGCGCTCCCGCTTCACGAAGCAATTCGATTGTAATTTCTAAAAAGAGTGCTTCTAGAATAGGAGGGAAAGGTACGTTAGCTCTCGAGAAAATAATAGGACCTAGTAAATCGGCAGGAATCATTTGATAATGATATGTTAAAGCCGCTGTATAAATAGCGGAGGAAAACAGAGAAAATATAGCTCCGAAAAAACGAATAATACGAAAGAACGATCCAATCATCCACGGTAAATAATAATCTTCTGGTGAAATGAAAAAATCCAGTAACGTTGTTGGTCCTGATAAAGCATATGGAGAGCCATCTGTTAAAATTAAAACTTCCCCGTTAATTAACGCAAATACAGCTCGATCTAATCGCTCTGTAGGTAATAAAACAGGAAAAGGTGAATTGCTATTATCACTAATAAATTGCTCAATCATAGTTGAATCAAATGGGACATCAAAGTCAATGTCTTCTAGCCGTTGTATTGCGGTGTTGATGAATTGTTCATTTGTAATTCCTTCTATATAAGCAACTGCTACTTTCGTTTTTGATATAGATCCGACGGTAACTTCTTTAAAAATGAGTTGCTCCGTTACGATATTTCGGCGTAATAAGTGGATATTTGTATCAAGGTTTTCAACGAAACCGATTTTAGGCCCGATTACGCTATACTCATTTTCTGTATCGTTATATAATCGTTTTCCTAAAACAGTACTTTCGGCACGAATTAAAGCATATTGATCAGGATTCGAATTGTTTTTTAATCGTATTAAAATATATCCACCTAATAATTTTTCACGAATATCATCAATAGAAGGGGAGGTAATAATGTCTTCAATAGAGATGATATTACATAAATCAGAGATGTTTTGGATTTGTTCCGATTCCTTTTTTATAGGAGTTAAAATGAATTGTTTAATAATAAGTGCTTCCACGACAGATTTATAATAAAACAAGCACAACGTTTCATCTTTAAGTATGTTATAAGAGACAAAATCGCTTGATTCTTTCATGGTTTGTATAAATTCTGGAATAGAACAAAGTGTTTTTGTATTAGTCTTTTTTGATTTCTTAGATGATAAACCGAACATTTTCTCACCCCTAACTTACATCATTTACTTGTGTTAGTTTTTGGGAAAGACGGGAATTTATACTTAAAAATTGAAAGTTCATAAAGAAAAGGAAGAGTGGTGAATGGCTCTTCCTTTTTAGCATTTTAATTTGTTTTTTGTTCTTTAATAGACTTCACTAATTTCATCATTTCCGCTCGTATATCTTCTTTTTTTACATTTAATTTTTCGGCAATTTGTTTAATGTCCATTCCATCTTTTTTCATTTTTAATACATCGTCAAGAGGGGTATTGCTTTTTTGAGAGATGATTGTTAACACAGTAAGATGACGCAATTTGATGTTATATTCTTTCATTTTTTGCTTTAGCTGATCCGGTGTGGATTTTTGCATAGTTGCTAACTGTTGTAGCAGTGCTTGCTTTGTTTCTTTATTCATATGATGCTTTTTCAGCTTACTTGGATCTACACCGAAATGCTCGGCTGTTTTCTCCCAAGATTTATTTTGCTTATAGTAAGCTAAAACATCTTTTATTCCTTTATTACTAATTCTTGCAATATGAGCAGCTTTCCAAATTTCATGTTTGTTATAGCCGATTTTTTCTAGCGATTGCATTTCTTCTTCTGAAATTGGTTTATGGTGATGCATTGTTACTGCTTTTGGCGTGGCAGCGGATGTAGGGAAGGTGGATATCCCGCATAATAATGCTGCCATAGTCATACAAACAGAGATTTTTTTGTACATGTAAACTCCTCCTAGATGGATAATGTAGAAAACTGTACACATATCATTTCCATAAAATGTGAAATACTTGTGAACAAGTTAAGTTTTTTTATTCACAGCATAGAATGACGTTTTTAGAAGTTTTCCAACATAAAACATTGATTAATAGTAAAAAACTAAGGTATAATCGAAATTGAAAATCAATATCAATACTAACGATAAACTTATACATATAGATAAAAATAAGGGAGAGATAAATATGACTACATATACTTCCATCGCTAATGTGATTAAAGAAAGACGCTCTGTTCGTACATTTACAGACAAAGCAGTAGAAAAAGATTTATTAATTGAACTATTAAATGATGCAACATGGGCACCTAATCATAAGCACCGTGAACCATGGAATTGTAAACTATACATCGGAGAAGGCCGCAAGAAATTAGTAGATGCAGTATTAAATTCTTTCACAGAAGAAGAAAGAGCGAAACGCGGTAAAATTTTATCAGATCGTTTCTTAAGCACGCCTGCACAAATCGTTGTATATATAAATGAAGATCCGCGTCAAATTCAACGTGATGAAGATTACGCTGCAACATGTGCATTTATGCAAAACTTCCAACTTCTTGCTTGGGAACGTGGATTAGGTTGCGTTTGGAAATCAGGCGGATTAAACTACAATCCATTATTTATAGAAGGAATCGGTTTAACAAGAGGCCAACGTATCGTTGGAATTCTTCATATCGGCTATTTCGATAAAGCGCCAGAAGGAAAAGCTCGTACTCCGATTACGGAGAAGATGGAGATTATTGAAGGTTAATAGATGAGACATTCTCGTTTTTGCGGGGGTGTCTTTTTATTATGCAATCAATCCTCATGAAAGCTTGTTTTTCATCATACACTTTCTTAAGGGAAAGTGTAAGGAGGGAAAATAATGAGAGCAAGTGACGATAAAGCACTGCAATATGCGATTGCGGAAATTACGGAAATTGCGACTGGATTTGGGCTTGATTTTTATCCAATGCGTTATGAAATATGTCCAGCGGAAATTATTTATACATTTGGTGCATATGGGATGCCGACAAGGTTTTCACATTGGAGTTTTGGAAAACAATTTTTCAGAATGAAATTACAATACGATTTGGGACTTAGTAAAATATACGAACTCGTTATTAACTCTGATCCATGTTACGCCTTTTTATTAGATACGAACTCTTTAATTCAAAACAAATTAATTGTAGCGCACGTTTTAGCACACTGTGATTTCTTCAAAAATAATATTCGTTTTTCAAATACGAAGCGAGATATGGTAGAGAGTATGGCGGCAACAGCGGACCGTGTGAAAGCGTATGAGCATAAGTACGGAAAAGCAGAGGTAGAAACATTTTTAGATGCCGTACTTGCCATTCAAGAGCATATTGATCCGTCGCTTATGCGTCCGAAGCTCGCATGGAGTATTGATGATTTAGAAGAGGACGAAGTAGAAAAGAAAAAGGTATCACAATACGATGACTTATGGAATTTAGATAACCGAAATAAAAAACAAGAACGCTCTAATATACGTAAAAAGAAGAAAATCCCGCCGCAACCAGAGAAAGATTTACTCCTCTTTATTGAAGAATATAGCCGTGAGCTAGAAGATTGGCAGCGTGATATATTAACGATGATGCGTGAGGAAATGTTATATTTTTGGCCGCAGCTTGAAACGAAAATCATGAACGAAGGCTGGGCGTCCTATTGGCATCAACGCATACTTCGTGAAATGGACTTAACATCTGATGAAGCAATTGAATTTGCGAAATTAAATGCGGGTGTTGTACAGCCATCAAAAACAAGCATTAACCCATACTACCTTGGGATTAAAATGTTTGAAGATATTGAAGACCGTTACAACAACCCAACAGAAGAAATGAAACGACGAGGCGTAAAACCAGGATCTGGCCGTGATAAAATGTTTGAAGTACGCGAAATTGAATGGGACGTATCGTTCCTAAGAAACTACTTAAATAAAGATCTTGTTATGCGAGAAGATATGTACTTATTCCAGCGCCAAGGAAAAGAATATAAAGTAATAGATAAAGAATGGGAGAATGTGCGTGATCAACTCGTAAATATGCGGACAAATGGTGGGTTCCCGTACTTAGTAGTAGAAGATGGAGACTACTTAAAGAACGGAGAATTATACATTAAACATAGTTACGAAGGAATCGAGCTCGATTTAAAATACTTAGAAAAAGTATTACCATATCTTCATCAGCTATGGGGAAGAACGGTGCATATGGAGTCCATCGTGGAGAGTAAGGGCGTTGTGTTTTCTTATGATGGGAAGATGGTGCACCGGAAGTATGTGTGAAGTTATCTAAAGTGAAGTATTAATTAAAGTAAAATGGGTAACTTGAAAAATAACGGGGGAAATTCCCCCGTTATTTTTATCTATTCAATGTTATATTGAGAGTCGAATATCCAAACTTATTAAATAAGTATAAGAGATTTTGGCCATCAATTAGTGTAATTGGCTTATCTTTTATAAATGTGACAGAGTCTTTTCCAAAAGAACTTGTTGTTACTAAAATTCCTTTTGTTGCACCTTCGTGAAGCATAGTTCCATATAAATCACGTACTGCGGATACAGGAACTGTCATATTATATCGTTTTGCTTGAATGATAAACTTTCCACCTTTAATTGGATCAGGATCAAAAGCAATAGCATCTACTCCGCCATCACGAGTAGCCTGTGTTACTTTGACTTCGGCACCATCCTCATTAAACATTCTTTCAAACAATTCTCTTACTAGATGTTCAAAGTCTTCCCAATGCATAGTAGCTAAGTTGTCCGCAGAAGTAAGGTTAGCTAAAACCTCTTTGGATTCCACAAATCGTTTATCATTTGTTTGTAGAGTCATGATAGGTTTAACAGGAGATAAGGTTGTAAGCTTACCTGCAAATAATCCTTTTAGACTTTGAATACATTTTTTATAGTCTATTCTGTCTAATTTTATAGGTTCAAATTCTTCACGAGACGCTTGGACGGAAATAATATATGAAGTAGAATCATTGCCAGTTGCTTCGTCT
The DNA here is from genome assembly GCF_003217275.1 of Bacillus sp. 196mf. NCBI lineage: Bacteria > Bacillati > Bacillota > Bacilli > Caryophanales > Bacillaceae > Bacillus > Bacillus sp. 196mf. Next base: position 36,700 of record NZ_QJTG01000034.1, read on the forward strand.
ATATAACTAATCCATCCATTAAAGACAACGATATTTACATCGTTGTTATATACAGCTTCAAAAATCTCGTGAATTGTTCTTAATGTTATTTGAAATATTATAGACTCATAAAATTCCTCGAAATCCTTCTTTTTCATTTCGACTGATTTTACTTCTTTTCTTGTGGCAATATATTTATACTCAGTGATATTTGGAAGTAAGGTTGGGTTAGGTAGTTTATATGATATAACTAGTGTATTTAAATCTTTTCGAAACTGTACATCATACTCTTTCTCAATCCCATCAGGGTAAAGAGAGTTTTCTAATACCACATTTACATACTTCTCAACTGCTTCAGGTTCCCCTAATTCAAATTGCTTTTTCCAGTTCGTAATATTGTCATTGTATTGTTGTTGTTGTTCAAATTCAAATGTTTCTTTTTGCTGAAGGTGTTTTTTGAGAGCATCTTCTTTCTGTTTTTCGTATGTATCATAAGTTTGATTATATTCTTCTAATGCTTGTTCATAAGCGTTATTTGCCTGATTTTCTAGTTGAATTCTTTTACGTTTGAGGGGAGATATGAATTTTTCTAATATTCCTTCGGTTGGAACTTTATATGTATGTTTAAAAATATTTAAGGTAGGTTTTGGTGTATTAAAGGGTTCATAGAAAAATGGTGGATAACTGTCGTATTTCTTTTGAGATTCCCAATCTAAGGTGTCGTCAATTTCGAGGGTAGCATTTAACAGGTTTTCATATTCACGGATTATATCTTGGGCAGCAATTGTATCAAATTCTGCTTGCATTTTTATATCTTGAATCTTTTCTCGTTCACGTTGCTTCACTTCAACTTGTGCCCATTTTTGTTCTTGTTCTTGTATTTTTAGATTCAATTCCCATGGAGACGCCGCTTTAATTAGTTTACTTTTTCCTAAATAGTCATTACTAATAGTTTTTTGATAATGGTATCGACTTGCCATGCATACACACCCTTTACAAGTTCAGAATATCTTCTTCTATATTTTACCTACAGGATAAGTAAGAGTAAAGATATGGGAGACAGGAAGTTACAAAGTTTCTTGATGCTGTACTCGTAATTCAAGAACACATTGATCCCTCATTAGTGCGAAATAAACTATCTTGGTAAACGGATGATATGGATGTAGAAGAACAAGAAGAAAAACAGATTAAGATGATTTGTGGGGTTAGATAATAGAAAGAAAAAACAAGAACCGCAAATTATTCGTAAGAAAAAGAAATTTCCACCACAATATGAAAAAGGTTTATTGCTGTTCATTCAAGAATATAGTCGGGAGTTAGAGGAGTGGCAGCGAGATATTTTAACGATGCTGCGAGAAGAAATGCTTTACTTTTGGGCACAAATGGAAACAAAAATTATGAATGAAGGTTGGGCAAGTCTGTGGCATCAAAGAATTTTACGAGAAATGGATTTAACTTCAAGTGAAGCTATTGAATTTGCAAAATTAAATGCAGGTGTAGTTCAACCATCGAAAACAAGCATTAATCCATACTATCTAGGAATTAAAATGTTTGAACACATTGAAGAACGTTATGACAATCCGACTGAAGAAATGAAACGAAGAGGAATTAAGCCTGGATCGGGTAAACAGAAAATTTTTGAGGTGCGGGAGTTGGATAGTGACACATCATTTATTCGTAATTATTTAACGAAAGAATTGGTTATGCGAGAAGATATGTACTTGTTCCAAAGACAAGGAAAAGAGTACAAAGTTATAGATAAAGAATGGACACATGTACGAGATCAGCTTGTAAACATGAGAACAAATGGTGGATTTCCATATTTGATGGTTGAAGATGGAGATTACTTAAAAACTGGTGAACTATACTTAAAGCATTATTATGAAGGAATTGAACTTGATTTGAAGTATTTGGAGAAAGTATTGCCGTATATGTATCAATTGTGGGGAAGAACCGTTCATATGGAATCAGTTGTGGAGAATAAGGGTGTTGTGTTTTCTTATGATGGGAAGATGGTGCATAGGAAGTATGTGTAATAGGTGATGATAGCTATCATTATTGTAGAGGTTTTGCTTTTTGTAAAAATACAAATGTTTTTTCATAAATTGAAGAGGCTGTCCCAAAAGGTGCTTTTCAGCCAAAATTGAATAGAAAGTGAAAGGCAGAAACGTTGATTTAATAACGTTTCTGCCTTTTTTATTTCATGTGATTTCACTTCGAAAGAGACTTATGAGACAGCCTCTTTTTAGTTTGTTATGATTTTTAACTGCTAATATATTGAATTTAAAGCTTATAACACAAAATCTGTATTATTGAGTAGGGAACTTGAATAGCAACAAGGAGAGGCGTAAAGGTGCTTGACAATCAATTGATGTGGGATTAGTGAATTCATAGGTTCTTACTAGTATTTCTAATAATTATTTAAAAATGCTGCTTAACATGACAAATTACTACAGTATTTTAGTAAAATAAGGAATAGAGGTGAGGAGCTTGGATTATAAGCAAAAGGTTTTGGAATCATTGATTAAAGATACTGCAAATGAAAATTATGAAGAGTTCATCAGTAACTTAAGAGATGAAAAAAGCGAAGAACTCATTGAAGAGTTATTACAATTACGACCTGATGAGGAGGGAGGCAGGATAGCTTTAACTGGTTTTTATTATCAATTTCTAGTGTGCTTAGAATATTGGACTCAAATGTTGCAAGGAGAATGGGATTTTGTAGCTTTAGAGTTACACGAAGATATAGTGGTTGGAAAGGGAAATAAACTGAGATTTATACAAGTTAAATCGAGCAAAGAAACAGAAAAATTTTCAAGTGGGACAGTTTATAAGAGGTCGAAAGTTAAAGATAAGGATACAAAAGCTATTTTATCTGAAATTAATGATAGTTGGCTAGACAAAATAATAGGTAAAGCAAGGAATTTTAAAAAGCAAGATGGCTATGAAACGGAATTTGAGTTAGTTACGAGCTTTGTAATAATGGACTCTGGAGGCAAGCCAATCAAAAAGTATAGGACCACAGATTTCCCAAAAGACGTGAATGAAAATGATTATTTAGTTAAGTTCATGAAGGAAGAAAAATTAAAAGATAGGGATAATAATAAAATTTGTTATGAAGAAGAGAGTGGTGAAGATATAATTTCTTTACTCTCAAGATTTCATATCATAAAAAGAGCAGACTTGGCTGCTGTTAAATATTATGAAAATCATATACTTATGGTTTTGAATGAGAAGCTTGGAGAGGGAGCAAGCTTAAATCAAGAAGATTTAATGATGTTAGTTGGTCGTTTAATGAAGATGTGTAATTTGTATGAAGAAAAACTAATGCTATATATTTCTGAGTCTGAATCGAATGAGTTATTACAAATTTTAGAAGATAAAGCGAATAAAAGAGCAGAGAATAGATCGCACATTAAAGGAAGTATTACAATTATTGATGAGGTTTTTGCTAATCTTACACAACAATTAAGTAGTATGGACCTTTATGAAGAAGTACAGGAGTATATTTCAGCGTATAAAAAATATTTAGTGGAATGGATAAATGATGGTGGAACAACCCGTGAGTTAATTAATCGTTATTTAGATGGAGATCGGTATTCTTCCATATTTAAAATAGAACATATTGATCAGCAAAAAATTCGGTTGTTGGAACTGTTTATTGTGAATTTATTATTAATACTGGCTTATGGTGATATTTCGAAATTCTCAGTTCAATATCAATCACTACTGGTAAAAGAAATTCAAAATAAGCAGATTGGATTTCTTAGTTTAAACAGGGGGGAAAAGATTGAAAAAGCAATTGAGAAAGCTGAATACTTATTGCGGAATTATGAAGATATTAGATTTTTATTAAACCCACCAAAAACAATTGTTCAGGGAAAGTTTATTAATAATCGAGCTGCACCCTTGCAAAAAGAATTGGATAAGAAAGATATCGATATAAATGGATTAAAGGATTATTTTAAGTTGGATGAAGTTAATATGGTTCTACACATTATACCTGGGGGGATGTTTGAATCTGAATTTGATAATCTATTCACGTTTAATGATATGGAAGAGTTAAAAGGACATTTAAATTCTTTATGGGGAGGTTTATTGTAAATTGAATGCATACGAGATAACTTTTAAACGTTTAATGGAAAAAGGATTTATAAAGGAAAGAGAAAGTGTTCTTAGTCATCTAGGTGTAACAATATTAAAAAAAGAGCACTTAAATGTCATTATTCAAAATTTGGACATAGGTATGGAATTAAAGGATATAAAAGAAGAAGTAATTCGAATGAGAGAAAAATTGCACCAAGTACAAATCAATGTTTGGAATACTTATTATATACTTTGTGCGGATGAGCAAATTGTAGATAATGAAAACTTATTCTTTATTGAAAGGGATTCCACGGGTTTGAGAAAGTATGTTGTTAAAGAAGAAGAGGATATAAATAGGATTCCTTTTCTTGATAATCAACCAGTTAACAGAATTGATAATCCAATTAAAATCAAGGACAGTATGTCAAAAAATGATAAAACTATAGATTTTTTATTTAATTTCATTGAGGAAAATAATGGGGCTGAACAGATTATTTCAGATGAAGATATTAATGAAATGATTGATAGAATAGTATAAGGAGACTGGGAATGTGAATATAAATAAGGTAACTACTCAGCCACCTTTTGGTGTCTTTTTTTAATTTTACTAGTTTCATATGCCTCCCATTTGTAAATACTGAGTATATCAAACAGGGGGGTGAATAGGATGGTCGATCGAAAAATCATTTTAGATGCATATAAAAAAGGACCTGAAGCTGTTATTTCTTTATTTGAAGAAACATTCTCTAAGTTAGAAAAACGGATTCAAGAACTAGAACATGCTTCAAAAAAAAACTCTACAAATAGTCATAAACCACCTTCTACAGATGGTTTGCGTAAACCTGTTACAAAAAGTTTGCGCAAATCCT
>NZ_QJTG01000035.1:0-36723 GCF_003217275.1 Bacillus sp. 196mf
TTGTAACAGGTTTACGCAAACCATCTGTAGAAGGTGGTTTATGACTATTTGTAGAGTTTTTTTTTGAAGCATGTTCTAGTTCTTGAATCCGTTTTTCTAACTTAGAGAATGTTTCTTCAAATAAAGAAATAACAGCTTCAGGTCCTTTTTTATATGCATCTAAAATGATTTTTCGATCGACCATCCTATTCACCCCCCTGTTTGATATACTCAGTATTTACAAATGGGAGGCATATGAAACTAGTAAAATTAAAAAAAGACACCAAAAGGTGGCTGAGTAGTTACAAAGTCTTACACTTTCCTTACATTATTGTAAGGGATTTTTTCTTAAAGCAAGTTCCCAAGAAAAAATTTTTCCGTTTCATACACTTTTATATTATTATTGAATGATACGAATTTTTATTACAAAAATCAAAGGAGACAGTTTTCAAATGGCTATCTTGCAAGGTTTAGCACTATTACTTGTTGTACTTTGTCTATTTACACTTTTCAGTTACCGTGCGCCTTACGGAATGAAGGCGATGGGCGCTTTAGCTAATGCAGCAATCGCAAGTTTTCTTATTGAAGCATTTCACCGTTATATAGGTGGAGAAATGTTTCATAATGACTTTTTACAATCAGTAGGAGAAGCTTCTGGTAGTATGAGCGGTGTCGCAGCAGCGATTTTAGTCGCATTAGCAATCGGTGTTTCCCCCGTATACGCTGTTTTAATTGGTATCGCTACTAGTGGATTCGGTATTTTACCAGGATTTTTCGCCGGATACGTTTGTGCCTTCGTCGTGAAATTTCTCGAAAAGAAATTACCGGCTGGTGTGGAATTTTTAGCAATCCTATTTATCGCTGCACCAATCTCACGTGGAATGGCAATGCTTATGGATCCGCTCGTTAACGCAACACTTGGTAAAATCGGTTCTATGATATCAGTTGCAACTACAGAAAGTCCTATCATTATGGGTATTATGCTTGGTGGATTAATAACAGTTATTTCTACCTCTCCACTGAGTTCTATGGCACTAACTGCAATGCTTGGATTAACAGGTTTACCAATGGCAATTGGTAGTCTTGCCGTAGCAGCCTCAGCCCCGATGAACTTTATTTTCTTTAAGCGACTAAAAATTTGCTCAAAGAAAGACACAATCGCTGTAGCAATCGAGCCTTTAACACAAGCAGATGTTGTTTCAGCAAATCCAATTCCAATTTATGCAACAAACTTCGTTGGCGGTGCACTTGCCGGTATTATTACATCGCTATTCCAGCTTGTTAATAATGCACCAGGAACAGCATCACCAATTCCAGGTCTTCTTGTCCTATTCGGATTTAATGACGTTATAAAAGTAACGATTGCTGCTGTACTATGTGGAATCGTTACCACTATTGTCGGATACATCGGGTCTATTGTGTTCCGTAAATATCCGATCCGCTCTGCTGATGAAATTCGTGGAGTTACTTCGGAAGAGAAGGTTGCATAAGAAAAAGAGCTATTCCCATCGTTTGAGAATAGCTTTTTTTGTGTTGCGTAACGGTAAATGAAATTATATCGGCGATTTTTTAAATATATCGACTTACCGACACATAACGACAAAGTAAGAGCCCTCTAATCATATAGAGGGCTCTTACTTTATCTAGCTGCAGCGGCTAGAATGATCGGTGGCTTCGCTTCTTCCTTCGAGGCAAAAAGAGCCTCTACGTCTGAAGCTCCATCCCCCTCACATTCTGAGCGAGCCGCTTCCGCTTTTATTTCTATCCAGTTACGCCTCCTAGACCCTTGCGTCTAAGAACCTTCCCTGCCAAAAGGTAAAAAGCACCTTTTGCAGGAAAGAACCTTAGTCACCGGGTCTAAACAGTCGGCTTCACTTTTATTTTACCCAACCGAGCAGCATTTCCCGCACGAATTTGCTTGCTGCGACTGGTGTTTGATCACTATGGTCGTAGACTGGGGCTACTTCTACTAAGTCTGCTCCAACTACATTTATATTTGAATTTGCAATTGCTACGATGGAATCTAATAATTCTTTAGATGTGATACCGCCAGCTTCTAACGTTCCTGTTCCTGGAGCGTGAGCTGGGTCTAATACATCAATGTCGATTGTGACATAGACTGGGCGTCCAGCAAGTTTCGGTAATACTTCTTTTAACGGTTCTAATACGTCAAATTTATATAAGTTCATACCTACTTCTTTCGCCCATTCAAATTCTTCCTTCATTCCAGAACGAATTCCGAAAGAATATACGTTTTCCGGACCAATTAAATCACACACTTTACGAATTGGTGTAGAGTGGGATAAAGGCTCCCCTTCATACGATTCACGTAAATCAGTATGAGCATCCATGTGGATGATTGCTAAATCCGGATATTTTTTTGCCATTGCCTTAAAAATTGGCCAAGACACTAGGTGCTCACCGCCGAGACCTAGTGGAAACTTATCGGCATCTAAAAGTTTTGATACATACTCTTCAATCATGTCTAAGCTGCGTTGTGCGTTTCCGAATGGTAATGGGATATCACCCGCATCAAAATATTTTACCTCTTCTAATTCACGATCTAAATACGGACTATATTCTTCAAGACCGATTGATACTTCACGAATACGTGCAGGGCCAAAACGAGATCCTGGACGGTAACTTACTGTCCAATCCATAGGCATCCCATAAATAACTACCTTTGACTCTTCAAAACTTGGATGACTTTTAATAAATACTTTACCTGAATAAGCTTCATCAAAACGCATATTCTTTTCCTCCTTATGTGGAACTTAAGGTATCCCAACCTTTCACTATTTCTCAAATTTGGAGCGAATTGCTCCTCTTTCTCGATTTACCGGGTCTTCTTTTTAACAACAAGAAGACGATTTTCTCTACAGAAGTGTAAGTAGCTAGCATGTTCAAGTCTTCTGGACAAACACCTTAAATGAGCTACTCACACTTTATTTGTTCAAGCTCGATTTTCTTACTTAATTAAATCGCCAACAAATTTCGGTAATGCGAATGCTGCGTTGTGTAATTCTTTTGTGTAGTATTTCGTTTCGATTTCGTGGAAACGCTCTTCACTTACTTCTAATGGATCATGTTTTTTAGATCCAATTGTGAACGTCCAAAGACCACTTGGGTATGTTGGAATATTAGCTGTGTATAAACGAGTAATTGGGAAAATTTCTTTTACATCTTTAAACACAGTCGTAATTAACTCTGGTGTGAACCAAGGGTTGTCCGTTTGTGCAACGAAAATACCATCTTCTTTTAACGCTTTTGAAATTCCAGCGTAGAAGCCTTTTGTAAATAGGTTTACTGCTGGTCCTACTGGCTCAGTAGAATCTACCATAATTACATCGTATTCATTTTCGCTTTCTGCGATATGTAGGAAACCGTCTCCTACTTTTACTTCTACACGCTCATTATCTAATGCGCCTGCAATTGATGGTAAGTATTGTTTAGAGTACTCAATTACTTTTCCATCGATTTCAACAAGAGTTGCTTTCTTTACACTTGGGTGTTTTAACACTTCACGAATAACACCACCATCACCGCCACCAACAACTAATACGTTTTCAGGGTTAGGATGTGTAAATAAAGGTACGTGCGCTACCATTTCATGATAAACGAACTCATCTTTTTCTGTTGTCATAACCATGCCATCTAAAATAAGCATGTTTCCGAACTCTTCCGTTTCAACCATATCAAGTTTTTGGAATTCTGTTTGCTCCGTATGTAATGTGCGGTTAATACGCGCCGTAATCCCAAAATGTTTTGTTTGTTTTTCAGTGAACCATAGTTCCATCGTACAATCACGCCTTTCAATGCAAATTTATAATAGGGACATCATTAATGTCCCCTAACAAAAATAAAACAAAACATCCAAAATGTATAGTTAAAAGTACAAAAATACCGAAAATATATTTTAGTCAGAGGGTTCTAACATATATGTATAAAGAAAACCCTTTCTTAAGAAAGGGCTTTTGTCTCTATTTCTACTGGTTTACGAATTGGAATTAGGATCATAATACAACCAACTAACACCACAATTCCACCTACTAAAAACGGGCTTTGTGGTGAAACAGTATGACCGATAATTCCTGATAAAATCGGAGCAATTGCGCCCCCTAACCAACGAACAAAGTTATAAACACCTGACGTAACAGATCTTTCATAAGGTGAAATATCCATTACATAACTTGTATATAATGCATTGTTTAAGCCAGATGCTAATCCTGATAAAACGATAAGAGTAATTTGTAACCACATAATTTTCACAAAGAATAGTGCAATTAAGAAAATCGCAAATACAAGTAAACTACCCTTCAATAATGTTTTTGGTTCATATTTCCCTTCTAGCTTATGTGCTAAAATTGCAGAACCGTAAGCTAACGCTAATCCCCATCCGCAAAATACAAAGCCTAATTGAATAGCTGATAAATGCATAATAAGTGGTGAATATGCTAACACAACGAAAAATCCGTAGTAGTATAACATTCCTGAAATCGCACCTTGCATAAACGGTTTATACTTCACCAGGTTAAGTAATTCTCCTACGCCAGCAGCCTTACGCTTCACTTTTCGCTCCGGTTCTTTTACAAAAAAGAATACTAAAATAAATGCTAAGAAAATTAAAATACTCGTCGCGAAAAATGGATAACGCCAAGAATGTCCACCTAATATTCCACCCAATAACGGCCCCCCAGCCATACCTAAGCCGATCGCTGCTTCGTATAATCCTACTGCTTCATGAACTTCTTTACTTAATGCTATTAACAGCGTCATTGCTGTAGCAAAAAACATCGCATTTCCTAATCCCCATCCAGCACGGAAAAGAGATAATTGAGCAATCGTTTGCGATATACCACATATAAACGCAAATACAGTCACAATCGCAAGACCGATTGTCATCATCCGTTTATCACCAAATCTTGATGCAAATATACCAGCTGGTAACATCATGATTGCCATCGTTAAAATATAAGCAGTAAATAACATTTCAACTTGCCAATGCGTTGCACCAATTTTCTCTGCAATAATCGGCAAAATTGGGTCGACTACTCCTATACCCGAAAAGGCAAGGAAGGTAGCCACCACTGTAATCAATCTCCCTAGTTTTTGTTTGCTCTCCATTTTGATTACTCTCCTTTTGTGCTCTCTAAAAATGTTACTGCACGATGTAAACTATCTTCAAGTTCTGCCTTTACACGTTGCATTTGCTCCATTTTTTCGTCTAACGTTTGCACTTGTTTTTCAAGCATATCTTTAATTTCTTGAATCACTTCACGATCACGAGGGTTCTCGCTATTTCTTCTTTGCTCCATTCTTTCTTTTAGTGATAAGAAATGCTGCATTTCTTGAAGTGTGATTCCTAGCACTTCTTTCGCTTCTACAATTCTTTTAATTCTGGCAATATCCTCATCCGTATACAGACGAATATTCCCCTCACTACGTTCTGGGGGATGAATTAAACCAATTTCCTCATAATAACGAAGTGTACGTTTTGTTAAACCGACTTGCTTTGTTACTTCATCAATTTTATACATGTTTATTCCTCCCTTCACTTGATTATTACATTTTACGTTAACGTTAACTTTTCTGCAACTGTTAGACTTTTGTAAATGTTTATCATATTCAATTGTATTTTCCCTAAAGCAGTTTCATAATGAAAGAAAAGAGATAATAAGGAGAATTTCACATGAGTAAACCACTTATTTTCGCTCACCGCGGAGTAAAAGGTACACATCCCGAAAATACGATGATTGCCTTCCAAGAAGCAGAACGCATTGGCGCTCACGGGATTGAACTCGATGTCCACTTATCAAAAGATGGTGAACTTGTCGTAATTCACGATGAAACCGTCGATCGTACAACAAATGGCGTTGGACTTGTTTCGGAAAAAACGGTAGAGGAACTACAATCATTGGACGCTGGTAGCTATAAAGACCCTTCTTTCCATGAAGCAAAAATCCCAACGTTGCGTGAGATTTTCATTTGGCTTTCCACAACGAACTTACAACTAAATATTGAATTAAAGACAGATGTTATTCATTACCCAAATATTGAGGAAAAAGCTGTTGCACTTGTGCGCGAATATCATCTTTCTAATCAAATTGTATTTTCATCATTTAACCATGACTCTGTTTCATTATTAGCAGAAATTGCTCCTGAAATCCCAAGAGCAATTTTATATGATACACCGATTGCTGATCCAATTGCCGAAGCAAAACAGAGAAAAGCAAGTGGATTACATCCAAACTTCCAGCTATTAACGAAAGAATTTGTGCAATTAGCACAAGAGCAAGGATATGTTTTCCGTCCATATACAATTAACGAATACAAAGATTTACAAACTATGATTGATTATGGTGTAGATGTCATCATTACCGATTGGCCAGCACGTGCCTTTGAGCTCCTTTCTTAATGGAAGGAGCTTTTTATTTTCGAAATTTCATTGTTTAAAATAAATGAAAACCCTCAATACTAATACAATAACGCTTGTATTAATGAGGGGCTGAAAAAAGATGGATCAGACTATGAATCCAAAACTTAAAAAATATAAACGTCTTTTCTTCACCGCAATGTTTTCTTGCGTCCTTTTCTTCGTTTTTTCTTTTTTTGTTATTATTATAGTCGCAAAAATTATGGGACCTCCTCCTGTTGCGGTCCCGCAAACAAGCGTCTTTTACGCAAACGATGATACTGTTATTGGACAAAGTAATGAAATTCAAAAACGTTACAATGTATCTCTCAATGAAATTTCTCCTTATGTAAAAGAGGCGACACTATCTATCGAAGACCAACGATTCTACAAACATCACGGCTTCGATGTGAAACGGATTGCGGGTGCAATTGTTGCTGATTTAAAAGCGATGGCAAAGGTACAAGGAGCTAGTACAATTACACAACAATACGCGCGTAATCTGTATTTAGATCATGATAAAACGTGGAAACGGAAATTATTAGAGGCAATGTACACTGTCCGCCTTGAAGTAAACTATAATAAAAATCATATTTTAGAAGGATATTTAAATACAATTTATTACGGACATGGCGCTTATGGAATCGAAGCTGCGTCCCGTCTATATTTCGATAAAACAGCAAAAGATTTAACATTAGCAGAAGCTAGTATGCTCGCAGGTATCCCGAAAGGGCCAAGTGTCTATTCTCCCTTTTTGAAAGAGGATCGTGCTAAAGGACGACAAGCTCTCATATTAGATGAAATGGTCGAACAAGGATATATTACGAAGCAACAAGCAGCCTTAGCGAAGAAAGAGCCACTAACTTTTGCCTCATTAGATACGAAAAAAGTAGCAGAGGTCGCACCATATTTCCAAGATGCTGTACAAGCTTCGCTTCTTCGTGATGTTGGATTAGACGAACAAGCTTTACAACGGGGTGGCTTGCGAATTTATACAACGCTAGACCCTAAACTACAAGCTGTAGCAGAGCAAGCTGTAAAAGATCATATACCTGACACAACAAACATACAAACTGCTCTCGTCTCTATGAATCCAACGACAGGTGAAGTGGCTGCTCTTGTTGGCGGAACTGATTATACTACGAGTCAATTTAACAGGGCTACACAAGCCGTTCGTCAGCCTGGTTCTACATTTAAGCCATTTCTATATTATGCAGCATTAGAACGAGGATTCACGCCTGCTACGCGCTTAAAAAGCGAATATACTGTATTTACTTTAGGTGACGGCGTTTCAAAGTATAAACCAAAAAACTATAAAGATTATTATGCAGATGATTTTGTAACGATGGCACAAGCTCTCGCAGTCTCTGATAACATATATGCTGTAAAAACGAATTTATTTTTAGGAGATGACGCACTCGCAAAAACAGCAAAACAATTTGGAATTACAAGTGCATTAAAAGATGTGCCTTCTCTAGCTCTCGGCACATCACCCGTAAAACCAATTGAAATGGTTAACGCTTATAGCATGTTCGCAAACGGTGGAAAAGAAGTAAAACCTACTTTCATTCGCCGCATTATGGATCATGAAGGAAATATATTATACGATGCTCATTTAGAGAGTAAACAAGTTCTCGACAAGAGCAAAGCGTTTGTAATGGAAGAAATGATGACCGGTATGTTTAATAAGAAACTAAGCAGTTATGCTGCTGTAACTGGCCAATCGATGTTATCAAAATTATCAAGAACATATGCCGGAAAATCTGGTTCTACTGAAACGGATAGTTGGATGATCGGATTTACTCCGCAAATCGTAACAGGTGTATGGGTCGGATATGATCAACCTAAATCTATTTCAAACGTAGCAGAACAAGGATATGCGAAGAAAATATGGACTGATACGATGGAGAAAGGCTTAGATGGACAGCCCAAAAAAGAATTTAAACAACCAGGTGACGTCGTAGCGGTTAGTATCAACCCAGAGAACGGTAAAATTGCTACAAAAAATTGTCCTATTTCTGTGAAAATGTATTTCGCTAAAGGTACCGAACCGACTGAATATTGTATGGATCACGTCGATGATAAAGAAGAATTTGAAAAAACGACTGAAGAAAAGAAAAAAACAAGTTGGTGGAAAAAATATCTTCCTTGGTAAAAAAATAGCTGACGGGCATCCGTCAGCTATTTTTTATTCACTTAATAATGCACGACGCAATTCTTCACTAGATTCGTTCCAAATCGCTTCATTATGTTCTTTCAAGAACGTACCAAGTACTTTTTTAGATGATTCATCCATATGGTCAACCATAATGTGACGCTTCATTGATTTATCCATTTTGTTTACGTGTTCTGGAAGTGATTTATATCCGCGACGAATTTCACGGTCTACTGTCATTTCACAAGCTGTTACACCTGCGTAATAAGCACCAGTTGCAGTTCTTTCAATCGTTACCCAAACAAGCCAAAATGGTTTTCCGTTTGGAACTTCATCTTTATTTGTTAAAAATTTAATACCTTTTTCTACTGTACTACGCGCATGCATCGCACCGATATCAACGAATGCGGTTTTCTCTAGTACATCAACAAATACAGGTGAAATGTTTTCTAGGCTTAATGCCCCAACACCAAATCCACCATGTCCATCTGTTGAATCATTTTTCACGATATTAAAACCGATTTTTTTCTTTTTCTCTGTCATATGTAAAATCCTCCTCACTTAAAAATTATAAAAGGCCAAAAATAGGCGCAATGATACTTTGTAAAAACATTAATACATGCGGAATAACTACCTGGAAAATAGGTTGAATTGTGTAATTACTAAGCGGTGTAATAACGAGAATTAATAACGCAATCGCTCCATATTTTTCATACTGTGTCATTTTCGCGCGAATATTTGCTGGTGCTAAATCTTCCACTACACGATACCCATCAAGTGGCGGGATCGGTAATAAATTAAATACAAGTAAAACAATATTTAACATAATAAAGAGCTCAAAAAACTTTCCTAATGTTTCAGCTACTGCAACTGGAACTGCATCTAACACTCCAAATACTGCTAAGCTATACAAAATAATTAAACCAATTGCACTTAAAATTAAGTTACTAATCGGCCCTGCAATTGAAACTAATATGCCTGCAAGACGCGGTCTTTTAAAGTTATATGGGTTAACAGGAACCGGTCTTGCCCAACCGAATCCAAGAATTAATACTGCAATCAAACCGATAGGGTCTAAATGAGCCATCGGTGATAACGTTAAACGCCCTTGTCTCTTTGCTGTATCGTCCCCAAATTTATATGCAACATATGCATGTGCAAATTCATGAACGGATAATGCAATAATAATCGCCATTGCTACCAACGGAATTTCGTGCAATGGATATCTAAATAACTGATCCATACTTCATCTCCTCTTCCATATGTCAAAAAAAGAAATTATTTGTTTTTTCGATTGTTCTTCCCCATAATCCGCTATAATAAGAGTGTAACTTACATAAAAGGAGCGATTGTACATGCCATACGTAACAGTGAAAATGCTAGAAGGACGCACAGAAGAACAAAAGAAAGCCCTTGCTGAGAAAGTAACAGCAGCAGTAAGCGAAACAACTGGTGCTCCTGAAGAAAACATCGTTGTTTTCATCGAAGAAATGTCTAAGAATCATTATGCAGTTAGCGGAAAACGCTTAAGCGACAAATAATTTCAAGTTTTTCATAAGAAGCAGCCACTAGCTGCTTCTTATTTCTTTCCTTCTAACAACTCAATAATTCTCTCTTTATATTTTCCTTTTCTTCCATCTTCATAGATTAAATCATGTGGATAGAATAGCTTTTGGTCCGTTCTTTTCTTACCTGTAATCGCCTCAACAATATCCGATTCACGTGAAAGCTCTCTAAGCTCTCCGTTTGGCATAAGAAGTAGGATTGGCAAACGCTCTTCTTCTTCTCCTGCACGATAAAAGTCATACGGTAAGTCTGATGTTGAATCAACTACTAAATAATACTCCGGATCAAGTCCAATCTTTTTAAATAAACTACTTAATTCCATCCAATTATCTAAACCATGTTTATCTGTAAACTCTACATATTTAAATAGATTTCGATTCATAAAACGGCGGCATAGATCGCTTAAAATTGGATCTTCTTCTTCCTGCCATACTTGGAAGTAGTAATACATAACGTTCTCGTCTAACTTTAAATAATCCTCTACTGTTACTTCTTCTTCAAATAAAGAATAGAAATGAACAGGATGATTTTTAAATGTATAATACTTCTCGTGCAATGATTTAGCACGGTGTAAAATCTTCGTTAAAATAACTTCTGCACTTCGCGTTACCGGATGGAAATATACTTGCCAATACATTTGATAACGACTCATAATGTAATGCTCAACAGCATGCATACCACTATTTTTAATGACTACTTGATCCCCATACGGGCGCATTACACGCAGTATACGTTCCATATCGAAGTTTCCATACTTTACGCCTGTAAAATAAGCATCTCTTAATAAATAATCCATACGATCCGCATCAATTTGGCTCGAAATCATACTAATTGCTAATTTATTAGTAGACGTTTTTGCAATTACATCTGCTACCTTTTGTG
This sequence comes from Bacillus sp. 196mf, assembly GCF_003217275.1. Taxonomy (NCBI): domain Bacteria; kingdom Bacillati; phylum Bacillota; class Bacilli; order Caryophanales; family Bacillaceae; genus Bacillus; species Bacillus sp. 196mf. The sequence continues at coordinate 10,995 of NZ_QJTG01000035.1, forward strand.
GAAACTCCTTATCAACACGACTTAATACATCATTAATCTCCGTATTGCCAACAATAATCTTTTGCGTAAATTTCTCATGATCTAATGAAAATACTTTTTCAAACGAGTGAGAAAATGGGCCGTGACCGACATCATGAAGTAATGCCGCACATAAACATAACAATCTATCTTCAGCATTCCAATTTGGTCTGCCATCAAACACATCATCAATCATACGACGAATAATTTCGTATACACCTAACGAATGAGTAAAGCGACTATGCTCTGCACCGTGAAATGTAAAAAATGTCGTTCCAAGCTGCTTAATACGGCGCAAGCGTTGAAATTCTTTCGTTCCGATTAAATCCCAAATAACACGATCACGCACGTGCACATATTTATGTACTGGGTCTTTAAACACTTTTGTTTCGCTGAGTTTGTCGTTTAAATATACCACTTTCCGACATCCCCCTTTCTTTACTACATTCTTACTTTATATTATAAACGAAATGAGAAACAGAAAGAAATGAAAGACTGTATTAATTACCTTTATAAAAAGAAAAAATCACCTTTACCGAAGTAAAAGTGATTTCCTTTATACATTATTTACCTAAAACGAATTCAGCAACTTCGTCTAAGATCATATCTTTCCCTAATGGGAAGTAACCTTTGTTTAAGTCTTCATTTTTAATTGTGAATACGTGGTTGTTTTTAACAGCGTTCATGTTTTTCCAAATTGATTCTTCTTGGAATTCTTTTAAGCGCTGAGAACCGTCACCAGTTGTAAATACGAATAAGTAATCTGGGTTGTAATCGATTAAAGCTTCTTTTTGTACTTGTACTAGTGGTTTATCAGTTGGTGTACCTTTAACTGCTGGTAGTTTTAAATCATTAAAGATTACGCTACCGTAACCGTAGTCACCGTATACGCGGAAAGCATTTGGATACGCAGCCATTTTCATGAATGTTGCTTCACCAGTTTTAGCGACGATTTTGTCATGTAATTTGCTTGCTTTTTCATCATACTTTTTGAACCATTCTTTTGTTTCTTTTTCTTTACCGAAGATTTGACCTACTTCTTCGAATTTTGGACGCCATTGATCTAATGGAGTGTTTAACATAACTGTTGGTGCAATTTTAGATAATTGATCATAAATCTTTTCTTGACGATTATTTACAAGAATTAAATCTGGTTTTGCAGCAGCTACTGCTTCGATGTTAATTTTATCGCCCCAAGCAGAACCAACTGGTTTAACGTCTTTTAGTTTCTTTTCAATATGTGCATCAATTTTTTCTTGAGATGTATTAGCAGTAATAACCGGTTTCATACCGAAAATTAATAATTCTTCTGTTGAACCACTAAGGTCAGCAATTTTCTTTGGGTTTGCAGGAATTTTAATTTCCCCTTTTGCATGTTTTACAGTGCGCTCTTCAGTCTTTGCATCTGCTTTCTTTTCTTCTTCTTTGTTAGAACAAGCAGCAAATAGTACAGAAGTCACAACTAATACCATTGCTAATAGTGCCATTTTAAAATTCTTCATGTTCCCACTCCTTCTAGCTGTATTTATCTTATAAGTTGCAATGAACTATAAGAAACGAATATAACAATTAATCAATATATTTTTATTAATTGTTGTTAATACCCCATTCTAACGGGCGTTCAACTTCCCATTCTTATATAAGAAGCTCAACGTCCATTAGAAGTCCCCCCTCTTCACGAGGGGGTTCTACTTAAGCTTTTTTACGCAATTGATTACTAATCATCGCTAAATCATATGTTAAGCAAATTGGCTTACAGTTTACTGGACATGGAACGATTTGAGCTTCAATCTCAAATACGTTACGAAGTGTTTCACTTGTCATAACTTCATCTGGTGTTCCTTGTTTCATTAACTTACCTGCTTTTAATGCAATCATATGATCTGAGAAACGAGAAGCGTGGTTTAAGTCATGGATAACCATAACAATCGTTCTACCTTCTTCTTCATTTAACTTTTTCAATAAGTTTAATACTTCTAATTGATGAGCCATATCTAAGTACGTTGTTGGTTCATCCAATACAAGTAATTCTGTTCCTTGTGCAAGAGCCATTGCAATCCAAACACGTTGACGTTGACCACCAGATAGCGCTTCTGCTGGACGATTCGCAAATTCTTTCATTCCTGTCACTTCAAGTGCCCAGTTAATGTAGCGATAATCCTCTTCTTTCAACGTGCCAAACCCTTTTTGATGAGGGAATCTTCCGTATGACACAAGCTCAAATACAGTAAGACCCGTTGGTACTTCTGCAGTTTGTGGTAAAATCGCCATTTTCTTTGCAATTTCTTTCGTTGGCTGTTTCTCAATTGCTTTTCCGTCAAGATAAACAGTACCTTGTTTTGCCTTCAAAATACGAGACGCCGTTTTTAATAATGTGGACTTCCCACAACCATTTGGCCCAATAATTGTTGTAATTTTCCCTTCCGGAATTTCAACTGTTAATCCATCAATAATTAAACCTTCATTATAGCCAACAGATACCGCATCAACCGCTAAAGTTGCCATACGAAAAGCCTCCCTTTATTTTGTCCTCATAAGTAAATAAATGAAATACGGTGCACCAATTACAGAAATAACAAGACCGACTGGTATTTCTGAAGTTGTTAGTACACTTCTTGAAATTACGTCTGCGAATAAAAGTAAAAACGTTCCTATTAGCGCAGCTGTGGGCAACATGATTTGATGTTTGCCACCAACAAGGCGCCTTGCTAAATGCGGGGCCATTAAACCGATAAAGCCAATTCCACCGGCAACAGCAACAGATGCACCCGCTAAACAAACTGCAATAAATAATAATTTACGTCTTTCTTTTTCTACATTTACACCAAGGCCAACTGCTGTAGAATCGCCTAGGTTCATTACATTTAATATGTGTGCTTTACTTATAGCAAGCGGTAAGAAAATAACCATCCATGGAAGTACACTTAATACGAATTTCCAATCTGTACCCCATAGACTTCCCGCCAGCCAAATCGTAGCAAAACGAAAATCGTTAGATGTCATCTTCATAGAGAAAATTAAACTAACAGCTCCAAATCCAGCTGCAACGGCAATACCGACTAGTATTAATCGAGTCGATGAAACGCCGTCTTTCCATGCTAATAAATAAATAATTACCGCTGCTAATATCGCTCCAACTAGTGCGAAAAATGGAAGAATGAATACAGATAAAAATGTACCAGTCCCTACTTTCCCGAAGAAGAAGTAGACGAATATAACAACTGTTAATCCCGCTCCAGCATTAATCCCTATAATACCTGGATCAGCAAGTGGATTTCGTGATAAACCTTGTAAAATCGCACCTGACATAGCTAAAGCAGATCCGACTAGTATAGCAATTACCATACGCGGCATACGGAATTCAAATAAAATAACAGACTGATCTTCAGCCCCTAGTCCAACCAATGACTTTAATACGTCCATTGGGGGTATTTTAAAAGTTCCTGTATTTAAACTAATAAGAAATATAGAAACGATTAGTCCTACTAAAATCGTTAATATAGAAATGTTCTTTTTTGTTAAGACACTCGTCCTCACATCTTTCCTCTCCCTTCATTACGTGCTAAGTAGAGGAAGAATGGAACCCCAATTAGCGCTGTAATTGCTCCAATTGGCGTTTCAAATGGCGGGTTAATAACGCGAGATAACATATCTGCACATTCAATTAACAGCCCGCCTAAGACCGCAGAACATGGAATAACCCATCTATAGTCCGAGCCTACAAGGAAACGAGTCATATGCGGGATTACAAGACCAACAAACCCTACTGATCCTGCCATGGAAACTGCGGAACCCGTTAAAACAAGAACAAGTACTGTTCCGATAAATTTAATTAATGTCGTATTTTGACCAAGTCCAATTGCAATTTCTTCACCGAAGCTCAAAATTGTAATATATCTCGACATCATAATTGCGATAAAAAGGCAAACAAGGCCAATTGGCACTAACATATTAATGCTTTGCCATTTCACTCCAGCAACTCCGCCTGCATTCCACATGCTCACCTCTTGGGCAAGATTGAAATACAATGCGATTCCAGATGAAATTGCCCCTAATAAAGCACTAATAGCTGCACCTGCCAAAGCTAATTTCACAGGTGTTAATCCACCTGGTGAAGAAGACCCAATTCCATATACAATGCTTGCACCAAACGCAGCTCCAATAAAAGATGCGATAACAAACAGTAAATAAGGTGAATTAGGGAAAAATGCATACATAATTGCAATTCCAAATACAGCCCCATCTGTAATCCCCATTAACGATGGTGAAGCAAGTGGATTTCTCGTCATACCTTGCATAATTGCTCCTGATACCGCTAAAAAGGCACCTGCAACTACGCCCCCTATTGCTCTAGGCATGCGAAGCTCTTGAATTACATTATGATGTGTAATAGATCCATCAAACTGAAATACAGCTTGCCATACAGTCTTTAAACTAATATCTGCAGCCCCAAAAGAAATAGAAACTGCCATGCTTAAAGCTAACAAAATTGTACCCGCTACTAAAATAATAGAAGCGATGAGCGGTCTGCTCTTAATCTCTTTAACATTCTCTTCTTGCTGTTCTATACTGCTTGCGCTCGCTTCCATCCCTCAACCATCCTAACCAACAACATATATTTATTAAAATGAAATTTATTCTCAAATAGTAATAAAAAAATTAGGTGAATTGTTATTTTCCTGATAATGATTCTCAGAATCAGACACTTCTATTCTCCTATCGCTTTAAAAGACTGTCAACCATTATTTTGAAATATAAATTTATATAAATTGGAACTTTAATACAAAAGTTATGTCCATCCTTTAGAAAACGTTCGGCCACACAATAGTACTTTCGCAGAATAAATCGTTCCTCTTATGGGCATAAAAAAAGAAGAGTAATCTTTTCACTCTTCTTTTTCTTACTTATTTAACTTTGCTTCAATTTTTACGATTAACTCATCTTCTGTTGGAGCCGCAACTGGACGGTTATTTACAAATGCGAATGATTTTTTACGACCAGGACCACAGTAAGACTGACATCCAACTTCAATCGTTGCACATGAATCTACTTTTTTTAACTTCGGAACTAACGTTTTAACGTTCGTTGCCTGACAGTCATCGCACACGCGAAATTCGTTTCCCATTATATAACACTTCCTCTATTTTAAACTTTTCTCAAGTTCGTTTAAAAATAAACACTAAATGGTATTTTACCGCTCTTTGAAGCTCGTTGCAAGTTTCCCTACAAAGCCTATTCTCTACATAATGCTACTTATTTATATGCTCTCCTACAGAAGCGCTCACCATTCATGGGAAAATTTTTACCTTTCATCGAAATCTACCATATTTTTAAAAGCTTTGTATAAAAGTTTATTTTTTTGCCCATTATAAAAATAGGAAGTTCATAAAAAGAAAGGGAGTTGAATCTATGAAAGTAAGACAAGATGCTTGGACAGATGAGGATGATTTATTACTTGCTGAAACAGTACTTCGTCATGTTCGAGAAGGAAGTACGCAATTAAATGCATTTGAGGAAGTAGGAGATCAGTTAAATCGTACATCTGCTGCTTGTGGTTTCCGCTGGAATGCTGTCGTTCGCTATAGCTATGAACAAGCTCTTCAACTAGCAAAAAAACATCGTAAAGATAAAATGCGTGCTGCAAGCGGTGAACAAGCGAAAAAACGTTTACTTTATACACCACCAGCTTCAGATTCGATAACTGATTATGAAGAATTAGTACAAGAGGAATCAATCGTACAATATAAAGAAGCTATTCCATATCAAGAATCTACTGCTCCTGCTGCAAGAAGCTCTATGACAATGCAAGATGTTATTTATTTTTTACAAACAGTCGGATCTTCAAATATAAAAGTGACAGCTCTTGAAAACGAGAATACGAGATTGAAACAAGAAATTAAAGCACAAATCCTTCGGAATGAGGAACTAGAAAAGAAACTAGAAAAGTTAGAAAAGCAATCTCATACTGTACAAGAAGATTACGAAACACTTATGAACATTATGAACCGAGCTCGTAAATTGGCAGTCATGGATGACGAAGAACGTTCTCAAACATCTTTCCGAATGGACCGAAACGGTAATTTAGAAAAAATTGCAGAATAAAAAGGATGCATGTAATGCATCCTTTTTATTATTTCACCTTTAAGCTCCCCCTTTATATGTGAGAAAACTCCATTCTTCATTTTTTGCTATAATAGAGATTGTCATTTTAAAGATAAGGGGTTAGTTATATGAGCAATTCCCGTTCCATTTTATCTCAGCCAGAGTGGCGCATTGTAGATCAGTCTAGTTTGGGACCAACATTCCATGCACTTCAGTCATTCGCAATGGATGACACATTATGCACAAGCATTGGAAATGGCAAGTCAGCCGCAACAATGCGTTCTTGGGTTCATCACAATACAATTGTCCTTGGCATTCAAGATTCACGCCTTCCGCATTTAGAAGAAGGTATTTCTTTTTTAAAACAACACAACTTCAATGTTATTGTTCGTAATTCTGGCGGGCTTGCAGTCGTGCTTGATGAAGGTGTTTTAAACGTATCACTTTTATTCCAAGAAACAGAAAAAGGTATCGATATTGATCTTGGATACGATACGATGTGGCATTTAATTAAGGAGATGTTAAAGGATTACAACGTTACTATCGAGGCAAAAGAAATTGTTGGCTCTTACTGTCCTGGTAGTTATGACTTAAGTATTCGCGATCAAAAATTCGCTGGTATTTCACAACGTCGTATTCGCGGCGGTGTCGCTGTCCAAATTTATCTCTGTGCTACCGGAAGTGGCTCTGAGCGTGCCGCACTCGTTCGTGATTTCTACAACCTAGCAATTCAAGGAAAAGAAACACGCTTTACGTACCCTGAAATTGTACCAAGTACGATGGCCTCACTCTCAGAATTACTTGGCGAAACCATTACAGTACAAGATTTAATGATGCGTCTTTTAAAAACATTGCAGCAATTCGCTCCAAAGTTAACACCATCTCAATTAACAATAGATGAGATTCCTTTATATGAGACGAATTTACAACGTATTATTGATCGTAATAATAAAGCACTTGGCTTAGAAAAATAAAAATGACCACCCTAAGGGTGGTCATTTTCCATACCAATTCATTTTAGAATTAAAGTGCTTGAGCTGCTGTAATTAAAGCTAACTTGTACACTTCTTCTTCGTTACATCCACGAGACAGATCATTTACAGGCATGTTTAAACCTTGTAAGATTGGTCCTACTGCTTCGAAGTTACCTAAACGTTGAGCGATTTTGTAGCCGATATTACCAGCTTCTAAGCTTGGGAATACGAATACGTTAGCATCACCTTTAATTGTAGAACCTGGAGCTTTTTTCTCAGCTACAGATGGTACGAATGCAGCATCGAATTGGAATTCTCCATCTAAAGTTAACTCAGGAGCCATTTCTTTTGCAATGCGAGTTGCTTCTACAACTTTTTCTGTTTCTGGAGATTTCGCAGAACCTTTTGTAGAGAAGCTTAACATAGCAACACGTGAATCAATGCCGAATAACTCAGCAGTTTTCGCACTTTCGATACCGATTTCAGCTAAATCTTGGCTGTTTGGTGCAATGTTAATTGCGCAATCAGCGAATACATATTTCTCTTCTTCACGTACCATGATGAATACGCCAGAAGTTTTTGTAACGCCTGGTTTTGTTTTAATAATTTGAAGTGCCGGACGAACTGTATCAGCTGTAGAGTGAGCTGCACCACTTACTAAACCGTGTGCTTTGCCCATGTATACAAGCATTGTACCGAAGTAGTTTTCGTCTTTAAGGATTTTGCGAGCGTCTTCTTCAGTTGCTTTACCTTTACGGCGTTCAACGAAAGATGCTACCATTGCATCCATTTCTTCGTATGTAGCTGGGTCGTAAATATCAACGCCTGCTAATGTTAAATTCATGCTAGCAGCTTTTGCGCTAATTTCTTCCTTATTACCAACTAAGATTGGTTTTACTAACTCTTCTTTTGCTAAACGCTCTGCAGCGCCTAAAATTCTTTCATCAGTTCCTTCAGGAAGTACGATAGAAATGCCTTTTCCTTGAACTTTTTCTTTTACTGTTGTAAATAAGTTGCTCACGAATAAACCCTCCTACATATGTTAAAAAACTCTATCTTTAAGAATACTGCTTTTCTTCTATATTTTAAACTTATAGCTCCCAAAAAATAGATAAAATAAAAATGATTATATTTTCATAAAATTCAGCCGTTAAATTCACCTCGCTTAAACACTTAAATGTGACAATTTTATGCGCCAAGGTTTTATATAGATGATTTTAAAACTATATATGCTATAGTTAACGTGTAAAACTATCATTAACTGAGGTGAATAGAATGAGTGAAGCAACAACAACGTTAGATGGCTGGTATTGTTTACATGATTTACGTTCTATTGATTGGGCTGCATGGAAAACATTATCTAGCGACGAACGCGGACAAGCAGTGTCTGAATTTTTAAATGTCGTTGAAAAATGGAACGAAGTAGCTACTGCGAAAAAAGGTAGTCACGCAATGTATACAGTTGTTGGTCAAAAAGCTGATATTATGCTTATGATTTTACGTCCAACAATGGAAGAGTTAAATGAAATTGAGACAGAATTGAATAAAACAACATTAGCTGAATATATGGTTCCTGCATATTCTTACGTATCTGTTGTTGAACTAAGCAACTACCTTCCAGCTGATGAGGATCCATATCAAAATCCACAAATTTTAGCTCGCTTATATCCTGAATTACCGAAAGCAAATCATATTTGCTTCTATCCAATGGATAAGCGTCGCCAAGGTGATGACAACTGGTACATGCTTCCTATGGAAGAGCGTAAAAAAATGATGTACAGTCACAGCAAGATTGGTCGCCAATACGCAGGGAAAGTACGCCAAGTTATTTCAGGATCTGTTGGATTCGATGATTTCGAGTGGGGCGTAACATTATTCGCTGACGATGTTCTTCAATTTAAGAAACTTATATATGAAATGCGATTTGATGAAGTAAGTGCTCGTTATGGTGAATTCGGAACATTCTTCGTTGGAAACATCTTACCAGACGAAAAAGTAGAGAAATTTTTACACATATAATATTGAAAAAGGGACGAAATTCGTTCCTTTTTTTATTTCCCTCTATATTTCTCCTCAAAAAACTCCTTTTTCCCGCAAATTCGAACAAAAACCGACAAATTCCTTACAAAATTGTAACTTTTCTATATCCAAATTCATGCTAAAATGGTACGAGCTATATGCTAATAACGATGCGAAGGTGATAATTTATATGAAGAAAATCTTGTCTATTTTACTAGCGCTTCTATTGTCAATTTCTTCCTTAGAAGTAACAACATCCCATGCGGAAGAAAAAATACAAATAGAAGCTGCTGCTGCACTTCTATTTGATGCAGATACAGGGAAAATACTGCATGAACAAAACCCAGACGAACTGCTAGCTATTGCTAGTATGTCAAAATTAATTGTTGTTTACGCTGTTTTAGAAGCAATTAAAGAAGGAAAAATTACTTGGGATACGAAAGTAAATATTTCCGATTACGCTTATGAAGTCTCACGTAATAATGAATTCTCTAACGTACCATTTGAGAAAGGACGTCAATATACTGTAAAAGAATTATATCATTCTATTGTTATCTTCTCTGCAAACGGGTCTAGTATTGCTTTAGCAGAGCTACTTGCAGGAAGTGAGAAAAACTTCTTAAATCTTGCAAATGAACATGCAAAAAAACTAGGGTTAAAGAAATATAAATTTGTAAACGCTACTGGTTTAAATAACGCTGACTTAAAAGGGAAACATCCCGAGGGTACTGATCCAAATGCAGAAAACTCTATGTCAGCTCGCGATATGGGTATACTTTCAAAAGTAATGATTACAAAGTATCCAGAAATGCTAGAGGATACAAAACAAAGATTTAGAAACTTCCCAGACAATCATCCAAAACCAATTCGTATGGAAAACTGGAACTGGATGTTACCAGGAGCTGCCTTCGCTTATGAAGGTACTGATGGTTTAAAAACAGGAAGTTCTGATACAGCTGGATATGGATTTACTATTACTGCGAAACGCGGTGATTTACGTCTTATCTCGGTTATTATTAAAACGAAATCAATGGACGAGCGCTTCACAGAATCTCGTGAATTAATCGAATATGGATTTAATAACTTCGAAAAACAAAAGCTCAAGGTTGATAAAAATAACACAATCTCTGTAGTAAAAGGGAAAGAAGATCAAGTAACGGTTGCACCTGAAAAAGAAATAACAGTAATTGCGAAAAAAGGTAGCAAAGATCCTTATAAAATTGGGACTGAATTAGATAAATCTCTTGCTGAAGATGGACATTTAGTTGCTCCTGTTAAGAAAGATGCTAAAGTAGGCTCAATTACTTTAGCATCAACTGATAAATATGGTTTCTTAGACGGTAGTAAAAGTATGAAAGTTACTGCAAAAACAACAGAGGAAGTTGAAAAAGCAAATTGGTTTGTGCTAACAATGCGCTCTATTGGAGATTTCTTCTCAAACTTATGGTCTAAAGTATTTTAATGATGAAAAGCTAGCTCACGCTAGCTTTTTTTATTTTCCTCTCTCAATGTAAAACTTCGTTTGGTTGTCATATCTGAGTCCTTTTTCTCATACGTATGAACTAGTAATTGTTCCACACTTCATCTAGAAATAAACCTCTTTCCAAAAGGTATTACAAAAAGAGAGGTGACACATAATGGGTGTTATTGCTTATAACGAAGCAGATGTAAAGTTGTTAGCTAGACTGATGCGTGCTGAAGCCGAAGGAGAAGGGCAACAAGGAATGTTAATGGTCGGAAACGTTGGGGTAAATCGTGTCCGCGGAAATTGTTTAGACTTTAAAAGTATTCGTAATTTACGTCAAATGGTGTATCAAAATCCTGGTGGTTTTGAGGCAACACAAAAAGGATATTTTTATCAAAGAGCCCGTGAACAAGATATCGCCTTAGCAAGGCGAACTATTCAAGGACAACGTTTTTGGCCCGCTAACTTTGCCTTATGGTTCTTTAGACCTGAAGGTCCTTGTCCACCAACTTGGTATAACCAACAAAACTCTGGTCGCTTCAAAAAGCACTGCTTCTTCCAACCATCTGGTGAAGACTGTCCTAGCGTATATTAAGAGATGAAAATGAGGAGGGATTTTTGAATGGCACAGCAACAAAATCCGTACTATGGAACAGGTTTTTATCAACCATCTGGAACTTATGTCCAACCACAACAAATGACTCAACAACAACAGCAAGCAATGCAACAACAAACAGCTCAAGCTGCGCAAGCTCAATATGCAATTTCTCAAGGCATGTTACCTCTAGAGCAATCCTATATTGAAAATATCCTTCGTTTAAACAAAGGTAAGCAAGCTACAGTTGTAATGACTTATGAACGTGGCAGTTCCCTTGGTACACAATCTTATACAGGTATTATTGAAGCAGCCGGCCGTGACCATATCGTTATTAGTGAACCGCAATCAGGAAAACGCTATTTACTATTAATGATCTACTTAGATTACGTAGAATTTCCAGAAGAAATTACGTATTTACCTAGTCAACAAGCAACTTATACTCCAAGACCATAAAAAAAGCTGGCAAATGCCAGCTTTTGTTTTTTATAATCCTTTTACAACTGCAGTCCCTACTAGAATCCACGCCACAATAAACGCTACACCACCAAGAGGTGTAATTGGGCCAAAGAACTTAATGCCTGTCGTACTTAATGCATACAAACTACCTGAGAACATAATAATCCCAGCTACCATTAGCCAACCAGCAGTAGTTAAAAGTGATGATTGAACCTTATCCATCAATAAAGCAACTACGAATAATCCACCTGCATGAAACATCTGATATGTAACGCCTGTTTTCCAAACTTCTAACATTTTCGCAGAAATTTTATTTTCTAAACCGTGTGCTCCAAAGGCCCCTAACGCAACAGATAGCCCCGCTGTAATACAACCTAGTAAAAAGAAAATTTTCATCTTAATTCCCCTTTTTTACCTTTATCATAAGCAATTTTTTCATATAAGCCAAACGATTTAATTCTTAAAAATCAAATAAAGAATTACCATTTGCACCTTCTTCTTTTATATACACAGGTTCTCCAGAAACTGGTATAACTGGTTGAACTGTTGTTATAGGCTGTGATCCAATTACTTGCGATTGAATTTGCGGCTCCCTATACGTAGAAGATTCAACCTGTTCATCTAATAGTAAATCGCATAAAGCACGCACAACTAATAAATGTTCTTTTGACTTTTGTCCTTCGCTACTTTTTGCCTTCGCAATTTCATTCGCCATTTTATTTAAAATCTTGTCACTAGATATTTGCATTCCTTATCACCTCGTACTTTGTAATTCTTTCTCAAATTGTCCCAGTTTCTCTACTGAACCAAATACTATTATCATATCATGTTCTTGTAGTTTTTCCTGCCCTGTTGGATTATGTATAATATTCCCATTTCTTAAAATCGCTAATATCGTTACATCAAACTGATTCCTTACATTACTCTCTAGTAACGATTTACCGACTAGTATTGAATCTTTGCCAACTAGAATTTCTTCAATGACAAATGACTGTTCTACTCCATACAACACTGTATCAATATAATGAACGGTTAATGGATTTGCAATACCTTTTGCTATATGAATACCTGCCATACTAGATGGATTAATAACCTTATTTGCACCAGCACGCCTTAATTTCTCTTCAGTTTCTGGCTTTTCAGATCTCGCCACAATTTTAATCGTATCGTTTAATCCTCTTGCTGTTAATGTAATAAATACATTTTCGGCATCATTTGCAACAATAGCAACTAAACCAGCTGCTTTTAAAATTCCGGCATTATGTAATACTTGATCTTCCGTTGCATCTCCATGTACAAATAAAAGCTTTTCCTGCTCCAATATACTTTCATCTTTATCAACAACGACAAATGGAATGTTCTTTTCTTGCAATTCATGTACAACTTGAAGCCCCACTCTACCGCAACCACATACTATAATATGATTTTTCAACTGCGCTATTTGTTTATCCATCTTCTTCCTCCGTACTGCATGAAATAAATTCCCTTCAATAATCATAGCTGCCACTACCCCAATTGCATACGTAACAATACCTACACCAACAGGAATAATAAGGAGCGCAAATACTTTACCTGCTTGCGTTACAGGAACAGCATCTCCGTATCCAACAGTCAATACAGTAATCATCGTCATCCAAAATGCTTGAAACAAACTAATCTCTTCAATTGTCATAAATCCTATCGTTCCTAGAATTACAACAAAAGTCATACATATAACTGCTATCCATAATTGCTTACGTGCATTCATACCGTGTTTCAACTCTTTTCTCTATCTACAATCTTTGCCAGTGGAAATAAAATACGTATATACTAGATACGGAATCTATGAAAGAGGTTGATATAATGAAGACATTTCTTTCCGCCTTACAATGGGCACTATTTATTTTAGCTGGAAGCCTTATTGTACCAATTAGTGTCGCAACTAGTTATGGTCTTGATGGCGCTGAAGCCATTGCATTCGTACAAAGAACATTATTTGTTCTAGGCTTTGCTGGTCTCTTGCAAGCTATATTTGGGCATAAACTTCCTATTCAAGAAGGTCCTGCTGGCCTTTGGTGGGGAATTTTCTCCCTTTACGCAAGTTTAGGCGTCGTATTATTTGGATCAAGCAATGAGACACTTAAAGTTCTTCAATATGCTTTCTTATTAAGCGGTATTATTTGTATTATTCTTAGCGTTTTTGGACTTATTGATAAACTCGTTCGCTATTTTACACCGACAGTCATTGGAACGTATTTATTTCTTCTTGTCGCGCAACTCAGTGGCTCCTTCTTAAAGGGAATGTTTGGCCTTGATGGAAAACATACAGAAGTACAACCTAACGTATTTATTCTTTCACTCATTGTTATTTTACTATCCTTTTTCATCATGAAGCTACCTATTATTGGACAATATTCCGTTCTTTTCAGTATCATTTGCGGCTGGATATTATTCGCATGCTTCGGATTATCTAATCCAATAACACCAGTGACAGACATAATTCGTTTTCCGTCCTTATTTGTTTTCGGCATGCCTCGTGTTGAATGGAACATGGTAATTACGGTCATATTTGTTACACTCTTACTTCTAACAAATATGTTAGCAAGTATTCGCGTTGTACAAAAGGTTGTCTCTAAATATGAAGAAAATGCTGCATCAGATCGTTTTAAACAAGCCGGCATTATAACAGGAATCAACCAATTGCTAGGCGGCCTGTTTTCAGCTATTGGACCTGTCGCTATTTCTGGATCAGCAGGTTTTATTGCAACGACTAATATTTATAAACGTCTCCCTTTTATATTAGGGTCAAGCTTTATTATTGTCGTTAGTATATTCCCAAAGATTACTTCATTCTTTGCAGCAATCCCTGTTGCAGTTGGTTATGCCGCTATTTATCCTGTATTCGCAAGCATGATTGGCCTCGCCTTTCGAGAATACGAAACTGTCCAGGATAAGGAACAATTATTTAAAGTAGCCGGTCTTTCAATCTTCACAGGAGTCGGAGTTATGTTTGTTCCAGCAGGAGCATATTCCACACTTCCACCATTTCTAGCATCGTTTTTAAGTAACGGTCTCGTTCTTGGATCTGTAATGGCCATTTTGCTAGAAATACTATTTTCTCGTTCCACAGCAAAACAAATATCGTAAATTGGAAAACTTCCATTATTGCACTCTACCTTTAGAGTTGTTACGATAAAATCAAACTTGAATCATTGGGGCTTTATCCATCCCCAATGATTATTAACCGATATTATGAGCAACACACTCATAATGATTTATCTACTTCTTTTCAAAGAGGTTTGATGTCTTACTATTATTCCTCAACATCTTCATGAACATGTATTTTGATTTCAATTAAAGAAAGGAATTTTCTATATGACTTATAAAATGATTGTTTTAGATTTAGATGATACTTTATTACGTGATGACCATACTATTTCACCTCGTACGAAAGAAGCGTTAATGACTGCACAAGAGCAAGGGGTAAAGGTTGTACTTGCTTCTGGACGTCCAACGTTTGGTATGCGCAATGTAGCCAAAGAACTTCGCTTAGAAGAATACGGCAGTTTCATTCTATCTTTTAATGGCGCAAAAATTATTAACTGTAAAACAAACGAAGAAATCTTTAGTAGTACACTATCTCCTGAAATCGTTCACAACCTATTTGAAATTAGTAAAACTGAAGATGTATGGATTCATACTTATATGGGCGATGATATCGTAACGGAAGAAAATAATCCTTATACTGAAATTGAGGGCGATATTACTGGTATGCCAATTGTTGTAGTAGATGACTTTAAAGCCGCAGTTAAAGAGCCTGTAGTAAAAGTATTAATGAATAAAGAAGCTGAACGCCTTGTTGAAGTTGAAAAGAAACTTCAACAACAACTAGAAGGCCAATTAAGCGTGATGCGTTCGAAACCATTCTTCTTAGAATTTACTGAAGCCGGTGTTACAAAAGGAACGAGCTTAAACAAACTGATTCAAAAGCTTGGCATTAAGCGTGAAGAAGTTATCGCAATGGGCGATAGCTATAACGACCAAGCAATGATTGAATTTGCTGGTCTTGGTGTTGCAATGGGCAATGCACCTGATGATATTAAAGAAATTGCAAACTACGTAACAGATACAAATATGAATGATGGTGTCGCAAAAGTTGTAGAGAAATTCGTTTTAAAAACGGATGTACTTGTTTAATATTTTCATTCACAAAACCTATTTGAAGTCAAATACTTCAAATAGGTTTTTATTTAAATTCTCATGCTTTTGTGACTATATTTTGAACTTTGCACTATTCTCGTAGTGTAAACTTTCTTTTTGTATATAATGAAACAAAATAGACTATTTTATTTTGAAAAAGAATACAAATTTACTATATACAAGCATACGTTAAAGGAGGCTACTTTATGTTATCTACACCAATCGGACGATTAAGAGCAATTGGACTAGTTGAGGGTATTTCTTTCCTATTACTATTATTTGTAGCAATGCCATTGAAATATTTCGCAGGATTTGCAACAGCTGTTAAAATTACAGGCATGGCTCATGGTGTTCTGTTTATTCTATTCATCTTTGCAGTAATTCAAGTAACAATCGTACACCGTAAATCAATTTTATGGGCACTTGGAGCATTTGTTTCATCAGTTATCCCATTTGGTACTTTTGTACTAGATGCAAAATTAAAGAACGAACAACAATAATAAAAAGGTAGTTAACGACTGTTAACTACCTTTTCTATTTATAATTTTGGAATTTCCCAATCAATTTCTCTTTCTCCCATATTAGCTAAAATCGTATTTACTTTAGAGTATGGCTTACTACCAAAGAAACCACGTCTTGCCGATAATGGGCTTGGATGTACAGATTCGATAATATGATGATTCGGATTCGTAATTAACTTCTTCTTCGCCTGCGCATGGCGCCCCCACAATATGAAAACAACTGGCTTTGCACGTTCGTTCAACAGTTCAATCACACGATCTGTGAAGTGCTCCCATCCTTTTCCCTTATGAGAATTTGCTTCGCCTTGACGAACTGTTAATACGGTATTTAGTAGTAATACTCCTTGTTCCGCCCATTTTACTAAATAACCGTTATTCGGGATTTCATAACCATATTCATCTCGAAGTTCTTTATACATATTTAACAATGATGGTGGTGTTTTAACATCAGGTTGTACAGAAAAACTTAAACCATGCGCTTGATTCGGTCCATGATATGGATCTTGTCCTAAAATAACAACCTTTGTATTTTCATAACTTGTATACTGAAGAGCGTTAAAAATATCTTCTACCTTCGGATAAACAACATGCGTGCTGTACTCTTCTGTAAAAAAACTGGATAGAGTACGATAATACTCTTTCTCAAATTCTGGTGCCAATAATGGTCCCCAATCATTCTTTAAAACATTTTCCATACTGTCACTTCCTGTCTAATTAATTCAACATATCCTGTTTTGTAAATACTAAGAACGAAATAATAAGGGAAACAACTGCCCAAACAGTTAAATTCATCAAAGAAAATCCCATTGATAAGCCTTGTAATGCAGGTAATTTTCCTGATAAATAATCCGTTAATGATAAATTCACGCTAAAAATATATTTCGCACCTTCCCAAGATGTTGCGAACGAGCTTAAGATACCGCCTGCAATTAATGCAGCTAGCATAACGCCCATACCAGCTGGTGTATTACGAATTAAAACAGAGACCATAAATGATATAGTTCCGACAACGATAGCAACAAACCAGGCTAGTCCATACGCCATTAAGATGTATTGCCACTGCGGAATCAGATGCACAAAGTTCGTATTTAACGTTTCCTTATCAATGACGAATCCTGTTAAAACAGGTAAATTCCATCCCGAGTATCCGAATACAAGCCCTGATAATATGTAAGCAAACAAACCTACAAGAAACAGTATGAGCGAAATGAAAAATAACATCGTCACGTATTTACTAAGGAGTATTTTCCAGCGCCGAATCGGCCGCGTAAGTAACATCTTCATTGTCCCATCACTTCGTTCTCCTGAAACGATATCAATAGCGACAATCATTACGAGAAGCGGAATAAACAATGTAATTCCTTGTTCAATAAATGCTCTGACAAAAGTCGGTGCACCCGGTGCCATCGGGTTAATATTATGATCTAAATAATATTGTTGTTGCTCAACTCTTACCTTTAACCAATCACGCCATTCTTCTGGCAACCTAGAATTGTTCAATCGGTTCTGAGAATCAACAATTTGCTGTTGCAATGAAACCTTCCAATCAGTTGTACCGAGTCTTTTTTGTGTCGTTTCTATTTCACGATACTGCGCGTACACAAAAAGCGGGATCAAGATTGCTAAAATAAGCATGACAACAAAAATACGTTTCTTACGGTAAATCTTTTCTGATTCATTTAAAACTAGATTCGCAAATTCACGCATGCTGCTCACCCCTTGTGAGTTCAATAAATAAATCTTCTAGCGTAAATACAAGCTCCTTAACGCTATGTACATCTATTTCATTTTCTACAAATTTTTTATTCCAACTACTTATAGATGCAATATCCATGCGGCATAGTAATCGCTCGCCTTTTACACTCACTTCTCTTATTTCCTCGGCCGCTTCTAGCATATCTTTCGCCTTAGAAATTGGTGTAACAATCCATTCTACACGATCACTTGCTGTTTTAATTAATTCTTCAACCTTGGCAACTGTTATCATCTTTCCTTTATGAATAATAGCAACGCGATCGCATATCATTTGCACTTCACTTAGCAAGTGACTTGAAATAAACACGCTCATATTTTCTTCTTTCACAAGCTTATGTATAAATTCCCTAAGTTCTCTAATCCCTGCTGGATCTAAACCATTCGTTGGCTCATCTAATATAAGCAATTTAGGATTCCCAAGGAGCGCCTGTGCAATTCCAAGGCGTTGTTTCATACCAAGTGAGTACGTTTTTACCTTGTCATGAATTCTTTCATCTAAATGAACCATTTCAGCAATTTCAATAATACGTTCATCTGATATATCACCTAACATACGAGCAAATTGCTTTAAATTTTCCCATCCTGTTAAATATGTATACAACTCTGGGTTTTCAACGATACTCCCAATTTGACGCATCGCTTCTCTGAAATTTTCCTCAATCGAATAACCACCGATAGAAATCTTACCTTCTGTCGCCTTAATCAATCCGACTAACATTCGAATGGTAGTCGTCTTTCCAGCACCGTTTGGTCCTAGGAACCCGAATACTTCTCCTTGCTTTACATCAAAGGAAATATTCTCTACAAGAGTCTTCTTTCCAATTACCTTCTTCAAGTCTCGTACGGAAAGTATCGTCGTCATTTTACCCCTCCTTGTTCTAGTTTTAATTTACTTACAACATTTTGAACTAAACGTTCTGCCATATACGTATAACCTACTTCATTCGGATGAAAATGATCAGAGTATAATAAATCTTTCCCGCGGTTTTGGAATAAATCAAATGTCGGTGTAATATACACATTTTTATCGTTTAGCGCTAACTTCTCTAAAGATGCATTCCAGTCCACAACAATGTTTGAAGACCCTTTTAAATCTTCTACATCTTCAAAAGGATTGTATAAACCAAGCCAAAAAATCGGACTATTTGCATTTAATTTACGAATTTCTTCTATAATTTTCTTTGCTTCATTTTGAAACGTTTCTGTATCAGGACGATACGTCTCTAAATCTATTTTCCCGAGCGATTCCCAGCCTGGGAACAAATCATTCCCGCCGATCGTTAACACGATTACATCTGCTTGCTTAATTGAATATTGAGCGCCACTACTTTCAATTTGTTTTAATAAATCGGGCATTTTTGCACCACTAACTGCTAAATTTGTTAATGCAATTTTTTGCTTATAATCTTTTTGTAAATCCTCTTTCATTCGCCCAACATAGCCAATTCCTTCTTTATCACCAACGCCACGCGTTAATGAATCACCTAAACTAACGATTTGTAACGTTCCCGTTTTCTTTTTCTCTTTTGCCACTACATCGGTCTTTTTAATTAAATTTGAAGCTTTCGGATTTAATACATCATTTACACCTGAAACAAAGCCATATGCAAATAAACAGAAAGATGCAATTGTAATGAGTAGAATTACTTTTACTACTTTTGATCTCATATCAAAACCCCTTTTAGCCCTCATAGATTGTCCATAATTATACCAAACGAAATTTTGAAAAGCGATTTTCACACCTTCTCAATTATGTCGTTTCTCTATCTACTAACTCTGGTAATAACTCTATATGCTTCACATCTAATTTCTCTTCATTAATCTTTTCATATAATAATTCAAACGCTTTCACTCCAACGTTTTTACTAGAATGCGAAATCGTCGTTATACCCAATATATCTGCCACCTCTTGATCATCACACCCGATAATCGTAATATCCTCTGGAATACGAAATCCTTGTTTTTTTGCTTCTGTAACCATCCCCGCTGCAATATGGTTACAAGATACAAGGAACGCCGTCGGTTTTACTGACATATGAGCCCATTCTCTAATTACATTGCGTCCATCTTCCACTGTAAAACATCCCTCAAATTTCCAGGTCTCTAACGATGTTACGATACTCTGTTGAAGCGAATCTTCGTACGCCTTCTTTCGTCTTTGGCTATTAACGCTATTACTTCTTCCAATACAATATCCAATACGTGTATGACCGGCATCTATTAAACTTTTCATCCCACGTGAAAATACTTTGTAGTAATCGATATGGACACTTGAAATATACTTCGAATCTATTTCTTCACACATAACAATCGGGCCGAATTTCGTATATTCTTCAAGCTTCTCCTTACTATTTGTCCGAGAACAAATAATAACCCCATCAAGCTTTTTCATTTTTAACATATTTAAAATTTCTAGTTCTCTTTCTTCGCTATAATTTGTCTGGCAAAGCATCATATTATAATTATTCTTTGCTGTTTCTTTTGATATCCCCTCGATAATAGCACTATAATATTGATCATTTACGTGTGGCAATAAAACGCCAATTACATTCGTTTTTCCTTTCACTAAATGAATTGCATTCACGTTTTGCGTGTAATTTAATTCTTCTATAATTGCTAAAATTTCTTTTCGTTTCTGTTCATTTACGTACGGATGATTATTTAGTACACGTGAAACAGTTGAAACAGATACTCCAGCAAGTTCAGCAATCTTTCTTATATTTGTCATCTCATTTTCCCCTTCTCACAAAAATTCTCCCTTGACCTGGTAAGCTTTCCACAATATATCCTTTCCTAGCAAATACATGTAGAAAGGATATACAACTATGCTTCGATTCAAATTAGAATATATATTTTTCATTGGCGGTTTACTCATTCTTGCCATCGGTATTAATATGATGACAACAATTACTTCCTTTGGACTTAGTCCTTATGATTCCTTCTTTATTGCACTATATCAAAATTTTGGGATAAGCATTGGTTTTTGGATTTTCATGATTAACTTTGCCTTTACACTTATCGTACTCTTTTGGAATAAAAAACAAATTACAATCGGTACAATTGTAACGATGGTTCTTATTTCTCTTTTTGTTGATTGGATTGGTTCCATTACAACTATTATGGACGCTATCCGCTCTCTTCCAAAATATATAACACTTATTTGCGGAAATCTATTCGTTGGAGCTGGAATTGGTCTTTACGTCTCTACAAACCTTTGCGCGGCGCCTCAAGAAGCTTTCGTTTTAACGGTTGCTGAAAAGAAAAAATGGACGTTTAGAAGAACAGAGATTTCATTAGCCTTTTTATTTTTAACGTTAAGCTTTTTATTAGATGGACCTATCTATTTTGGAACAATCATCTTATCCTTTACAACAGGCTGGATTATCCAAGCATTTATTCAAGTTGGTACGCAGATTTTAAATAGAAAAGAGCCTATTAAGCAAGCTGCTTAATAGGCTCTTTCTGTTTTATGGTAAGAGATACTACTTAGCATCCCCTTCAATTCGATAGTTCGCTTTCAAACAATCGATTTCTTCATACCCTTGCAACGTATGTAGAATATAATCATAATCAGCAAGAGACGCACGATGCGTTACAATTACAATTTCAGCCTTTCCTTTCTCTTCAAGCGGCATTTGAATAATCTTTTCAAAGCTAACGCCACGCTCAGAGAACAATGAAGTAATTTTTGCAAATACACCAATTTCGTCTTTTACATGCAGTCTTAAAAACTTTTTCACGACAATTTCGTCTGGCTCTTTTAATACTTTTTGATATTGTGGGACTACAGCACTATTTCCTGTTACCCCTAATCTAATATTTTGCATTACAGCAACTAAATCCGAAACAACAGCTGTCGCTGTCGGTAAACTTCCTGCGCCTGGTCCATAAAACATCGTTTCTCCAACTGCTTCACCGTACACATACACAGCGTTATATTCATTTTGTACTGCCGCAAGAGGATGTGTATTTGGAAGTAAAGTTGGTTCAACTGTAACCTCCAATTTTTCACCATCTCGTTTTGCAAGACCGATTAATTTAATTGTATAACCTAAGCTCTTACTGTATTCAATATCTTCCTCTGTAATAGAGGTAATCCCTTTTACTTTCACATCTCCAAGCTCTACATTTGTAGAGAAACCGAGAGTAGCTAAAATCGTCATTTTTCTTGCTGCATCTAAACCTTCTACGTCTGATGTTGGATCTGCTTCTGCAAATCCAAGTTGTTGGGCTTCTTTTAACACGTCGTTATATGCTCTCCCTTCATCTGACATTTTCGTCAAAATAAAATTTGTCGTTCCATTTACAATTCCCATTACTTTCGTAATAAGATCTGAAGAAAGTCCTTCTACGATACTGCGTAAAATTGGAATTCCCCCTGCCACACTCGCCTCATAGAATAAATCAGCCTTATTATCTTTTGCTGTCGCTAATAATTCAGCTCCATGTAATGCCATTAAGTCTTTATTTGCAGTTACAACATGCTTTCCGCTTTTTAAAGCTTGTAAAATATATGATTTTGCATCATCAATGCCACCCATCACTTCGATGACAACATCAATATTTGGATTATCTAAAATTTCATTTGCATCTTGTGTTAATAGAGTAGAAGGTACCTCTACCTCTCTCTCTTTCTCAATGTTTTGCACTAATACTTTCGTTACCTTAACTGGACAACCTACTTGGTGTATGAGTCGTTCTTGATGATCTGTAATAATACGAACCACACCACTACCAACTGTCCCAAGACCTAATAACCCAACTTGAATTTCTTTCATAGTACTGTCCACCCCTCAAAAATTGTGTTTAGATGAAATTATATGAGTAAAAAATCTGAAAAACAATGTATTTTGAACATTCGGAAAAATATAAGTTAATCTTTACAAGGAAAACGTTGCCACGTGTTACACAATCTTTCTTTACAATATATAAGGGGTTTCTTGATACACGTAATAATTCAACCAATTAGAAAACAATAAATTACCATGACTCCTCCACCTAACAAGCGGCTTTTCATCTGGATTATTATGTTTAAAATAGTTTTTTGGCACATCAATATTTAATCCCTTGTCACGATCTCGTTCGTATTCTTGTTTTAACGTCTCACAACTATATTCGCTATGTCCAAGGGCAAAAACTTGCCTTCCTTCTGGCCCAATAACAAGGTGAACACCTGCTTCTTCAGAGTTTGCTAACAATGTTAATTCTTTCACTTCTCTAATATCATTCTCTCGTACTTCTGTATGACGAGAATGCGGAGCAAAAAACAATTCATCAAATCCTTGTAACAATTTCACATGTTGCTCGCAAACCTCATGTTCAAATACACCGAACATTTTTTCCTTAAGGGGATACTTTGGAACACCATAATGATAGTACAAACCAGCCTGTGCCCCCCAGCAAATATGGAGCGTAGATGTTACATTCGTTTTTGAATACTCCATAATACGTTTAAGCTCTTCCCAATAATCTACTTCTTCAAAAGAAAGAGTTTCAACTGGTGCTCCTGTAATAATGAGCCCATCAAATTTTTCATTTTCAATATCACGAAACGTTTTATAAAAGCTCGTTAAATGGTCCTGCGCTACATTACGAGACAGATGTGATTCCATATGAAGTAAATGAACATCTAATTGCAACGGTGTGTTTCCAATTAAGCGAAGTAATTGTGCTTCTGTGTCTTGCTTCGTTGGCATTAAATTTAATATAGCAATTTTCAAAGCGCGTATATCTTGTGTTTCTGCTCGCTCCTTCGTCATTACAAAAATATTTTCTTTTTGCAACACTTTGCGAGCCGGTAAATCTTTATCAATTATGATCGGCATGTGTTTTGCCTCCAACTAGAGCTGCTTCCAAATCTGCAATAATATCAGAAACATCTTCTATACCAACCGATAAACGAATTAAATCAGATGTAACACCAGCTAAACGCTGATCTTCAGCATTTAATTGTCTATGCGTCGTACTAGCGGGATGTATAACGCAAGTTCGTGCATCAGCTACGTGCGTTACAAGAGTTGCTAGTTTTACATTTGCGATAAATTCTTTTGCTGCTTCTAATCCCCCTTTAATACCAAATGTTAAAACCCCACTAGCACCTTTTTTCAAATACTTTTGTGCTAACGAGTAATTTTCATTACTATCTAATCCCGGATAATTCACCCATTCAATACGTTCATGATTAGCAAGCCACTTAGCAACTGCCAGAGCATTTTCGCTATGACGCTCCATTCGTAAATGCAAAGTCTCTAAGCCAATATTGCTAATATATGCATTGAATGGGCTCATACAATTTCCATAATCTCTTAATAGTTGAACACGTGCCTTCACAATATATGCTGCTGCACCAAAGTTTTGAACGTAACTTACACCGTGATAACTTGGATCTGGTTCAACAAGCTCAGGATATTTTCCATTTGTCCAATCAAAGTTTCCACCGTCAATTACAATACCGCCTAAAGAGCTCGCATGCCCATCGATATATTTAGTCGTAGAATGAACAATAATATTTGCCCCATATTCAAACGCTTGGCATAAATAAGGAGTTGCTAATGTATTATCAACGATAAAAGGTACCTCTAATTCTTTAGCGGCAGCTGAAAATTCTTTGAAATTTAAAACATTCATCGCTGGATTTCCTAATGATTCTGCATAGATAAGTTTCGTCTTATCGTTAGCAAGTGCCGTAATTTCATCTGCCGTTAAATTTGGATTAAAGAACGTAACATCAATGCCAAGCTTACGTAAACTCACCCCAAATAAATTAAACGTTCCCCCGTAAACAGTTGAAGAGCAAAGTAAATGATCCCCACTACTACAAATATTTAAAACTGCGAGCATAATAGCTGCT
Source organism: Bacillus sp. 196mf (assembly GCF_003217275.1). Taxonomy (NCBI): domain Bacteria; kingdom Bacillati; phylum Bacillota; class Bacilli; order Caryophanales; family Bacillaceae; genus Bacillus; species Bacillus sp. 196mf. The sequence continues at coordinate 35,932 of NZ_QJTG01000035.1, forward strand.
TGCCCAGAAGCCGTTGCAACAGCTCCTACACCGCCTTCTAAATCTGATAACTTCTGCTCAAATGCGGCTAGAGTAGGGTTTCCAATACGCGTATAAATATATCCTTCTGCCTCTAAGTTAAATAGAGCTGCTAAATCATCCGAAGTATCGTATTTATAAGTTGTGCTTTGATAAAGTGGTAAAACACGTGGTTCACCATTCTTTGGCGTATAGCCACCTTGCACACAAATCGTTCCTTTTCCCCATGATTCTCCCATCTCTCATTCTCCTTTCTTTTATACAAAATAAAAAACTGCCCCTTTCCTGAAAACAAGAAAGGAGCAGTTTGAAAACACGCTCTAAAGGCTCTTTCTTATCTCTCAGGATTACTACCTGCAGGATTTGGCACAATTCCGTTATACGGCTGTTGCCAAGGTTTCATCGGGCCTGTCCCTCCACCTTTTCTTGATAAGACTATGCAATTACCGTTGATTTTATAGCAATAATTTCCTAATGTCAAACAGTTTTTCTGAATGTTCTAAAATAAATGTTAACAGTTTCATATAAAGCAACAAAAGAAATATATTCTAGTCTATTTCAAAAAAGACCTTTAAAAAACTCAAATCAGTCTATAAAATTAAATAAGTAATTTAACCTATAAATTCAAATTCTCTAAAATTCAGCCTATATGTTGAATAGGCGGTCCTCTCAAAAAGATACGTAACTACTCAGCCACCTTTTGGTGTCTTTTTTTAATTTTACTAGTTTCATATGCCTCCCATTTGTAAATACTGAGTATATCAAACAGGGGGG